>CAZQZX010000044.1:0-34373 GCA_964597885.1 uncultured Planctomycetota bacterium
GTCGACAGGGCGGCGGCAGCGGTGCCGGTGGCGGCGGCGGACGAAACAGCCGGCGCGGTGGCGGTCGTCGCAAGGGGGCCACGGCTGGTGCCGCGAGCGCGGACGGCGGTGCGCCCGGGAAGGGCGGCTCGTCGAGGAGCAAGAATCGCCGCGGTCGAGGACGAGGCAAGGGAGCGGCGGTCGAAGCCGCGGCGTCCAGCGCGGGCGGATCGAAGTCGTCGAAGTCGCGGCCCTCTGGCGGTGGCTCGCCTCGGTCGTCTTCGGGAGCGCCGTCCTCGGGCGGCTCGTCCCAGGGAGCTTCGGGCGGGGGTGAAGGCGCTCGTCGTCGCCGTCGGAGGCGTCCGCGTCGTCGGAAGGTTTCGGCCGGGGGCGGGGCGGGCGGCTCGAGCACGTAGTCGACCGCGCCGCTCGGACCTGACATAATCGCGTCCATCATGTGGAAGACGCCGATCGGTCGACTGCGCGCGCTCGGAATGCTCGAGGGGACTTCGTTCCTCATCCTGCTGTTCGTGGCGATGCCGCTCAAATATCTCGCCGGCAAGCCGGAAGCCGTGATGGTGGTCGGCTGGGTGCACGGCGTCCTGTTCGTCGCGTTCTGCGTGGCGCTCTTGCTCGTCATCGAGCGTCTCGGCTGGTCCTACCGAAAGGCCGCGGTCCCGTTCCTGGCGGCGCTCCTCCCGTTCGGCCCCTTCGTCATCGACCGCAAGCTGCGTCTCGAGGAAGAAACCGGAGGCGACGGGGACGGTGACTGAGCCCGGCACCCCAGGGCGCGACGATCCGACGCCCGCGACCGAACCTGTCCGCAAGCGCGTCACGGCCGGGATCGTGCGCGACGAGCGAGGGCGGATCCTGGCGGCAAGGCGTGCGCCCGGCGAGGCGCTCCCGGGCAAGTGGGAGTTCCCCGGCGGGAAGATCGAGGGCGAGGAGACGCCGGAGGCCTGCCTGGCCCGCGAGTTCCGGGAAGAGCTCGGCGTCGAGATCCGCGTGGGCCGCTTTGTCGCGTCGAGCCGCTTCGACTACGGGCACGCCCACATCGAGCTGCTCGCGTACGAGGCCGACCACGTCGCGGGCGAACCGAGCCTGACCGTCCACGACCGCATCGAGTGGATCGAGCCGAAGCATCTCGGCGACTGGGACTTCGCGCCGGCGGATCTCCCGATCATCGCCGCGATTCTCGGTGAGGGGTAGCGCTCGCGGGAGCGCAGCGGGCAAAATCCCCGAAACCTCGTGGTTCGCGCCCGCATCCACGAGAGGGCGAAGGGTCGAATCCCCTCGCGAAGTACCGGGCCGGCGGATGGCCGGCGACGATGGATCGGACCCCTGTGGTTTCGGAAGGAGCACCCCTGATGACCAGCACCTCCTCGCTTTCCCTTTTCGAGCCGTACGCGCTCGGAGATCTGAATCTGAAGAATCGCGTCGTCCTGGCGCCGATGACCCGGGCGCGTGCCGGGTCCGAGCGGCTCGCCAACGCGCTGATGGCCGAGTACTACGCGCAGCGGACCGGCGCCGGCCTGCTGATCACCGAGGCGACGACCGTGTCGGCTCAGGGGAACGGCTGGGTGAACTCGCCCGGAATCTACACCGATGAGCAAGGCGAAGCCTGGAAGGCCGTCGTCGATGCCGTCCATGCCGAAGGCAGCTCGATTTACCTGCAGCTCTGGCATTGCGGGCGTGCGTCGCACAGCAGCTTCCACGGCGGTGAACCGGCGGTAGCCCCGTCGGCGATCGCGATCAACGGCGAGGGCGTGCACACGCCGGACGGCAAGAAGCCGTACGAGACGCCGCGCGCGCTCGACACGGAAGAGCTTCCGGGTGTCGTCGCGGACTACGTGGCGGCGACGCGTCGCGCCCACGAGGCGGGCTTCGACGGCGTCGAGGTCCACTCGGCCAACGGCTACCTGCTCGACCAGTTCCTGCAGTCGAGGACCAATCACCGCACGGACGCGTACGGCGGCAGCGTCGAGAATCGCTTCCGGTTGCTGCGCGAGGTCGTCGAGGGAGTGACGGGTGTGTTCCCCGCCAATCGAGTTGGCGTCCGCCTCTCGCCGAACGGGATGTTCAACGACATGGGATCGCCGGACTTCCGCGAGACGTTCCTGTACGCCGCCAAGGAGCTCGGCGCGTTCGGCCTCTCGTATCTCCACGTGATGGACGGGCTCGCGTTCGGATTCCACGAGAAGGGCGACCCGATGAAGCTCGAAGACTTCCGCGAGGTGTTCGACGGGCCTCTCATGGGCAACTGTGGCTATGATCTGGATCAGGCGAAGTCCGCGATCGATCGCGGCGCCGCCGATCTGATCGCGTTCGGGCGACCGTTCATCTCGAACCCGGACCTCGTGGATCGCTTCCGCAACGGGTGGGAGCTCGCGCCGGAGGCGGATCCGTCGACGTGGTACTCGGGTGAGCACGCGGCCGAAGGCTACACGGACTATCCCGTCTACGCGGGTTGAGAACAGGAAAGGAACCGATCATGGGTCGGCTTCAAGACAGGCTGGATCGACTCCGCGCGAGCTTCGCGGAGCGTGCGCCCGAAGAAGCGCGCACGATCATGTCACGGGCGACGAGCGATCTGCGGGATTCGGGCATCCTCGACGGGATCCCGAAGGTCGGAGACGAGCTCGTGCCGTTCACGCTTCCGGACACCGAGGGCAACGACGTGTCGTCGGCGGATCTTCTCTCGAAGGGGCCGCTGGTCGTCACCGTCTATCGCGGGCAGTGGTGACCGTACTGCAACGCGGAGCTGGATGCTCTGCAGAAGCAGCTCGGCGCGATCCAGGAGCTCGGTGCAAGCCTCGTGGCCGTTTCGCCGCAGACGATCGAGAAGAACGCGGCGGTGCGCGCGCAGAACCGGCTCGAGTATCCGGTGCTGAGTGACGCGGGCAACGCCTGGGCTCGGAAGCTCGGGCTCGTGTTCTCGCTCCCGGAGGATCTCCGGGCCGTGTACCGGCAGTTCGAGATCGATCTGCCGACGTTCAACGGCGACGAGTCGTGGGAGCTTCCGCTTCCGGCGCGCATCGTCATCGACCCGAGCGGCGTGATCCGCAGCATCGACGCCGATCCGGACTACACGCGCCGACCCGAGCCCGACGCGACGCTCGAGGTCCTGCGAAGCCTGACGTAAGAGAATCGACGAGGCCACCCCGGGGATCGGACCGATCCGCCCCGGGGTGGCTCGCTTTTGCGGTCGCAAGCTTCCCGCCCGGTTTCCGGGTTTGCGCGCTCACGCGATCGCGGTGTAGTCTCTGGGACGAATCCCTCATCGGAATGGAGTCCCGTCCTTGGCCCGTCGCCGCTCGATCTCGACCCCGATCATCCTCGGCGTGTTCACCGTGGTGCTCAGCATCGCGCTGCTCGTCGCGTGGATCCTCGTGCTCGTCCGGAATCTCGGCGTGAGCGAGTACGTGGCGGAGACGGCGTGGCTCCTTCCGCTCGGCAGTACGTCGTTCGCCGTGATCATCGCGGTGCTCGTCATGTTCAGCGTGTTCCTGGTGCGCGAGATCCGAATGGTGAACCGGCAGAGCCGCTTCATCGATTCGGTCACGCACGAGCTCAAGACGCCGCTCGCCTCGCTGAAGCTCTGCCTCGAAACGCTCGACCGCGACGACCTGGCTTCGGCGCAGCGCTTCAGCGTCCGTCAGATGATGATCGACGACGTCGCGCGGCTCTCGAAATTCATCGACGACGTGCTCGAGGCGAACCGGCTCAGCGGCCATCACAAGGGGCACTCGGTCGAGGATGTCGTGCTGAAGGATCTCGTTCAGCATTGCGCCGACAGCATCACGCGCTATCACAAGCAGAGGCCGGACGCGATCCGCAATCGCGTGAGCGGTGCGTACGTGCTCGCCACGGATCGGACGGTGCTCGAGACGGTGATCAAGAATCTCCTCGACAACGCGGTGAAGTACTCGAACGACTCGCCCGAAGGGGGAGTCGAAGTGACGGTGGACGCTCGCGCCGACGCGCGGTATCTCACGATCGAAGTCGCGGATCGCGGGGTCGGGATCCCGCGCAAGCAGCTCAAGAACGTGTTCGAGCGCTTCTACCGGGTCGAGGACGAATCCGTTCGCATGCGCAAGGGGACGGGGCTCGGTCTGTACGTGGCGGCGGCACTCGTGCGTGTGCTCGGCGGCAAGCTCACCGCGTCTTCGGAGGGGCTCGACCAGGGTACGACGATGACCGTGCGATTGCCGGCGCGGAGCCTTCGCACGGTGGCCGAGCCTTCGAGCTCGGATGAGCCCGCTGCCGACGCGCCGCCCGTCGAGAGCGAGCGCGTGCGATGAGCGACGGCGAAGATCGCATCCGTCTGCTCGTCGTCGAGGACGAAGGGCACCTGGCCGCTGGCCTGAAGCTCAACCTCGAGCTCGAGGGCTTCGCGGTCGACGTGGCCGAGAACGCGAAGCGCGCGGGACAGTTCCTCGTGCGTCCGCATGCTTACGCGACGATCGTGCTCGACGTGATGCTTCCGGATCTGGACGGCTTCCAGCTCTGCCGCAAGCTCCGCGACTCGGGTAACTACACGCCGGTGATCATGCTGACGGCGCGGAGCTCGCCCGAGGATCGCGTGCTCGGGCTCGAGGCCGGAGCTGATGACTACCTCGTGAAGCCTTTCGAGCTGACGGAGCTCCTGGCGCGCGTGCGCTCGTTGATCCGTCGCCAGCAGTGGGAGCAGGGCGGCCCGCCCACCGAGTCGACGAGCCCGGCGGTCCTCCAGTTCGGCGAGGCGCGGATCGACTTCGATTCGCACGAGGCGGCGGTGGGAGGCGAGTCGATCTCGCTCACCCGGCTGGAGCTCGACCTCCTGCAGTACTTCGCGGACAACCCCGAACGGGTCCTGAGCCGCGAGGAGCTCCTGGAGAAGGTCTGGCACCTGCGAGGCTATCCGAACACCCGGACCGTGGACAATTTCGTCCTCCGGCTCCGCAAGGCCTTCGAGCCGGACCCGGCCCACCCCGTCTACTTCCTGTCCGTGCGGGGGCTCGGATACAAGTTCCGACCGGTGCCGAACGCCTGATCTCGGGCCTCTTCCAGGCCGTCCGGCCGCCCGGGAGTGCCTTCCAAGGCTCCATTCCCCATGGGTTTGCATCGATCTGATCCGCTTTGACGAAACCGTGACATGACGTGACTAAGGCGTGACAGCAGCCGGGTCGAATCAGAGGTAGCCTTTGCCAGCACTCACGAGGAGCTCGACCGTCTCGCGGCCGAGTCCGATCCCGGGAGAGTGACCCGGGCGGACGACCCGAGGGGGACGAGACCGGACGGCGCGGCACTACCGCGCGACGAGGAGCGAGTCATGGGCACGGCCGTCGTTACGAAGAAGGCGAAGCAGAAGGAAGGTCGTCGGGTCGCCGGCGACAAGCACCGCGCCGCCGCCAACGCGCCGGTTTCGGGTGGCCAGACCAAGCCGAAGACGTCGCACTGGTTGTTCCGGCTCGGGGCGCTTCCGTTCCTCCTCGTGCACATCGGCGCGCTCGGCGCGATCTTCACCGGGGTCACCTGGCCCGCCGCGATCCTGTGCGTGTCGCTCTTCGCGATCCGGATGTTCGCCGTCACCGGCGGATACCACCGGTACTTCTCGCACCGCACCTATCGCACGAGCCGAGCTTTCCAGTTCGTGCTCGCGTGCCTCGCTCAGTCGACGGCCCAGAAGGGCTGCCTTTGGTGGGCGGCGCATCACCGTCACCATCACGCCGAGTCCGACACCGAGCATGATCTCCACTCGCCGCACCAGAGCGGTTTCTGGTACGCGCACGTCGGTTGGCTTTTCGACGGCAACGACAAGACCGACTACAGCCAGGTGAAGGATCTCGCGAAGTACCCGGAGCTCGTTTGGCTCAACAAGTACCACCTCGTCCCGCCGATCGCGATGGGCTTCCTGTCGTGGCTGTTCCTCGGATGGTCGGGTCTGTGCGTCGGCTTCCTGCTGAGCACCGTGCTCACGTGGCACGCGACCTTCACGATCAACTCGCTCACGCACATGTTCGGCAAGCGCCGCTTCCAGACGACCGACGACAGCCGCAACAGCCTGCCGCTCGCGCTGCTCACGTTCGGTGAGGGCTGGCACAACAACCACCACCACTACCAGGCGTGCGCCCGCCAGGGCTTCTACTGGTACGAGATCGACATCACCTACTACATCCTTCGCGGCCTGAACGCGGTCGGTCTCATCTGGAACCTGCGACAGCCGCCCGAGCGCGTCCTCGAAGAGGGACGCCGCCTCGACCGAGAGCGAAAAGAAAAGCGCGCGGTCGCCTGATCTTCAGGCAACACGCGCGCTCGGATGATGTCGCATCGTTCGTCGAGGAGCGTACAGCACGCTCCTCGGTTCGCTCGTCCCTCTAGAGGATCTCGAGGACGAGCGCGTTCGTGGAGCTCGCCCGCTTCGGGCTGACCGAGCCCGGATCGAGAATCACCGCCTGGAATGTCACCTTCGTGCCCGGCGACAGGTTCGTCGCGTCTCCCGAGGCCAGATCGAGGTAGCTCGTCGGCGCTCGATCCGGATCGGCGATCGGCGTCCCGTCGAAGTACTGGCTCGATCCCACGAGGCTCTCCTTGCCGAGGTTGTTCCAGATCGCGATCGGCATGGATTCCGGCAGCAGGAACGGGAAGCACGCGAGGCCGACGTTCGCCGGCAGGTCGATCTGACCCGACACGCTCGGCGTTCCGCTGTTGGCCTGGACGAGGAACTTGCCGTTACCGCCCGCGGACGGACGCACGATCGAGGCGTCGATCGAAGCGCCACCCGCGACCTGCACGGTACGGTTCACGCCCCCGGCCGAACCGTTGAGGAACAGCACGTCCTCGACGGGGCCGCTGCCCGAGTTCACCGTACTCGTCAGGCAGTCGGGGCCGGTCTTCGGGTGATCGAAGAGCCAGTTCGCGACCTGCGTGCTGAAGTCGGTGGTCAGCGCGGGCGAGTGCTCGCCGCCGACGATCGTCCACAGCTCGGCCGATCCACCGATATCGCAGTCGTTCTCGTAGCGAACGACGGTCGTCTCGTTGCCGGGCAGGCTGAAGTCGATGTTGATCGGCGGGGCCGACGTGTCCTGCGTCAGCGTGCATCCGTCGAACGTGGCCCACTGCTGGACCGTCTCGACGGCGCCGGGGTACGGGCCAGTGATGCTTCCGCCGTTGTAACGGATGACCGTATCGGCCGTGCCGTGGATCTGCAGGACATGGACGGGCGAAGCGGGCGCGCAGTCGGTCGGGTCGTCGAACGTCGCACCGGCGAGGCTCGCGACGGAAGCGATGACGTCCGGGTGGTCGCACGCCATGCGGTACGACATGAAGCCTCCGTTGGAGTGACCGACGCAGTGCACGCGGTTGTCATCCACCGAGAGGATCGACTTGATCTCGTTGATGAGGTCGAGCAGGTACTGCGAATCGTTGACGCTCGAGCCGAAGAAGTTGCAGCAGCCGTCCGTCGCGTTCCAGAACCGGTTGTTCAGAGCGTCGAACGTTCCGTTCGGATAGGCGAGGAAGAAGCCCATGTTGTCCGCGGCGCTCGTGAAGCCCATGTACGCTTCGACGCCGATGCCGTTGCCGCTGTAGCCGTGCAGCAGGATGACGAGCGGAAGGGGCTCGGCCGGATCGTAGTCGGGCGGTACCTGCACGACCACGTTGCCGCGTCCGCCGACGTTCACGACTTCGTCCGCGAACGCGTGCGACGAGGCCAGGAACAGGGCGAGCGCGAGCGCCGGCAAAACGAGACGACCAAAGCGTGAGCTCGATCCGGTGCGATGCTGATTCATGTGGGCGTTCTCCGTAGGGGTCGGAATCTCGATTCTCAGACCGGATTGTAGGTGATCGATTGCGGGGACGCACGCGAAAACACGGTTCGCGGCGCACGCCCGTCCGGCGCGCGGGGTTGCATTCGGCGGACGGGTGGCCGTAGAGTTGGGCGTACATCGACAAGGGTGGCGCGCCGGCCGCGCCGCCCACCGGTCCGGGCGTGGTCACGCTCACTAGCACGGAGGTCCTCATGCGGTGTCGCGCTCCCCAGCTCCTGGTGGCTCTCGCGGGAATCCTGTTCGTCTTCGGTGGAGAGGCGGGGGCTCGCGAAGACGGCGATGGGAATCGCTTCACGAGCGCGACCCACGGCTTCCGTGTGGATCGCCCGGACTCGAACTGGACGTTTCGCGAGACGAAGGACGCCGCGACCGGCGCGCTCACCGTCGTCGTGACGCCTGCCGGAGATCCGGGGCACACGCAGGTGACCGTCTGGGCCTCACCCGCGGGCGAGGTGAAGGACCCGAAGCTGCTGCTCGACCGGTCGCTCGCGCGGATCCAGGCTTCCCCGGATCAGTACGGCGAGCCGAAGACCGGGCGCCGCGACCTGGCGGGACGATCGTGGGCGACCCTGATCGTCGACATGAAGGGCCAGACCGGCGGCTGGTATCGCGTGCGTCAGGCCTACGCGATCGAGAACGGGTACGGCTACATCCTCCAGTGCCACGCGGTTCGTGAGGATTACGACAAGCGCGTCCCCGAGCTCGACGCGATCTGGGACACGTTCGCGTTCGAGAAGATCACGGTCGACACCTCGGCGGAGCGTGAGCTCGCGGCACTCGCCGCGAAGTGCGGAAGCGAAGTCGCGTGGGCGTCGAGCTGGGAGGAGGCCTCGCGGAAGGCGCGCGAAGAGAAGCGCTTGATCTTCGCGGCGGCGCGCTTCTACCCGGGGTTCTCGCTCACCGACGAGGCGAACGTCGGTCCGCTCATGGACCTCGACGTGATCGAGCTGCTGCGCGAGCGATTCGTGCCGATCCGGATTCGCAGCCACACCGACACGCCGCTCGGCGATCGCGCGAACTACGGACTGAGCCCGACGACGTTCGGACAGGCGGCATTCGTGCTCGCTCCCGACGGCGCGGTGATTCGCGAGACGTTCGCGATGGACGCGAGCCTCTTCTACGAGATGCTCGTCGACAGCCTTGCCGCTCGTCCCGGCCTGGTGGCGGACGGCGCGCGTCCGGGATCGGACGACGTCCACGCGAAGGCGGAGTTCCACATGCGACGCGGCGAGCTCGGCATGGCGCGGGAGATCCTTGAAGGCGACGAGTCGGCGCGAGCGCATCGCCTGCGTGCTTCGCTGCACCGACGAGAGCGCCAGGGCGAGGCCTCACTCGATGCGCTGGCGTCCGCTCGCGAAGCGTCCGCGAAGGACGGCGGCGGGGTCGACCTCGAGGAGCTCGCCATCGAGGAGATGCGCGTGCTGCTGCGCATGGGAAAGTTCGCCGCGGCCGACGCGGCGGCGACGCGATTCGTCGAGGCGCACCCCAAGAGCCCGTGGCGCGCGGAGGCCATCTTCCACGGCGGCAGCGCGAAGTACCGGACGAAGGACAAGGACGCGGCCGAGGCCTGGTGGCGGCGTCTGGTGGAGGATCACGCCGCCAGTCGGTACGCGTGCCTCGCCGCGGCGAAGCTGACGGGCACGATGCACTCGATCGGCATGGACTCGCGCGTGCGATGGCCGGACGCCACGATCCTCGCCACGATCGAGCGCGACTTGCCGCGGCACCGCCCGGGCGCGGAGATGCCGAACGCGGCCGGTGCGACGAGAGCGCGATCGGATGCGCTTCGTTATCTGCTCGAGCACCAGCGGCAAGACGGGTCGTGGATCTGTTCGACCGAGGTCGTCGCCTCGAGTGACGGCGAGCCGCACCCGTTCACCCAGGCGATCACGGCGATCTGCGGCCGCGCCTTGCTCGGCTGCTCCGATGAAGAGGGGGCCGAGGTCGCGATCCGCGCTGCCGCGGAGTATGTCCGGCGATCGCACGAGGTCATGAAGTCGCTGCCCGACGTGCCGGTCTTCATGGACTACTCACCCTGGAGCCTCGCGTTCATGGCGTGGTTCCTCGCGGACGCGATCGATGCGAGGAAGATCGACCGCGACGAGTACCTGCCCGTCATCACGGACCTGGTCGGCTGGCTCGGCAAGAAGCAGAAGTCGGGAGGTGGGTGGAGCTACTACGTCACCGGCGATCTCGCCTCGGGGCAGGTCGCGCCGCAGTCGATCCTTTTCATCACGGCGGCGGTGTCGCTGGCGCTGACACGCGCTCAGGAGGTCGGGGCCGAGGTGCCGGAAGCGATGGCGAAGCGCGCGCTCGATTGCCTCGAAGGATCGCGCAACGAGAACCGGACGTTCGAGTACATGACGATGCCGGGTGCGAAGGCGAACTCGGGGCGGGTGACCGGTCGCGAGGGCGCGGCCGGCCGCGGACCGGTTTGCTCGCTCGCCCTCTATCGAGGCGGCCGCGGGAGCCTCGAGGAGATCCGCGGGGCGCTCGCGATGTTCGTCGAGTACCGCGAGAAGTACATCGGCGAGACCGGCAAGACCCTTATGCACGCGGGAGACGGCAGCCAGGGATCGCACTACTTGATGTTCGACTACGCGATGGCGGCGGAAGCCGCGGCCGCGCTCCCCGAAGAAGAGCGCGAGGCGTTTCGCGAGCCGTTGCTCGAGACGATCCTCACGGCCAAGCGACCCGACGGCTCGTTCATCGACAATCCGATCATCGGCCCCGCGTACGGAGCGGGCATGGCGTTCCTCGCGTTCGGCAAGCTGGCGCCGCTCCCGAAGGCCCGCCGCGGTTTCTGATCCGACCGGGAGCGATTGCTAGGATCACGGCACCATGAGCCGTATCCGCCGTGCCACCGCCGTTGTCGTCCGTCGCCGAGCCGCGACCGAAGTGTTGCTGGTGCTCCGCAATCCGGAGCTGCGATTCTTCGGCGGCTACCATGCGTTTCCGGGCGGAGTCGTCGACAAGGGCGACCTCGAGGACGGAGCGACCGAGCTCGAGGCGCTGCGCGCGTGCGCTCAGCGGGAGCTCTTCGAGGAGACAGGGTTCGTGGTGCCGCCGCCGCCCGCGGGAGCCCTCGAGGCGCTGTCGTGCCGACGCGCGCTCCTCGACGGGGATGCGTCCGCCTGGCGCGCTTCGCGCCCGCCGGTGACCGAGGACTCGCTCGCGTTCCTGGGGGAGATCACGACGCCGCCGTTCGCGCCCGTGCGCTATCACACGACGTTCTTCGAAGCTCACGTCCACGATGAGGCCGAGATGGACCTGTGGCCCGGCGAGCTCGTGGGCGGCCGGTTCTTCCGGCCGGACGAGGCCCTCGAGGCATGGCGCCGCGGAGAGATGCTGATCGCGCCGCCCGTCGTCTTCACTCTGGATCTGCTCTCGCGATTCGGAGAGGACTTCGCCGCCGGATTCCGGGAGGCCACCGAGGCGCTGACGCGCGGTCGCGTTCACGACGCCCGTTTTGCACCGGGTGTCTTCGTGGTCCCGCTCGATACGCCGACGAAGCCGCCCGCGACGACGACCAGCACGGTCCTCGTCGGCGAGGAGCGCCGCTATGTCATCGATCCCGGTTCGCCGGATCCGGGCGAGCATCGACGGCTGTTCCAGAAGCTCGACTCGGTCGTCGCGGAAGGGTCCAGGCTAGAGGGCGTACTGCTCACGCACCATCACCCGGATCATTGCGGCGGTCTCGAGGCGGTGTGCGCGCGCTACTCGCTTCCCGTCTTCGCTCATCGCGAATGCCTCGCACGGATTCCCGAGCTGCCGGGGTCGGGCACGCGCGAGATCGCGGACGGCGACGAGCTCGCGCTCGGAACGACGCCGGACGGAGCGCCGGACTGGAAGCTTCGCGTGATCGAAACGCCCGGGCACTCGCCGGATCACCTCGTCTTTCTCGAGGACCGGTACCGAACCGCGATCGTGGGGGACCTGCTGTCCGCGCTGTCGACGGTCGTGATCGATCCGCCGGACGGACATCTGCGCACGTATCTCGAGAGTCTCGAACGACTGAAGGCGCACGACCCGGAGATGATCGTGCCGGGTCACGGGCCGCCGACTCGCGGGGGCTCCGCGCTCATCGATCGAGTTCTCGAGCATCGAGCGTCGCGCGAGCGAAAGCTCATCGATGCGCTCGGGAACGAAGCCCGCGACGACGAGGACATCCTCCGGCGGACCTACGACGACGTCGCCGAAGAGCTCTGGCCGCTCGCCCGCCGCTCGCTCGCTGCCGGACTCCTCAAGCTCGAGGAGGACGGCATCGCCGTGCGCGAGGGCGACGGATGGCGTTGCACTTCCGACTGACGCGAAGGTCTACTTCGACGGGATGCGCATCGACTCGAGCGCCTTCTTCCCGATGGCGACCCACTTCTTCTCACGGGCGACGGTCGTGTTGAACGTGACCATGAGCAGGCGACCATCGAGCTCGGTCCCCATCATGATGTTGCGGACCTTGGTGTCGATGGCCTGCGTGCGAAGGTCGAGTCGGAACCATTTGCGGTCGCCGATGGTGACGATCTTGCTCTCGAGCCACTCCGCTTTGGCGTGAGCCTGTTTCAGGCCCTTCTCGACCTGCTTGCGAACGACGTCGAGCTGTTCCATCGTGACGCGATTCTTGGTGTGGCTGAAGGCGATGTTCGTCGCCGCGGCGTCGTCGGTGAAGACGGCCTGCGGGCGGGGCAGCCGCGGGTACTTGAACTCGAGCATCTTCTTGTCCATCGGCTCGAATTCCGCCGGGACCTTCATCGTGAGGCGCCCGTCGAGGAGCTTCTTGGTGACGAGCTTGACGTCGTCGGCCGGGGCGGGCGTCGCCTGGGTCGGCGTCACGAGCGTGAAGGCGAGTGCCGCCAACGAGAGAAGCACGGGGGTCGATCGGCGCATGGTCGGTCTCCGGCAGCTGGGTCCGAGCCGTCGTTCGGCCTCGGCGAGCGCGGGCGCCCGGCGCGCCCGATCTCCCCATCCTATCGACGGACCCCGGCCTTGGGAAGACGGTCGGGATCCGTGGGCGTCGATCGAGGGATTCGGCCTAGCCGTCCCACCTCATCGCGGCGAGCCCGGTCTCCTCGCGGATGAAGATCTCGTTGCCGGCGACGGCGAGATGGGCCCACGTCTTGTCGTCGGCAACCTGGACCTCGGCGATCACTCGGTAATCCTCGGGCGTGGCCTGGATCAGACGCAGCTTGCCGGTGTCGTTGAGGGCGAGGATGCGGTCTCCCTGCGCGACTAGCGACCAGTATTTGTCGCCGGTCGGACCCGAAGTCCACTTGGTGGCGCCTTCGTCGAGGCTCAGACAAACGAAGCGGTTGTTCCGCGTGAAGAAGTACGCGTGCCCGTCGATGAGGACCGGCGAGGTCATGTAGCCCTGCACCTTCTCCTGCCACGCGGGCGTGATGCTGAAGGCGTTCTGCTCATCGCGCGAGATCGTCAGCAGCTGCGCCTCGCCGCCGTACGGTGCCGTGAACACGGCGTCACCGTAGAGGACCGGCGTGAGGATGTTCATCCCGCGGAACGACTTCACCGGACGTCGCCACAGCACGTCGCCGTTGTCGGGTCGAACGCCGCACAGCTCGGTTCGCGTCAGGGCGAGGAGCTGTTCTTCACCGTGGATGGTCTCGATCACCGGCGACGAGAAGACGCTGTTCATGCCGCCGCCGTCCGCCAGCGACAGCCAGACCTTCTCGCCGGTCTTCTTGTCGAGCTTGAGGAGCGAGCCGCCGGCCTGCACGTAGACGTGGTCGCCCTGCACGAGCGGGGAGCACACGAAGCCGAAGGCCGGCACCGGCGTCTTCATCTCACCGGGGCAGTCGTACGACCACACCGTCTTGCCGGTCGCGGCATCGAGGCAGACGATGACGTCGCGGATTCCGCCGACGTAGAGGTGGTCGCCATCGAACGCCGGCGTCGACCGGATCCACGATCCGTTCTTGGCCGCGAAGAAGGGGACCTTCATCGCGCCTTCCCACTCGGTGCTCCAGAGCTCCTTGCCGGTCTTGCGGTCGAAGGCGCGGACGATCTCGAGCTTCTTGTCCTTCGTTTCCGTCGAAAAGACGCGGTCTTCGGTGACGATCGGGCCGGAATAGCTCGGACCGAGGTCGTCCACGCGCCACAGCTTCGTGAGGGATTCCGGGGTGAGCTTCGCGGGCCACTGGGGCGTCGCCGGAGCGAGACCGTTGCGCATCGGGCCTCGCCACTGCGGCCAGGTTCGAGATTCGTCCGAGCCGGGCTTGGCGGCATCGACGCGGCTTTCGGTGGCCACGGCCTGCGTGCCGAGCTGGGTCAGGAGGGCGAAGCAGGCGACAGCGAGAATCCGGCGGGTCCACGAAAGCGCGTAAGGCATGGTGAGCTCCACGTTTGTGACGTTGTTGGTGTGCGGTCCGGTTCCGGGTCCCCATACGGAGTCCGCACGCATGAAGAAGTCTTCGCCACCGAAGCCGTCACGGATGCACCCGAGCGCCGGCTTCCTCAGGGGCTTCCGTGGGGGCTCATCAGCGGGAAGCGGTCCGCCGCGGGGCCCATCCCGGATCCGGATCGGCCCGGCACGATCACCGGCACGTCGGCGAGACCGTCCTCGTCGAGGTCCTCGAGGACGCGCCCGCTCCAGTAGTTGCCGCCTTCGACGGCACCCGCGTCCCATCGATTGGTGCCGTCCTCGCGCGCGTCCTTGCCCTGGATCAGGCCGCCCAGCGTCTTCTGGAGGAAGTTGTTGTGGAAGACCTGGTTGCGTACCGCTGACGCGGTCATCCAGACCCCGAACTGGCGGTTGCGTCGGAACGAGTTCGCCTCGATCAGGTTGTCGCTCCCGAGGACCCGGACGCCCACCTTGCCGTTCCCGCGGATGATGTTGTCGCGGATGGTCGTGGCGGTCCCCTCGACGAGGATGCCGTCGATCCGGTTTCCCTCGATCGTGTTGCCCGAGATCAGGCCGCCGGTCGAGTGGGAACGGATGTCGATGCCGTAGCTCTGGTTGTTCGCGATCGTGTTTCCGAGGAGGCGGTTGAAGTCACCCCCCAGGAGCACGCCGTGCCCGTTGTCGTGGATGAAATTGTTGCTGAACGTGTTGTCGCCGTCGCCGGCGCGCACCGCGTAGTAGCTGCAGTGGAAGATCTCGTTGTTCTCGACGGTGGATCCGGTCGAGTCGATCAGCTTCATCCCGTACAGCGCGCTTCCTTCGATCCGGTTGCCGGCGACCAGTCCGTTCGTGACGCGCGTGAGGTGGAAGCCGTCGTTGTTGGCTTCGGCGTTGTTGTCGGTGATCGTGAGATCCAGGATCGCTCCGTCGCAGAAAACGCCGATGTCGTTCCGGAAGAAGTCGTTGCCGGTGATGGTCGTTCGGGTGCAGCTACCCCGCAGATCGATTCCGTAGTTGACGTTGTCCGTCAGCGTTCCGCCGGTGATCGTCACGTCGTCGGAGCTCTCGCACACGATACCGTCCACGGAGCTGCCGGAGACCACGCAGCGGTCGAGCGTGATGTCGGTCGATCCGTCGATGGTGATGCCCGCGATACGGCTGTTCTCCACGGTGCAGTCCGTCAGCTGGCACCGGGTCGACCCCTGGATGCGCACTCCCGTGCCCTTGGACGCGAATCGGCTCAGTCGGATCACGACGTCGTCGCACGAAGCGATCAGCAGCCCGACCTCCGAGCTGATCAGATCCAGGTTCTCGCCGACGACGTTCGAGCATTCGACCAGCAGGACCTGCGCCGCATCGGAGGGGACGGTGATCTCGTCGACCCCCGAGTAGTAGGCGATCGGCCGCGTCCCGATCTTGTTGCCGCTCACGACGTGCGAGGCGAGCTCGGCGGTGATCTCTCCCTCGAGCCAGATCCCGTTGCCGAAGAACTGATTGTCGAGGAGTGAGCAATTCGTCGCGCCCGACAGATGGACGCCTCGCGAGTTCCCGTTGAGCGTGTTCTCTCGCACCGTGCACTGCGCAGCCTGCGTTCCGAGGAAGATGCCGTCCCCGCGATTCGCGTCGACCGTGTTCAGGATCGCGTCGTTCAGGGTGCCGGCAATGAAGATGCCCTCGCCGCCCTGTGTCACGGTGTTTCCCTCGATCGTGTTTTGCTGCGAGGCCGAAGAGAGGTTGATGCCGAAGGCCGTGCTCCGGAGGATGGTGTTGTTCGTGATGTCGTTCATGGCCGAGGAGAGCAGTACCAGGATCCCCTGGCCGCACGACTGCAGCTGGTTCCCGTCGACGGTGTTCATCGAACCGTGGAACGCGATTCCCGCTGAACAGTCGGTGAACACGTTCTCGGTGATCCGGTTCGCGTTGCAGGATTCCGTCGCGAGGATGCCGGTATCGGAGATGTCGTTCAGGTGGATGTCACTCTCGCTCGTGCGGGTGAGCAGGATCGCCTGCGAGTCGTTGCCCTGGATCGTATTGCCGGTGATGGCGACGCGAACACCGTCGATGCAGGTGACGCCGAGCTGGCTGTTCTCGATCCGGCAAGCGGAGATCGTCGAGTCCTCGGTTGCCGCGAGCGAGATCCCGAGCGCGTTGTCGATGAGGACGCAGTCGTCGATGGTTACCGAAAGGACGCCCGGCATGCCCCGGACGCCGGCGCAGCGATCGACGCAATCCGGCCCGCTACGCTGGATGGTGAAGCCTCGGATCGTGACGCCGTCGGCGGTGATCTGCACGACGTCTCCCACGCCCTGTCCGTCGAGGGTGGTCGTCGCGGTGCCCTCGCCTTCGACGGTGAGCGCCTTCGAAACGATCAGATTCTCGCGGTAGACGCCGCCGCTGACGAGGATCGTATCCCCGGCCGAGGCCTGATCGACCGCGAACTGGATCGAGCAGTAAGGGTCGGCCTCGGTCCCGGCTCCGGGGCCGGGGCACTGACCGACATCCACGTAGTGCGTGATCTGGGCCCGAGTTGCGGATGCGAGGAGAAGTACGGAAGTGCAGACGAGCAGTAGGGACGGAATGGGTCCAACGATTCGACGGAGCATCTGACCCTCCTTCTTGATGCGGTCGGTGACCGGTGCCGGCAGCGCAGCGGTCCCATACTCCTGGGGTTCCTTTCCAGTTTCATTGTGACATTTCTGTGTTGGCATGAGGTTCGTACTCGCTTTGAGCGGGGTAAATTCTCGGGCCGGTAGGAGCTTTCGAGGCGTCGCGATTTCGTGACTGTCGTCGCTCCATACGCCCACGAGCCGCGCGGTGTTCGCGATCCTCACCCTTGTCGTCGCCGCTTCGAGCGGTGTAGCTTGGAAAGCCGGGATCCGGATCGAGGCGACGAACGGAACCGGAAGGAGCGACACCCATGCGTAGATGTACGGGCATCTTCCTGATGCTGCTGACGACCCTGGTCGGGTGCAACACGAGCGGGCTGTCGGTGCGCGAGGTCGGCTTCGCGTACTCGAATCTCGTCTACGGTCTCTACGAGGGACAGCCGGCCGAGGTCGACTCGAGCGCGATCGAGCGGCCGCATCGGCCACTTCGACTGGGCGTGGCGCAGGTGGGTGAGGTCGCGCCGCCGTCCCGATTCCTCGAAACGCTTCGCGCCCGCGAAGACCTGTTCCGCGACGTCCAGGTTCTTCCGCTTCCCGAGAGCGAGCCCGCCACGACTCCCGAGCAGTTCGCGACGCGCATGAAGGCGATGCGAGGCCTGGCGCGCGATCTCGGAGTCGATTGTGTCTTCCTGTACGGAGGCAACGTGGACGATGCGGCGTACGCCACGCCGTGGGTGATCCTGGACCTCACGCTCGTCACCGGATTCTTCGTGCCGAGCAACAAGCTCGAAGGCGTGGGGCGTGCCTCGGGCGCGCTCGTCGACGTGGGCTCGGGTCGCGTGCACTTCGTGGTCCAGGCCGAGGCGGACGCCGACGACCGATCGCCGTCGTGGTTTGTGCGGGAGGGCAGCCTTCGCCTTCGCGATCGCCTTCGCACCGAGCTTCAGGATCGGATCGCCGAGGATCTCATCGACCGCGTCGCGAGCGAGAGCGATCCCGGTTGATCCGCGCTCGCTCCAGAACTGCGGACGCTACTCGCCGATGATCTTCACGAGCACGCGCTTCCGGCGGCCGCCGTCGAACTCGTAGTAGAAGATGTGCTCCCACGGACCGAGGTGGAGCTTGCCCTCGGTGATCGCGACGACGACCTCGCGCCCCATGATCTGGCGCTTGTGATGGGCGTCGGCGTTGTCTTCCCCGGTGCGGTTGTGGTGGTACCGCTCCGGAGAGGCGTCGAAAGGAGCGAGCTCCTCGAGCCAGCGGTCGTAGTCGCGGTGCAGCCCGGACTCGTTGTCGTTGATGAACACGCTCGCCGTGATGTGCATCGCGTTCACCAGGACCATCCCCTCCTGGACGCCGCTTCGCTCGACGAGCTCTTCGACCTTGCGGTGGAGCGACACGATGGCCCTCCGCCCGGGGATCTCCATCCAGATCTCTTCGGTCAGTGTCTTCATGCCCGAGACGATACAAGACGGCATTTTTCTCCGGAATGCGGGGCACCGCGGCGCTGTGGAGTCGTAACCTTCCTTGCATGGGAGGCCTTCCCACCGGGAATCCGGGCCTGATCGTGCGTAACGCCTTGATACAGAAGGAGCAGTCAGGATTGAAACACGCCGCCTCGCGGGATAGCATGTCCCGCATCATGAAGATCACACACAAACTCACGATGGCGATCGCTCTTCTGGCGGTCGCTGCGGGGACGGCCGCCGCCGACTGGCCGATGTGGGGGGGCACCCCCGAGCGAAACATGGTCTCGGGCGAGACGAATCTCGCGCTCACCTGGGACGAGGAAGGCGAGGGCCCGGCGATCCGATGGGTCGCGAAGCTCGGGAGCCAGACGTACGGCAACCCCGTCATCGCGGACGGTCGCGTGTACGTGGGCACCAACAACGGCAACCCGCGCCAGGCCGACGTCAAGGGCGACAAGGGCATCATGATGTGCTTCTCGACCGACGGGAAGTTCCTCTGGCAGGCCGTGCACGACAAGCTCGAGACCGGCGACAAGGAGGACTGGGCCGAGATCGGGATCTGCTCGACGCCGAGCATCGTCGGCGATCGTCTCTACTACGTCAGCAACCGCTGCGAGATCATCGCGTGCGATGTCGACGGCTTCATGGACGATGAGAACGACGGGCCGTTCACCGGCGAGACGATGAAGGGCAAGGACGCCGCCGACTTCGTGTGGAAGGTCGACATGCGCAAGGAATTCGGCGTGGCGCCGTTCCAGGCGTCGGCGTCGTCGCCGGTCGTTGCGGGAGATCTCGTGTTCGTCGTCACCGGTCACGGCGTCGACGAGAAGACGTACAAGGTTCTGGACCCGAAGGTGCCGAGCTTTGTCGCGGTCAACCGGCACACCGGTGAGGTCGTGTGGAAGGATTCGTCCCCGGGCGAGAACCTCGTCGAAGGGCAGTGGGGCTCGCCGGCGTACGGTGTGGTCGACGGGGTCGAGCAGGTGGCGTTCCCGGGCGGCGACGGCTGGCTGTACTCGTTCGAGCCGAAGACCGGAAAGCTCCTGTGGAAGTTCGACTGCAACGTCCACGAGAAGGAAGGCGAAGAGTCGTCGAACCAGCTGCTGTGCACCCCGGTGTTCCACGGCAAGCAGGTCCTGCTCGCCGTCGGGCAGAACCCCGAGGCGGGCGGTGCCCCCGGATGCCTGCGCGCGATCGATGCGACCAAGCGCGGTGACATCTCGAAGACGGCCGAGGTCTGGCGCGTCGAGGGGGATGACTTCGGCGTGAGCATCGCGACCGTGGCCATCCACGACGGCCTCGTCTACGCCACGCAGCTCGACGGCTTGATCGACTGCTTCGAGCTCTCGAGCGGTAAGCGCGTCTGGCAGCACGACCTTCTCGCGTACGTGTGGGGCTCGCCCTACGTCGCCGACGGCAAGGTCTACGTCCGCAACGGTGACGGCGACGTCGTCATCCTCGCGGCCGGCAAGAAGAAGAAGGTCCTCGCGACGAACACGCTTCCGGGCCTCTACCACGGAACGGTCGTCGCATCGGACGGTGTGCTCTACGTCGCCGGCGAGTCGCAGCTGTACGCGATCGCCCCGGCGGCCGACGACAAGAAGACCGAGAAGTAGTCGCGGCAAGCTCCCGAGGAGGCTCACCGATGAGAACGCTCGTGCTCACGCTCGTCCTCGCCGTCATGGCGATGGCCCCGGCGATGGCCGCCGACAACTGGCCGCAGTGGCGCGGTCCGTCGCTCGACGGCACGACCGACTCGAAGAACCTGCCGCTCTCGTGGTCCGAGAGCGAGAACGTGAAGTGGAAGGTCGCGATGCCCTCGTGGAGCGGCTCGACGCCGGTCATCTGGGGCGATCGCATCTTCATCACGACGCCGAGCGAGGCCAAGAAGGGCGAAGAGACGGCGCCCGTCATCCGCCGCATGGCCGGCGATCGGCACCCGGAAGGGCGCAGCCTCCTGCTTGCTTGTTACTCGAAGACGGACGGGTCGCTCCTCTGGCGAAAGACGCTCACCGACGGCAACTTCCAGATCGGCAAGCAGAACATGGCGAGCCCGTCGCCGATCACCGACGGCGAGCACGTCTGGGCGCTCACGGGCACGGGGATGCTCGCGGCGTTCGACGTGGAGGGCAAGGAAGCCTGGCACGTCGACCTGCAGAAGAAGTACGGGAAGTTCGGCCTCGGCTGGGGCTACGGAGCGTCGCCGCTTCTGTACGGAGGCAAGCTCATCGTCCCGGTGCTGCACGGTATGACGACCGACGACCCATCCTACATCGTCGCCTTCGACCCGAAGAGCGGGAAGGAGCTGTGGAAGGTCGAGCGCGCGACCGATGCGCTCACCGAATCGCCGGATGCGTACACGACTCCCGTGGCGGTCGACTACGGAGACCGCACCGAGATCCTGATCAGCGGCGGTGACTACGTCACGGGGCACGACCTCGAGACGGGCAAGGAGACCTGGCGCTGCGCCGGCATCAACCCGACGCGCGATCAGTACTATCGAACCGTGGCCACGCCCGTGGTGATCGACGACATCGTCGTGGCTTGCGCGAAGCGGGGCCCGACGATCGCGTGCCGCATCGGGGGCAAGGGCGACGTCACGAAGACGCACACGGCCTGGACGAGCGACCTGTCGTACGACGTTCCGACGCCGGTGACGGACGGGACGCACCTCTACATCCTGCACGATCGCGGGTTCATGCACTGCGTCGATCCGAAGACCGGCGAGGTGCACTACCAGAAGCAGCGGCTCCCGCGCGGGATCTACGATGCCTCGCCGCTTCTGGCCGGCGACCGTATCTACGTCTCGAACGAGGGCGGCCGCACGGCGGTCCTGGCCACCGGGCCCGAGTTCAAGGTCCTCGCGGTGAACGAGCTCGACGACGACTACACGCTCGCGTCGATCGCCGTCTCGGGGGACGAGCTGTTCATCCGTACCTCGCGAAACCTCTACTGCATCGCGAACGAAACCAAGAGCGAGTCGTCGGTCGGTCAGTAGCCGCTGACGATCGCCGTTTTCCGCTGAACCACGAGATCCGCATTTCGAAAGACCGATCATGAAGCTCTTCTCGCAGGGTATCGCCGTGCTGGCCGTCGCCGCGTTCCTCGCCGTTGCGAACAACGGGATCGCGAACGATTCGAACTGGACCGGATGGCGCGGCGGCGATCGAAGCGCCCGCGTCGCCGACTTCACGGCGCCCGCGGAGTGGCCGGAGGAGCTCGAGAAGGGATGGAGCGTCGAGGTGGGCACGGGGCACGCGACGCCCGCGCTCGTCGACGGGAAGCTCTACGTGCACGCGCGGCAGGACGACGATATGGAGTGCATCCTCGCGCTCGATGCGGCGACCGGCAAGGAACTGTGGCGTGATGCCCTCAAGATCCCCTACGAGATGGATCCCACCGCGACCAAGCACGGCAAGGGCCCGAAGTCGTCGGTGACCGTGGTCGACGGCCGCGTGTTCACGTTCGGAATCACGGGCGTGCTCTCGTGCCTCGATGCGGCCACTGGAAAGATCCTGTGGCGCCACGTGTTCGAAGGGCGCTACCCGAAGCTGCCGCGCTACGGCGCCGCGATGTCTCCGATCGTGCATGAAGGCGTGCTCATCGCGCACGTCGGTGGCGATGGCCAGGGCGCCATCACGGCGTTCGACGTCGAGTCGGGCAAGGAGAAGTGGAGCTGGGGCGGCGACGGCCCGGGCTACGCCTCGCCGATCATTGTCGACTTCGGCGGCACGAAGCAGCTCATCACCCAGACGCAGTTCAACGCCGTCGGACTCTCGCCGACAGACGGCAAGCTCCTGTGGAAGTACGACTACTCGACGACGTCCGATCAGAACTCGGTGTCGCCGGTCGTCGTCGGCGACATCCTCGTGATGTCCGGCTACCACAAGGGAACCGAAGGCTTCCGCCTCAAGGAAGGGAAGCTCGAGCAGGCGTGGAAGACGTCGAAGGCGTCGATGTACATGAGCACGCCGCTCGTGAAGGGACAGAACCTGATCGGCTTCAGCGAGAAGCGGCGCGGACAGTACTTCTGCCTCGATGCGACGTCGGGTGACATCCTGTGGACGGGCGACGGCCGCGAAGGCGAGAACGCCGCGCTCGTCGATGTCGGAAGCGTCATCCTCGCGCTCAACACGGCTTCCGAGCTCGTGGTCTTCACGGCCGAGACCGAGGACTACGACGAGCTCGCGCGCTACGAGGTCGCCGACAGTCCCACCTGGGCCCACCCGGTCGTCTCGGGCCGCACCGTCTACATCAAGGACGAGACGCACCTCACCCGCTGGTCCATCCCGGACGCGCCGGCGAAGTAGGCGTTACTTTACCGATACCGCGATGCCGTTCGTGATCGCGGCGCGACCTCCGGCGGCGCCGTCGTCGAGCATCACGCCCTGGAAGAACGCGTCGACCGAGATGCCGAGCCCGCTCGGCCTCGAGAGAACCGTCGACGGAGCCGGGTCAGACGGGTCGTCGGGAGAGCCGAGGATCGACTCGAAGCCGAGATTGTTCCAGATGTGGATCGGCGTCGGCAGGCCCCCGTTGGCCGGTGACGACATGCACATGTTGCCGAGCTTCTTCGGGAATACCTCGACCGTCCGGTATGCCGGGCGCGAGAGCCAGGCGTAGAGCGCGAAGGGGGAGGGGCCGTCCGGGTTCGAAGGCGGCGCGGCAACCGAGAGCTCGAAGGGGTCGTTCGTACCGAGGCCGACCTTCCGCTCGATTCCTTCGCCGGCGCTGCCGTTCAGAAACAGCACGTCGGCGATGTCCCCGGTGCCCTTGTTGACGTTGCCGGCCCGGCAGTCGAGATGCTCGAACGTCCGATTCCGGACGAAGACCATCTGCGAACCAAGGCCGAGGAAGAGGTCGGCGTGGCCATCGCCGTTCCAGTCTTCCGAGGCGAGTGTGGAGTGCTGGATCGATCCGCCGGCGGTCAGGAAGGTCCGCGGATGCTCGAGATCGAACGTCCCGTCGCCGAGCGCACGATAGACGTGGACTTCGCCACGGCCGGGGAGAACGAGGTCCGAGAATCCGTCCTCGTCCAGATCCACGGGCGCATGCACTCGGTCGCCTGCTCCCAGGAAGAACGTCTCTTGCCAGTGCACGGCAAAGCTTGCGTCGGCCCCACCGAGAACGACGGCGACCAGCGGGTTCCCATAGCCGACGAGGAGGATCGCCAGGTCGAGGACATCGTCCTCGTTGAAGTGTCCCGAGAGGATGCCGCTCGTGTCGCTGAACAGGTCGTCGGTGTGGCCGGTCACGAGGTCCGTCGTGCCGGTACCGAGGAACAGGTGGAAGCCGTTGCCGCCCACCGTGGCGATGTCCACATGGCCGTCATCGTTGAAGTCGCCCGTGGTGACTCCCTCGATCGGTCGGAACACGCTGAGCGTGCGGAGCGTGCGAAAGCCTCCGTTCCCGTCTCCGAAGAGCACGTTGACGGTGCCGTTCGACAGTCCCACGGCAAGGTCGACGTGGCCGTCCTCGTCGAAGTCCGCACTTGCGATCGCATCCGGTCCGGGACCGACGCCGAAGTTCGTGGCCGCGGAGAACTGCCCGCCCGGACCTCCGAGAAGAACGGAGAGCTCGTCGCTGTATCGGTTGGTGACGACGAGATCCGGGTAGGGGTCCTCACGGAGGTTGACGGCCAGAACGGATCTCGGGCTGTCACCGACCGCGATCTCGACCGCCGGCCTTAGCTGCAGCCGCCGTTCGGACAGCAGGATGCCCACCGTGTTTCGGTCGCGGTCGGTCGTGACGAAATCCACGATCCCGTCGAGATCGAGATCGGCGACCTCGATCCGGGAAGCGCCGCTGTACGCGCTCAATCCGAGCTCGAAGTTGCGCAGGTTTCCGAAACCGCCCGTTCCGGTCCCGAAGAAAAAGGCCGAATTGCCGACGACATCGAGGTGCCCGTCGAGGTCGACATCGACGAACGCGGCGCGGTACACGATTCGACCCGCGGCGAGCACGCTCTCCTCGCGAATCCCTCCGCCCTGCTGACCGAACATAACCCGGAGCTCGCCTCGGCCGTAGTCGGCGATGACGTAGTCGTCCGTCCCGTCGCCATCGGCGTCGCCGGAATCGATCCAGCGCGGCGCCTCGCCCGCCGGGACTTCTTCGGTATCGAAACCACCGGTTCCGTCGCCTGTCAGAAACAGCGCGTGCCCACCCGCTTCGTCGACGACAGCCAGATCGGGATGTGCGTCGCCGTCGAGGTCGATCGGGAGCACCTGCACCGGATTCGTTCCCGCCGGCACGGTCGCGGGCGAAGACAGCTCACCGCTCCCGTCGCCGAGGAAGAGCGACAGGGTTCCCGAGCCGGAATTGGCGACGACCATGTCGAGATTCTCGTCGCCGTTCACATCGAGCATTGCGAGTGAGACCGGGTCGCTTCCCACCGGGACGCGCTCGAAGTCGTCGAACGTACCGTCGCCGTTGCCGCGGAACACGATGATCTGATCCGTGTCCTCGTTCGCGACGGCCAGCTCCACGTTTCCGTCGCCGTCCAGATCACCCGCCGCGGCCGCGCGGACGTGACGTCCCTGCGAGAAGTAGCTGACGGGCGGCAAGAAGCCTCCCTGACCATCAGAGAGTACGACAGCGAATCGGCTGGGAACCGGTGCGAAGAGAATGAAGTCGAGGAGCCCGTCGTCGTTCAGGTCGGCCGTTTCGAAGTGCGGGGAATGGTATTCGGGCAGATCGACGGTTGCGAACGGCGAGAAGCTGCCGCGTCCGTCGTTGGCGAAGACCGTCAACTCGGAACCGTCCACGCGGGCGAGATCGGGAAGCCCGTCGCCGGTCCACTCACCGACTTGCGCCTCGCTGGTTCCGTAGTAGCCGGCTTTCAGCCAGATCTCGGGGGTCTCGGCGACCGCGGCCTTCCCGATGAGGGCGATCATGAGGCAGACGACAGGGAGCGTTCGGGCGGAGCGAAGGCGTGCTGCTGTGCGCGACTCCATCGGCATCGGTCTCCTTTGGCGCAGATCCGGATCCGTCCGGTAACGACGCGTCCCCCGCGTCGCTCCATTCTACACGGAAGCGCGGCGAAGAAGTCCACGTGCATCATTGAAAAAGGGCGACCGCTTTCGCGGCCGCCCTCTTGGTGTAACGGTTAGCGTCCTTGGATGGCTCAGTGATGCCTGACGATGTCGATCACTCCGCGGTGATCGTGACGTCGTCGATGTACACGTCGTCGCGGTTTCCGCTCGCGTCGCACCTGAAGCGGAAGTTGGCGTTCGACGGGAAGTTGTAGCTCGACGAGGAGATCGTCACGTTCGCCTCGTAGAACGAGTTGTTGTTGAAGTCGGTCCCCCGGGCGAAGGTCGCGACGGTGTTCCAGCTCGAGCCGTCGTAGTACTGCACCCAGAAGTCCTCGTTGTTCTCCATGCTCACGCCGATGAAGAAGAAGTTGATCGTGATCGTGGAGTAGCCGCTCACGTCGAAACCGGCGGTCGTGTAGAACGAGGAGCGCGTACCGCTGTTGTCCTGGATGTTCGCAGCGGCGCTACCACCCCAGGCGTACGTGCCGCCCGTGTAGCGGCGGCAGTCGCCACCACCATCGACGTAGTTGCCCCAGCCCGACTCGAAGTCGTCGAACGCGAGCGTCACCGGACCGCCGCCGCCACCCTGCGGATCGGTCGTGGCCGATGCGTTGCCCGAGTACGCCGTCTCGTTCTGGTTCGTCGAGAGGTCGCGCGCCTTCACGCGGTACGTGTAGGTGGTGTCGGCGGCGAGGCCCGTGTCTTCGTACGTGGTGCCGTTCTGCCAGCCGGAGTCGTTTCCGCCGGCCGTGAGGCACTCGAAGTAGTACTCGACGCCCGACGCGTCACTCGCGGCCGACGCCGTCATCGTGATCGAGCTCGTGCCCGTCGCGACCGGAAGCGCCGCGAACGACATCGGGTTGGGCGTCGGCGGCGTGGTGTCGGCCGGCGGGGGCGGCGGAGGCGAGCCGTTGCCGATGGCCGCGGCCGCATCGATCTGGCCATGGCCGTACTGCGAGTCCCAGCCGGCGGCGCCGAGGTCGGTCGCCGTGTCCTGGAGCGCGTCGCGGACGTTCTCGACGCCCGTGATGCCGTTGGCGATGCACAGCGCGGCGACGCCCGCGACGTGCGGGGCCGACATCGACGTGCCCTGATAGAAGTACCAGCTGAACGAGTTCGGGTTCGCCTTGTTCTGCTCGTTGACGTAACCCGCGATGGTCATCTGCAGAACGCCGTCGATGTAGCCGTCGCCGTTCTGGTCGACCGACGTGTCGCCGCCGGGCGCCACGACGTCGAGGGCGGATCCGTACTGCGAGTAGGGCGAGCGCTGCTCATCGAAGCGCGTCGCGCCGACCGCGATGCACTGGCTGTAGGCCGCCGGGTACGAAACCGTGTTGACGCCCGCGTTGCCCGACGAGGCGACGAGGACGACGCCGGCGTTGTAGGCGTAGGAGATCGCGTTCGAGACCGTCGAGCCCGGATTGTAGCCGGGGCCCCACGAGAGGCTCATGTTGGCGACATCCGCGCCGTTGTCCGCGCAGAAGTACAGGCCGTCGGCGAGCGCCGCAGCCGAGCCGCTACCCTGGTAGTTGAGCACCTTCACCGGCATGATCGAAGCGTTGTAAGCGATACCCGCAACGCCGTAGCCGTCGTTCGTGCTCTGCGCAACCGTACCCGCGACGTGCGTTCCGTGCGCGTTGTTGTCGTTCGGGTGCGAGTCGTTGTTGATGAAGTCATAGCCGGGGACGAAGCTCGTTCCGGCGAGGTCCGCCGCCTGCTGGTACTGCGTGACGCCCGACGCGACCGTGTTCGACTCCCACGACGGCACCGGGTAGTTCTCGTACGCGACACCCGAGTCCAGGATCGCGACGACGACGCCCGAACCCGTGGTCGTGTCCCAGGCGGTCGGGACGTTGATCTGCGGGAAGTGCCACTGGAAGCCGTAGTACGGATCGTTCGGCGTCGCGGTGGCGCGGCAGATCGAGTTGAGCTCCGCGTACTCAACCTCGTCCATGGCCGAGAAGGCCTCGACCATCGAGACTTCCGTGCGTCCTTCGGGAACGGCGACGCGCTGGAATCCCGCGAACGGACTGGTGTAGATCACGCGCGTGCCGAGCTCTCGGTGGATCTTCTCGCTCGCGCTGAACGCGGTGGTCTCTCGGAACTTCACGAGGATTTCACCGCGGATGAAGGTGTCTTCTTCGTCGACGTCCGCAGTGAAGCCGGCTGCGGGGCCGCGCGGTTCGACGATCGGTTGCGCCACTGCGGGGATAGCAGGCAGCAATCCGATCAGGATCAGGCAAAAGAAAAGGTGTGCGCTCCGGTGGTTGCTTCGCATGTAGTTTCCTCCGTCAAGGGTCGTCGGATACGACGCACCTCGATTCCGGAGGGCCGTTCCATGCATGCGATGCAAAGTGGAAAGGAGCCTTGCCGGACCTCGAGGCTCATCATTTCCAAGGGGTCATTCCAATGATCGCCCGCGATTCTCGGGGCGGACCGCATCGCTGTCAAGACAAAACGTCGTACGTTCATGACCTCAGGAATCGGTACCGAAAGCATCCCCATTGAACTTTCAAAGGGGCGCATACGCTTGCGCGCGCGTTGCGCAACTCGCGCGGCGAGTCGTCGCTGCGACAATCTCACCCCTCGTCGTATCGAAAGTCAGAGGTATCCTTTCCGCATGGACGCCGAGACCCTTCATCGCCTGCAGTTCGCGTTCACCATCACGTATCACTATCTGTTCCCGCAGCTCACGATGGGGCTCGCGCTTCTGATCGTCATCTTCAAGACGCGCGCGCTTCGCGGTGTCGATGCGGCGAGTGCCGCGCGCAACGATCGAGCGGCGCGTTTCTGGGGAAAGATCTTCGCCGTCAACTTCGGCATGGGTGTCGTGACCGGCATCCCGATGGAGTTCCAGTTCGGGACGAACTGGGCGCGCTTCACGGAAGGCGCCGGCAGCGTCATCGGTCAGACGCTCGCGATGGAAGGCGTGTTCTCGTTCTTCCTCGAGTCGACGTTTCTCGGCCTGTTCCTGTTCGGGGAGAAGCGGCTCGGCCCGAAGCTTCACTGGCTCTCGGCGGTGCTCGTGTTCCTCGGAGCGTGGTTGTCGGGGTTCTTCATCGTCGCGACGAATGCGTGGATGCAGCATCCCGTCGGCTATTCGCTGCTCGACGACGGCTCGGTTCGACTCGAGAGCCTTTCGGCGCTCTTCACGAATCCGTGGCTTCCCTGGCAGTACGCGCACACGATGATCGGATCGATCGTGACGGCCTCGGTCGTCGTGTCTTCGATCGGCGCGGCGTACCTGCTGCTCGGCCGGCATCGCGAGGAATCCGAGACGTTCCTGCGACTCGGCGTTCCCATGGCCTTTGCCGCGCTCGTGCTGGCGGCCTTCCCGACGGGGGATCAGCAGGCGCGTAACGTCGCGATCCATCAGCCGGCCGCCTTCGCCGGCATGGAAGGCCTCTTCGACTCCGAGGAGGGCGCGCCGTTGACGCTGATCGGTCAGCCCAACATGGAAGCGCAAACGCTCGACAACCCGATCCACATCCCGAAGCTCCTGAGCTTTCTCACGTACCAGCGCTGGGACGCGGAGATCCAGGGATTGAAGCAGGTCGAGGACGAGTGGCCCGACAACGTGCCGATGCTGTACTACGCGTATCACATCATGGTGGGCCTCGGGACGATGCTGCTCGCGCTCTTCGGGCTCGCGGCGTGGAGGCTTCGCGGCGGGAAGCTCTTCGAGATGAAGGCGATCCTGTACGCGCTCGTGTTCGCGCTGCCGTTCCCGTACATCGCCAACACGGCCGGGTGGCTCACCGCAGAGCTCGGCCGACAGCCGTGGCTCGTCTACAAGGTGCTCCGAACGGGCGAGGGCTATTCCGACAACGTCTCGGCGGGGAACACGCTCTTCACGCTGATCGGCTTTGCGGGGATGTACGCGCTCCTGACGCTGATCTTCCTTCTGGTGGTCGGGCGGCAGATCGCACGCGGCCCGCACGAAGGAGCGACGCTTCCCGCGCAGGAAGGAGCGGCGTGATGGAGACGTTCTGGTTCGCGGCCCTCGCGCTCATGCTCGCCCTCTACATCGTGCTCGACGGATTCGATCTGGGTGCGGGAATGTGCCATCTGTTCGTGGCGCGTACGGATGCCGAACGGCGCATGGTGCTGCGTTCGATCGGCCCGGTATGGGACGGCAACGAGGTCTGGCTCGTGGCCGGAGGCGCGACCCTGCTGCTCGCGTTCCCGAAGGCGTTTTCCGCGGCGTTCAGCGGCTTCTACCTCCCGCTGATCATGATCCTGTGGATGCTCATGCTGCGCGCGCTCGCCATCGAGCTCCGCAACAAGTTCGAGGGCGCGATCTGGCGGCCCACGTGGGACGTGGTGTTCGCGGGATCGAGCCTCGCGCTCGTGATCCTCTTCGGGGCGGCGCTCGGAAACGTCGTGCGCGGCGTCCCCTTCCAGGAAGACACCGGCGGTTTCTTCACGCCGCTCTGGACCCATTTCGGAGTGCGCGGGAACGTGGGGATTCTCGACGGCTACACGATCCTCGTCGCCGTGACGGCGGTGGTCGCGCTGCTCGTTCACGGCGCGGCGTGGATCGCGTGGAAGACCGAAGGGGATCCGGCGTTGCGATCGCGAACGGTCGTCCGGCGCACACTACCGGTGCTCGCGGTGCTGATCGCGTTTCTGACGGTGGTGACGCTCTACGTGCAGCCCCACGTGCGCGAGAGGATCTTCACGAATCCGGCAGGATGGGCGCTGCCCGTGCTCGCCATCGCCGGCCTCGGGCTCGCGCTCCGGTCGGCCCGATCGGCGCACGACCGAGCGACTTTCCTGTCGTCGGCCGCGCTGCTCTTCGGTCTGTTCGGGAGTGCGGCGTTCGGGCTGTACCCCTACTTGCTCCCGTCGTCGACCGGTCCCGAGCTCGCGCTGACCGCGGCGTCCTCGGCGGCCCCGGCGTACGGGCTCCGCGTCGCCCTGTACTGGTGGATCCCGGGGATGCTCCTCGCGAGCAGCTACTTCGTGATCGTCTACCGGAGCTTTGCCGGGCGTGTCTCGCTGGACGACGCCCAGGGCTAGGCCGGCGTCCGACTACGCGGATCAGAGATACCGGTTGATGAGGTTCTCGAGCATCTCTTGCCGGCCGCTCCGGTTGGGCGCGAGATCGCCCTTCTCGCGGACGTACGCTTCGAGCGAATCGAACGTCGCGCGCCCGGCCTCGATCTCGGCGCCGATGCCCTCGTCCCAGCTCGCGTAGCGGTCCGCGACGAACGCGTCGAGCTCGCCGTCGGCGCGAATGGCGGCCGCGATCTCGAGCCCGCGTGCGAATGCGTCCATGCCGCCGATGTGCGCGTGGAAGAGATCGATGGGCTCGAAGCTCTCGCGTCGCACCTTCGCGTCGAAGTTGACGCCGCCGGGGGCGATGCCGCCATATCGCAGGAGGGTGAGCATCACCTCGGTGGTCAGGTAGACGTTCGTGGGGAACTGGTCGGTATCCCAGCCGAGCAGGAGGTCGCCGGTGTTCGCGTCGATCGACCCGAGGAGCCCCTGGTGCCCCGCGTAGTCGAGCTCGTGCATCATGGAGTGCCCGGCGAGCGTCGCGTGATTCGTTTCGAGATTCAGCTTGAACGAGTCGGTGAGGCCGTGCGCGCGCAGGAAGTTGATGCACGCGGCGGCGTCCGAGTCGTACTGATGCTTCGTCGGTTCTTTGGGCTTCGGCTCGATGAGGAAGGTCCCGTCGAAACCGATCGACTTCGCATAATTGACCGCGAGGTGAAAGAAGCGTGCGAGGTGATCGAGCTCGCGCTTCATGTCGGTGTTGAAGAGATTCTGATAGCCTTCGCGTCCTCCCCAGAAGACGTAGTTCTCGCCGCCGAGCTCCTTCGTGACCTCGAGGCATTTCTTGACCTGCGCGGCGGCGTGCGCGAAGACGTCGGCGTTGCAGCTCGTGGCGGCGCCGTGCACGTAGCGCGGATGGCTGAACAGGTTCGCCGTCCCCCAGAGCAGCCGGATGCCGGTGCGCTGCTGTTCCTCGGCGAGCACCTTCACGATCTCGTCGAAGTTGCGGTTGGTCTCGGCGAGCGTGGCGCCTTCCGGGGCGACGTCGCGATCGTGGAAGGCGTAGTAGGGCGCGCCGAGCTTCTCCATCAGCTCGAAGGCGACGCGGACGCGATTCTTCGCGTTGTCGAGCGACTCGGTGCCGTCATCCCACGGCCGCTCGAGAGTGGGCGCGCCGAACGGATCGGCGCCCGTCCCGCGGAAGGTGTGCCAGTAGACGACGCTGAAACGAAGGTGCTCCTTCATCGTCTTGCCTTCGACGACCTTGTTCTCGTCGTACCAGCGAAAGGCCAGCGGGTTCTTCGAGTCGGGACCTTCGTACGCGATTCGATCGACTTCGGGGAAGGCTGCCATCCGTTCGTTCTCTCCTGCGATTCGGGTTTCGCTTCCGGCGGTGCGGGAGCGGGAGGTCGTTCAGTCGATTCCGAGCGCCGCGCGGATCGCCGACGCGCGCCTGGTGTCCGGCATCCGACATCGTTTCGTCTTGGACTCGCGGGCGGCGATGCCGGCGAGCGTTTCCCGGGTGTCGGACATCCGAGCGTTGTAGAGGGCACCGAGCGCGTCGGTCTTGAAGGCGAGCGGGCCACGCCGCCGGCTCTGCTCGATGGAAGCTCCGGGCGCCATCGCGTCGAGTCCGAGAACGAGAGCCTGCTCGATCAGCGGGGCCTGCGCCAGGCCTCCCGTGAGGATGAACCTTCGGACGGGCTCGCCGCGGCCCTTCACCTCGCGGAGCATCGCGCGGACTCGGGCGAGCATTTCTGCCGCGATCGAGAGCTGCACCGACGCGATCCGCTCCGAGGGCTTCATGCCTTCGAGCGCCTTCCATCGATGCGTTCCCCGCGTGATCGCCCGGTCGGGCGGCGGCGACATGAGCTTCGTACCGGCGAGCCGCGCCCGCAGCGCGCGTTCGTTCAACGTGTCGTGCGGCAGATCCGTTGCGTAGGTCGCGCGGAAGATCTCGTACCACGATGCGCACGCCGGCAGCATCATCAGCAGCAGGCGATCGTCCCAGTACTCGAAGCAGGCCGCCCGACCGCGCAGCGGCGCGTCCATCGGAACGACGCGATTCACGGTGCCGCTCGTGCCGAGGGAGATCACGATCGTGCCGTGATCGGCGGCGCCGCAGCCGGCGGCCGTCGCCTGGTTGTCGCCGAGCGCGGCCGCGACCTTCCACCCTCGCAGGCGCTTCGAGAGCGCGGCGAATCGCGGGTCGGACGACGTGCGCACGCGACCCACGATGCCGTCGCTCGCGATCACCTCGGGAAACCAGGCCGGGTCGAGGCGCTTGCCTAGCTTGCGGCCCGCGCGCTTCAACGCGTCCGTCGCGAGTGCTTTCGTTCGCTGGTCGAGCAAGCCGTTGCAGATCGCATCCGAGGCGCTCAGGCGATAGCTGCCGGTGAGCTTTCCGGCCAGCCAGTCGCCCGAGAGCAGAGCACGATGGACATGCCGGCGCATCTCGGGGATACGACCGAGCATCCACGGAAGCTTGGCGGCAACAAACCGGGGCTCGATCGTGCCGACCGATTCGGCGAAGCCGGCGATGTCCTGGTTGAGCGTCCGGGTCTCTTCGGTGGCGCCGTTGCACTGCCAGCTCGGGGCCGGCGCGAGCGGCGCATCCTGATCGTCGAGCACGGCGAGGTCGTGCTGTCGCCACGAGGCGGACATCGTTCCCTTGCGATCGAGCGGGAATCCCTTGGCCTCGAGCCGGTCCAGGACCCGGACCATCATCTCGGGGGTGTGCTCGAGGTAGTGGGCGGGCCACCCCTGCCAGGTCACGCGGCCCTCGATCGGGGTCGAGGCGTACGCCTCCCGGCCGTCGGCTCGAATCGCCGCCACACCGCACTCGCTCGTGCTGAACACGAACCCGAGATACCGCACCTGGGATGTCGCTTCGCTCATCGTCGCTGGGCCTCACCGTGGCTTCGCCCGGGAGACGGTACCCGGGCCGCCCACAATAAACCAAAGCGGCTTCCGGAATCCCCGGTCTTTTTGACGGAAGCTGGTCACACGGACGCAGATAGGTTATAGTCGCGGATTCTCCGTGCCCGATTCGAGTCGGGTGAAGCGAGCTCCCTCGAAACGAAACAGGGTACTGATTCCATGTCTGCACCTGATCCGATTCCGGCCGATTCGATCTCGGCCGAACCTACCTCGAGCAGCGCACCGGCTCCGAACGGCGCCCCAGTTCCGAACGGCACGGCGGCTCCGAATGGTGCCCCGGCTCCGAACGGCGAGGCGACCAAGAGCGGCGAGCCGAGCTTCCAGGAGCTCGGCCTCGAGGAGAAGCTCCTGCGCGCGCTCGGCGAGGCCGGGTACAGCTCGCCGTCGCCGATCCAGAAGCGGGCGATCCCGGTTCTGCTCGAAGGACGCGATCTGCTCGGGCAGGCGCAGACGGGCACCGGCAAGACGGCGGCTTTCGCGCTTCCGATCTTGCAGCGCCTCGATCCGAAGGTCCCGCGACCGCAGGCGCTGATCCTCACGCCGACGCGTGAGCTCGCGCTGCAGGTGGCGAACGCGTTCGAGTCGTACGGCAAGCACTCGGGGACGATCCGGGTGCTCGCGGTGTACGGCGGACAGCACATCGACCCGCAGCTGCGCGCGCTCAACCGAGGCGTGCACGTCGTGGTCGGTACACCGGGTCGTGTGATGGACCACCTGCGACGCGGCACGCTGAAGCTCGACCGCCTCGAGACGATCGTTCTCGACGAAGCGGACGAGATGCTTCGCATGGGATTCCTCGAGGACGTCGAGTGGATCCTCGAGCAGGCGCCGAAGGAACGACAGACGGCGCTCTTCTCGGCGACGCTCCCGGAGCCGGTGCGCAAGACCGCGCGCCGTCATCTCGTGGAGCCCGTCGAGGTGCACATCCGATCGAAGACCTCGACCGTGGCCGCCACGAAGCAGCTGTTCTGGCGCGTCGACGGGACGAGCAAGCTGGCCGCTCTGTCGCGGATCCTCGCGGCCGAAGACGTCGACGCCGCAATCGTGTTCGTGCGAACGAAGCAGACGACGGTCTGGCTCGCCGAGCAGCTCGAGGAACGCGGCATCGCGTGCGCCGCGCTGAACGGCGACCTCGGCCAGTCGATGCGCGAGAGCATCGTCGAGCGTCTGCGCAATCGGCGCCT
>CAZQZX010000045.1:0-34006 GCA_964597885.1 uncultured Planctomycetota bacterium
CCGCGGCGCTCTCGAGCTGGCGGATGAGCTCCAGGATCACCTGGATCGGCTCTTCCGCGACCTCGAGTTCTCGGCGCTTGGCGTTGAGCTGCGGTTCGATGGAGCGGAGCGGAGCGTCCACGATCATGAGCCTGTCCCAGGCGTCGGCCATGTTGCCGGCGGCCTGGTCGCGCTCGCCCTTGGCCCAGTCGAGCTCGCCGATGAGATCGGCTTCGGCAGCGAGCAGCTCGGCGCGAAGCACCTCACGGTCGTGCGCCGCCTTGTCGACGATCTCGATCTCGGCGATCTGGTCGTTGCTCTGCTGGCCGACGAAGGTTTCGATCGGGCCGACGAACGTCTGGGTGAAGCCGAAGCGGTCCGTGACCTTGGCGACGAAACCTTCTCGCACCTCGATGGTCGAGACGCCGAACTCGAAGACCGTGCTCTGGCCGAGCGGCAGGGGCTGCTGCTCTCCCGGGAAACGGTGGTCGTTCGGGCCGTGCTCCGAGACGAGCACCGGGCTCTCGTCGATCGCGGCCTGTTCGAGGGCGTTGCACAGGCGGCTGCGGCCCTGGGTGAAACGCTTCTCGATCATCGCGGTCGCCTGGAGCGCGGCGTCCCATGCGGCCTGCTCGTTGTACGCGGCGGCTTCGCGAGGATCCACGCCGGCGGCGGCCGAGCGCTCGGCGAGCGCGGCGTACATCTCATCGACGAAGGCATCCGCCGCCGCCTGCGTCCAGACTTCCTGGTACGCGTCGAGGCGTCCGCACACGATCAGCGAGACGTTGTCGCGCGTCGGGGGCCCCGTGAGGTCGTGGGTGTTGGCGCACTGGTTCTGGCTCAGATCGTTCAGAATCCCGTTCATCGCTCGGGCCGCCCGCTCGCCGGCCTCGGTGCCGATCGAGATCGCGTCCTTCTTGATCGATCGCAGGTACGTATCCATCTCCGGCGACGTCTTCGCCGGCGTGCTGCCCTTCACGATCGCCTCGAAGGCGGCCCGAGCGGTGAACTCGGGGAGCACGCGGGGGATGCTTCGTTCGTAGACGCCGAATCGCTTGCAGACCATGTTCTGCAGCTTCTCCTGCTGAGCCGAGGGCTGAGCCTTCGCAGCGCCCGCCGCGAGCAGGGTGAGGAACAGGGCCGTCGTGGTCGTGATCGTGGTGAGGGTCTTCTGGATCTGCATGGTTATCTCCGCTTTCCGTGTGTTTTTACCCGTCGTGAGGCGACCCGTCGTGCGCCTCCACAACGCTCTTGAGCAGGGAGGCGGGGGGATTACACCGGGGCGGAGAAAATCTCGGGAGAGGGATTCGGGCGGCTCGAGGGGGGCTTCGGCTCAGCGGGGCGGGGGCTCAGCGGGGCGGGGGTTCAGCGGGGCGGGACCCGCCCGGTCTATCCGCGGAGGCCTTCGGTGCGCATGATCGCGCGCAGGAGCCGCCAGCCGAGGAAGACCGCAACGAAGCATCCGACGGCGCCCGGAACCGAGTACGGCCCGAGCATGGGCGGGACGTTCCGGCTCCACAGGTTGGCCGAGCCCATGAACAGGGCCGCGGTGAGCACGCCGAGGACGAGCCGGTTGACGATCGAGTCGAGGCGCCGGTGGTCGAGGTGGACATCGAACTTCCCGCGCTTCACCCGCTGGAGGATGTCGGCGGCGTCCCCGGGCAGAATCTCGAACAGGCGCGACCACTCGCGGTAGGCGGTGCCGGCCTTTCGCATGAGCCTAGCGGGCGAGAGTCGCCGGCGGATCGCCTGCTCGCGGTAGGGCTCGAGGATCTCGGCAACGCTGAACGTCGAGCTCAGATGCCGCGACGTTCCTTCGAGCATCACGAGGATCTTCAGGATCAGAGCGATGCGCGACGGGAGCAGGATGCGATGGTCGCGCACGATCCGGAAGATGCCTTCGATCGCCTCGCGCAGATCGAGCTCGGCGATCGGGATGTCGCGGAACTGATCGGACAGCTCGTCGAGGTCGCGCCTGAGCGCGGAGCGGTCGAAGTCTTCCGGCGGCTGACCGATGCGCACGACGAGATCGGTGAGCCGCTCGGAATCGTGGTCGACGATGGCGATGACCATGTCTTCGATCATCTCGCGCAGCTCGTCGTCGAGTCGTCCCACCATGCCGCAATCGAGCAGACCGATGATCTCGCCCGGAAGCACCAGGAGATTCCCGGGGTGCGGGTCGGCGTGGTAGAAGCCGTCGCGGAAGATCATGTCGACGAACAGACGCGCGCCGCGCCTCGCGATGGCCGACAGATCGTAGCCGGCCTCGACGAGCGCCTGGGTGTTCGCGACCGAGATCCCGTCGAGGTAGTCCATCGTCAGCACGCGGCGGGACGACATCTCGGGGTACGGCGTCGGGATGCGCACACTCTCGTGCGCGCGGAAGTTCCGGGCGAACAGCGTGAGGTTCCGCGCCTCGAGCCCGAAGTCGAGCTCGCGGGTCAGGGTGCGACCGAACTCGGCGGCGGTGCTGCGCGGCTGATACGCGCGGAGCTGCGGCGCGATCTCCTCGGCGAGGTGCGCGAGCTGCGTCAGGATCTCGAGGTCGCTCCGGATCTGATCCTCGATGCCGGCGTGCTGGATCTTCACGACGACCTCGCGTCCGTCGTGGCGCTTGGCCCGATGGATCTGCGCGATCGACGCCGACGCGAACGCCTTCTCTTCGAACTCTGCGAAGATCTCCTCGGGCGGTCGGCCGAGCTCACGCTCGAGCGTGGCGCGCGCGACGCCGGGCGGGTCGGGGGGCGTGGCGGTCTGGAGCTTCGCGAGCTCGTCCGAGATGTCGGGGCCGACCAGGTCCGGGCGCGTGCTCAGGATCTGCCCGAGCTTGATGAACGTGGGGCCGAGCTCGGTGAGAGCCATGCGGACCCGGACGCCCATCTCGAGGTCGCTGATCTTCCGGCCGTCCTCGCTCTTGAAGAGGCGCTGCACCCAGTCGATGTGGATGGCCTGCATCCAGGTCGCGAGGCCGTACTTCGCGAGGATCGCGGTGACGTCTCGAAACCGACCGGTGCTGCGAACGAGCTGAGGAAGGCGTGTGAGATCCATTGTTCGATCGAGAGCCCTACGACTTCGGGAGCGAGTCCTTGATGCGAACGAATCCGTCGCGGACTTCTTCGGCGACCTGCTTGAACGAGGCGAAGAGGTTGCTTCCGGTCTCCTGCGCCGCGTCCTTCACCGGCTCGAGCTTCGCGTTCAGCTCGTCGAGCTTCGCCGTCAGCTCCTTCCACTCGTCCTGAGCTTCCTTCTTGCCGAGGTGCACCTTGAGGGCGAGCTCGTCGCGCTGTTGCTTCAGCGCCGAGATCATTTCGAGCAGCGTTTCACGGTTCATGAGGCCTCTCCCGGGATCATCGCGGCGCCGGCGAATTCCGGCCCGCATCGAGAGTGTCCCATTTGCCGGCCCGGCAGGGGAGGGGCTGCCGGGAGAATCGACCTCGGGTCGTCGCGAATGCGTGAACGAGATAGCCTGTCCCGACCATGCAGCCGACAAATCGAACGAAATCTCGGCGGGCTTCCCGCGGACGTCTCGGGGTCGCCGCGAGGATGGCGCTCCTGCTCTTTCTCGCGAGCTGCTACAGCGTGCCCGACGAGCCGGCGAAGGCGATCGAGCTCACGACGGGCCGGGTTACCGTGAACGGCGCGGGCAGCCTCTACTACGAGGAGCGCGGTGACGGAGAGCCGACGCTGCTTCTGCTGAGCGGTGGTGCCTCGCTCGATCGACGCGGATGGGACGGGCACTTCGAAGCGTTTGCCGCTCGGCAGCGCACGATCCGATTCGATATCCGAGGGATGGGCGAGTCTCCCGCCGCGACCGAGCCGTTCTCTCCGACCGAGGACGTGCGCGCGGTCCTGGACGATCGCGGCGTGGATCGCGCGGTGCTTCTCGGACTCTCCTACGGTGGGTCGCTCGCCATCGACTTCGCGGTCGAGCATCCCGATCGCGTGGCCGGTCTCGTGCTGGTCGCACCGGGGCTCTCGGGCTTTGTGCCATCAGCGGAAACGATCGAACGATTGATGGGAATCTTCGCGTACGTCGAGGCCGGAGATCTCGACGGTGTCGTGGAGGCGATCCTCTCCGATCCGTACCTGCCGCCTCGAGAATCGAACGCAGAAGGTCGAGCGCGCATGCGACGCATCGTGAGCGACAACAAGGAGGCCTTCGCCGCGGATCGCACGCTGCCGCGCATGATCGATCCTCCCGCGATCGGGCGTATCTCCTCGATCGACGTTCCTACGCTGCTGATCGTCGGCGAGAACGACGACCCGGACGCGCATCGAATCGTCGCTCTTCTCGAGCGCGAGATCGCGGGAGCGCGCCGCGTCGACATTCCGAACACGGCTCACGTGCCGCAGCTCGACGAGCCCGAGCGATTCCGTGCGGCCGTCGAGTCCTTCCTCGCCGACACGTTCCCGAGGTAAGAGGGCGAAACGAAACAAGGCCCGCCGACCGCGAGATGCGGCCGACGAGCCTTGGATGGTTTCGTTCCGAATGAGGTCCGGGGCGACTAGCAGTCGCAGACCTCGTCGCTCTTGCCCCACTTCTCGATGAAGAAGAGCGTGTCGGCGCGGTTCACGACGCCGTTGCCGTCGAAGTCGATCGAGAGATCGCGCGTCTGGAAGAGCTCGGCGAAGCGAACGACGTCCTGGATGTCGACGATTCCGTTCTCGTCGAGGTCGGCCGTGCAGCTCGCGTCGATCGCGGCGAAGACCCCGAGCGGCGGCTCACCTTCGACGAGGCCGATGGCAAAGACCGTGACGACGCGGTTCGCGATGAACTCGACGCCGGGGATGTCGAGCACGACTTCCTTCGTACCGGCGAGTCGAACTTCGAGGTCGTACGTACCGGCCGGGCCCTGTCGATACGGACCGTCTTCCTTGAAGGAAACGTTGCGATAGATGACCGGGCCGTCCTTGATCGCGATGTCGACGCGCGGCGCGTTCGGCGAAGCGTGCACGAAGCGCAGGCGACCGCGATTCGGGTTCAGCGTGTTGTCGTCGACGAGCAGGATCGGCTCAATCTTGTCGAGGATGTTGACCGCAGCCGCCGTGTAGCTCGTTCCGGCTTCGAACATGAGGTCGACGTCGATGACGACCGGCTCGGTCGTGCCCGTCGGAACGACCTTGATGTTGTACATGCCGGCGGCGAGCTCGGCGTAGACGGTCGTGCTCGGGAACGAGATGTTCTCGAACGCGACGGCGTCGTTGACGAGGATGTCGACCGGCGGCGCATCCGGGGAGAGGTGGGCGACGCGAACACGCGCGGGATCCTGCGCAAAGACGACGCTCGACAACAGACCACAGAGCACGAAAGTCAAAAGGGCTTTGGGCAGACGCATGACGAATTCCTCCTCTTCTCGATGCGGACTCGGAAGCTGCAGACTCAGGATCCGCACTCGCGGATCACTGGCAGATTTCGAATCGAAGGGAGGAGTGGATTCAAGAAGCGGGCGCGAATGCGGAGTTTTTTCACGCGCACAGGTGGGTCGGCGAGAACACTCGTTGTGTTCACTTGCGATTTCGTAACCGCGCGGTAGCCGGATTCGCTTTGCGTAACGTTTTTCTTCGCGGCGTCGATTTATCTATGCGTCGCGATCGAATCATGCGCTGTGTTGAATGTCGACGTCGCCGACGTCCGGATGACCTCGTACGATCGTCTCGATACGAGCCGCGAGCGGATCTTCCTCGGTCATCTTGTTCCGACCGAAGAGCTTGTCTCGTATCGACCGCATGCGATGAATCTGCAGGATCCAGTCGAAGGCCGTTCGCCCCTCTTCGTCCGGCTCGCCCTCGAGGGTTGCGCCTACCAGATAGTTGCCGTCCGCGGTCGTCACGTCGACATACCATCCCCAATCTTCCGGTCCCGGCTCCGTGACATCGAGGCCGGCTTCCGTGAGCTGGCCCCGCAACCACGCGAGGACCGCCTGTCCGGCGATCGGGTTGAACGGATTCTCGGGCTCGGCCGCGGGGTCGAACGCCGAAGACGTGAACGAGATGAGGTGGGGCATGGATCCGTTACCAGCTGCTCTGGCTCGAGCCGCTCGACCACGAGCTCGAGGAAGAGGAGGACGAGGGTCGGGACCACGACTTCGAGGGCCGCGATCCGAACGAGAAGCCGGATCCCGACGAGCGGGATCGGGAGGTGGTGGATCGGCGTCGACGGCCGGCCGAGAGGGCCGCGCGGACCACGGCCGCTGCGGCGCGAGCCTGCGCTTCTTGCTGGCGGCGTTCGCGCTCTCGCCGACGGACGCGACGACGTGCCTCGAGGACGGCGTCGTCGTAGGCGTCCGTAGCCGCTCGACGTGCCGATGCGGCGAGCCGCAGGGCCGTCTCGTAGTCTTGCGCCGAGTAGCGATCGCGGGCGTTACCGAGCTCGGCGCGCGCGCCGGCGACATCGGCGGTCGATCCCATGCGCGAGTACGACGCGGCCTTTCGAATCTCGTGTTCGGCGTCGCCGATTGCTTCTTCGATCTGCCGTGCGAGCTTCAGATCCGTCGTCGCGAGGCGCGAAGCGGCATCGAGCTCGCGGACCGAGTCGGCGAGTCGTTCGAGAAGCACGCCCCAGTCGCTGCCGGCGACGGCGCTTCGCGCGCGCACCTTCTGGAGCACGTCGCGGGCCTCCTGGAAACGGTGGTTCGCGGGCATGCGGTCGGCCGAGCTGCTCGCGAGCTGCCGCTCGACTTCGCCCGCGCGGCGGTCGGCCTCGCGTAGCCGTTCCTCGAGGGCGCGATGCAGGCGCGCATCTTCTTCGGCCTCGGAGACGACGCTTCGGTATCCCTCCTCGGCCGCCGCGACCTCCTCATGGAGGCGGACCCAGTCGGGGCGTGGCTCGACGATGCGATCGGCGAGGTCGCGCGCGAGAGCATCGGTGGACGCCATCAGCTCCGCGACGTCGGGCCCGACGACTGCCGAGTGCTCCGTGAGGGAGCGCTCCGCCTCCTTGCGCCGCGACGCGAGCTCGCTCTCCTGCTTGCGCGCGGCTTCGCGAAGAGCGCGCAGCTCGTCAGTGCGGGTCGTGAGATCGTCGAGTCGTTCGCTCGCCTCGGCCTGACGTCGTTCTACGTGCCCCAGTCGATCGACGGCGTGGAAGTAGCGCTGCACCGATTCGGCCGAGCTCGAGTCCGCGTCCTCGAGGATCGGTTCGATCTCGGTGAGGATCGCTTCGGTGCGGTCGACGTGATCAGCTACGCCGGCCCACGAGGAATCGGCGAAGTCTCGCTCGAGCTCCTCGCGATCGGCGCGCGCCCCAGGGAGCCGGCCGCGCAGGGCGGCGATCTCCTCTCGTGCGTTCGGGATCCCGGTCGCGCATCGCTCGCGAGCTTCCTGCTGACGGGTGATGATCCGTCGCGCGCGCTCGACATCGGCCGCGGCGTGCTGGACCTCCTCGTCGGCCGCCTCGTCCTCGCCGCGATCGAGTGCGAGTCGTGCGGCACCGGCACGCTCACCGGCGCGCGCCAGCGGCGGATCGGGGTTGCCGCCCTCTTCGTCGAGCTTCCAGCCCTCGGAGCGCAGCTTGCCGATCTTCTCGCGCGTTCGCTTCACCTCGTCCTGGACGTCGTCGATGGCGGCCACGATCGAGATCACGCGTTCCGTCCATCGGCCGAGCTCGGTCAGATGCTCTCCGGCGTCGGCGAGGATCTGTAGAGCGCCGAGCGGATCGGGGGTCTTGGAGCCGCGAGCGGATTCGAGCGCCGCGCGACAGGCCTCGGTGCCGACTTCGTAGGGGGTCGTCGAAAGGCCGAGCTCACCGATCGACTCGAGCTGGCTCGTCAGTCGGGCGAGCCGCTCCTCGTACTCGGCGAGGACCGTGGTCGTCTCCTCGTGGGCTCGTTCGAGACGATCGAGCCGCTCGACCGCGCGCTCGTATCCTTCGTGCGTCGCGTCGAGGCCCGATCCTTTCGCCGACATGCGGTCGAGGGCCTCCCGATACCGGGCCGTGCGAGGCCACTTGGCTTCGCCCAGCATTCGTTCGACCTCGCGACACGTGTCCATGTGGACGAGCCACTCGTCGCGGAGCGCCTCGCGTGTCGTCTCGATCTTCTCGAAGAAGTCGAGCGTCTCGCCGGTCATCGAACCGCCGTAGTCCTGGTCGGTGAACGGCAGCAGCTCCTGGCGTTGTTTGAGCGCGTCGAGCTTGTCCAGGAACTGGACGACCTCGGTGCGAAAGGCTTCGAGTCGTGCGCGGGCGGATCGTCCGGCACGTGCGAAGCGAAGAGAGAGCAAGGCGAGGAAGGCGAGCACCAGCGCGAGTCCTCCGCCCGCGACGATCAGCGGCAGCGTCGTCGATCGAAACCGTTTGCGTCTCTCGTCGCGTTCGTCGGCCTTGCGTGCCGTCGCGGCCTTCGCCGCCTCTTTCTCGCGGATCCATCGATCGATCTCGGGAAGGAGGGCGGCCAGCCCCGCCGCGTACTCACCTGATCGAGCGTACGGAATGAAGTGCGGCCCGACGATGTCGCGGTCGATCGTATCGCCGCGCAGGCCGAGCTTGCTCTGAAGGGCCACGCCCGCGTGGATCGACAGCTGTCGGTTCGTGATCGCGAGGAGGACGAGGATCGCCCGATCCGGATCGAGCTCGAGGGAGTCGTCGCGCGAGGCCGCCTTGCGCCAGCGCGCGTGCAGCTCGTCGACGTAGCGCCGCGTCGCCTGGTCGCCGCTTCCCGAGGACTCGACGACGACCACGTAGTAGGTCTCGGGCGAGGTCTCTTCGAGCTCGCGGATGAGCGGGCGGAGGGAATCGAAGCTCTCGTCGACGCCGGCCGTGTACACGCGCTTCTCGGGCGCGAGCTCCGGATAGGGCGTGGCGCGCTGCATTCCCGTGGCGGTCGCGACAGCCGTGGCGGTCGTGAAGGCAACGACGAGGATCGACGGCAGCAGGGCGGCGAGGGACTTCATGTCGGGAGGGCCAGGATACAACACGGTCGCGAGGCCGCCGAGCGGCGGTGTCACGCCGGCTCCGCGGCCGCTTTCGCTTGCGCGAGCGTCTTGAGTAGCGGTTCGCACGTGGCTTCCATCTCGGCGCGGCGGATCTTGCCGCGCTGGTGGAGGCCACGCGCCATGATGAGCTCGAGGGCCGTCATCAGCGGGGCGGCGACGGACTCGCCGTCGAGGATCGAGACCGCCCGATATGCGGCCTCGAGCGTGCAGCACTGACCCGATCCGGGGGAGCGTCGGAGCTTCCACGTGGGAGTGTCTCCCTCGGGCAGGCTCAGAAACGGCAGCGACTGGATCGCCGGGATGCGCCGGGACATCGAGCGGGCCTGGCCCCACGTCGCGTCGAGCAGGATGAGCGACGTGCGTCGGCCGTCGGTCGCCACGTGCTCCGGCGACAGCACGTTCATCGTCGACCGCGGAAACAGGACGTAGGTCACGGCGTCGGGTTCGTCGAAGGTCGTCTCGGGAATCGGCGTCTCGGATCCCCACTGGAGGATCCGGCTGGGCTCGATCATGTGCGCGACGAGGCGACCGGTGTTGCTCTGCCGGTTCAGCTCGGAGAAATGCTGGTAGACCACGAGCTCGACGCGGCTCCGGATACGCGGCAGCAGGTCGCACACGCACGTGGAAAGCATCAGACCGCAGACGCGACAGCTCGGTGCGACGCGCTTGCGAACGCGACGGGGGTTGCGACGTTGCATCAGGAGCGGTCCATCAAGAGCGACCTCTCGGATGCGACCCCATCAAGAGCGTCCCGCGCTGCGGATGCAGAGCCACCCGGCGGCGGCGAGGGCCAGCGCCAGGGCCACGAGAGCGATTGCCGAGGCGGCGGGGACGGCCGCGGCTTCCTCGACGAACCATCGGCGGCCGTAGACGCCGAAGCCGTCGCCATCGGCTCCGCCTTGATCTTCCCAGACGATCACGGCGTGTTCCGAGTCTCCCATCGCGACGCTGGGCCGGAACTGGGTCGACGCCGTCGTCTGGTTGACGAGGACGTCGGGGCCGAGAGGAACGCCCTCGATCGTGAACGCGCGGGTGTAGACGCCGGCACCGCTTCCGTCGATGCCGCTGAAGTCGGCCCACGTGGCGAGCAGCGACTGCGAACCGTCGGTGGCCACGCGGAGGAAACCCTGGTCGCCGAGCGTGCGCTCGCTGGCTCGGATCTCGTCGCTCAGCGGCAGGCCGTGCCGGTCGAATCGCCGGAAGAACACGCCGGACCCGCTTCCGTCGGCGCCGCCCTGATCCGTGAAGCCGACCGTGAAGGAGAAGTCGTCGTGGGCGCAGACCCACGGCGTCTCCTGGTTGGCGAAGGACGACTGGTTGACCTGGATCTCGTTGGTGCGCGGCGTCCCGTTCGGGGCGTACAGGCGCGCGCAGACGCGGCTGCCGCTTCCGTCCTGACCGGATCGATCCTGCCAGGCGCAGACGAACGACGCGTCTTCGAACATCGCGATCGACGGGCTGACCTGCGCGGCAGTGATCGTCTGATTCACGAGGAACTCACCGGAGAGCGGATTGCCCTCCTGGTCGAAGAGTCGGGCGAACACGCCGGCGTTACTGCCGTCTCCCGGGATGCTGTCGACCCACATGAAGACCATGCGGCCGCTGCGCTCGTTGACGACGACCTGAGGCGCCCACTGCGAGCCCTCGGTCGTCTCGCTGACGATGAACTCGGGGCCGGTGCGCTGTCCCTGGGCGTTGACGCGCTGCGCGAGCGCGCCGAGGGCCGCGCCGTCGGCACCGTTGTAGTCGGTCCACGCGACGATGAGCTCGGCGCCACCGATGTAGGCGACACGCGGCTCGTTCTGGTTCCCGATGGTCGTCTGGTTGACGAGGATCTCGCCGCCGATGGGTTCGCCGTTGCCGGTGTATTGCCGCACCTTGATGTTCGTCGCGTCCGTCCACGTGACGGCGAACCGTCCCGAACGGCTGAAGGAGACGTGCGGGAGCCACTGGTTCTCGTCGAACTGGTCGGGGACGTCGAACTCGTCGGTGAGGGGGACGGGGATATCGCCGGCCTGGAGGGGGCGGCATTCCGCGACGAGGAGCAGAGATACAGCAAGCAGGGGCGCTACGAGGCGCCAGGCCCGGAACAGCATGGATCGATTCCTCAACTCTCGAGCTAACCCTTGAACAACGCCCCGTAACCGAGCTTAACCGAGGGTCGGCCCCCTGAAAAGCCCCGATTTTCGCGGCGGCGGGGGCGTCAGCCGCGGAGAGACAGCCAGGCCGCGACGGCCCAGATCGCCATTCCGGCCTCGATCGCGAGCATCGCGTACGGGAACGAGCCCAGCTTCCGGATGGTCACGATCGTGCCGATCCGGTACACGGCGAGGCAGCCGTAGAGGCACACCGAGAACAGGATCCCGGCCCGCAGGAGGCTGTCGTCCAGCGCGGCGAGCAGATAGAAGATCCCGAGACCGAGCTCGAGACCGCCGTAGATCACGATGTATTCCGACCTCGCGGACGCGTGCTGGAATCGGTAGCCGATAGCGTCGCTGGTCTTTGCGGGCGCGATGGTACACCAGGCGGCAAGCCCGAAGTACAGCACGGCATTCGCGATGAGATGGAGCTGGGTCAGCATGATGCGGGCAGTATAGCCAACCCGGCACATGGGCGAAGCGCTCCCTTCGGGACCGGATCCGCCGCCACTTCCCTCGCCTTGCGCGCCGAGGCTCGCTCAGAACGAGAGCCCGGCGTAGACGTCGTCGAGCGCGAGGCTCAGGTCCAACGGCTCGAGCTCTATGAGCTGTTCCCGCTGCCGTCGCGCGACGAGGTTCCAGGTTTCGACCCCGCGGCCGTCCGAGCGGCGACGGCTCCTTCGGAAGTGGTCGACGGCGACCCGGTCCTGCGCGACGAGGATGTAGTGTTCGAGCGAGGGGAGCGTCCGGTACGCCTCGAACTTCTTCCCGCGGTCGTAGGCCTCGGTGGAAGGCGAGAGCACTTCGAAGATGGCGAGTGGGTTGAGCAGGCTATCGGCGGGATGGGCTTCGATCGCGGGCGATCCGTTCGTGACGACGACGTCGGGGTACGCGTAAAGCGCAGACGCCGGCACCGAGACCCGCAAGTCGGAAACGAATGCGCGCTCGGGTCGGCCTTCGAGGAGCCGCCTCAGCTCGCTGCCGAGATTGAGGACGATCGTGTTGTGCGCCAGGCTCGCTCCGCCCACCTCGACGACCTCCCCGGAGCGGTACTCGTGCCGAGCGGCGGCATGCTGCTCGAGATCGAGGTACTCGGCGACGCTCCGAGGCGTTGAGGACGGCATAGCGGCACCGCTCATGGGGAAGAGACGAGCGAAAGCCCGGTCGGGTTACAGGTCCGGCGTCTCAATCGTATCGGGATGCCGAGCGTGCGGCAAGAGAAGTCGGTCGCGACCGTGGCGTGCGTGCGCGCTTCAGGGTCTGCAGGAGTCGACGCTCACTCGCAGGCTGTCGATGCCGGCTTCGACGATGCTCGGGTTGCCGGCGTCGGTGGCCGTGAATCGCAGGCGCACCGAGCGGCTGGCCGGGACGCCCGCGGCATCGAGGTCGTCCTGCGTGATGGTGTGCGTTCGCCAGTAGAGATTGCCGTCCGTCGTGTGCAGGGCGATCGGAGTCCACTGGCCGTCGGGGCTCGCGAAGCTCCGGATCTCGACGAGAAGGCGGTCGTCGGCATTCGACGTGTTCGTCAGTCGCAGGAAGTAGCGGTAGCGGATGGAGGCGCTGTCCGGTCCGAGATCGAAGGGCGGGGATGTGAGCCGCACCGATCCGTTGTCGACGTCGGTGTTGCCGGTCTGATTCGCGGTGAGGAAGCACGATCCGTTCTCACCCGGATCGGCGTCTTCGAGAGGGTCGTGCGCCCAGGAGGGATCGTTCACCGGGATGCCGCGCTCCCAGGCTCCGTCGCTGGCACCGAGCACCTCGGTCTGCCAGCCGCGGTCGGTCTCGAAGTCGTCTTCGAACGTTACGACGCGCGACGTGGTGAGGGCGGCTCGGTACGAAGCGAAGCGCGGCGCGCCCTGCGGCGATCGAAGGACGGAGCCGGCCGAATCGGTGGCCGTCACGAAGTATTCCACCGCGCCGGGGCAGTCGAGCGGCGGGAAGCTCGCGCGGTAGCTTCCCGGCGAGACGAGCTCGAGCGGAACGGAGGTGAAAGGGCCGGATCCGGTTCGAAAATGCAGCCGCTCGGTTCCCGTAGCGAGACCTCCCGGCACGGTTTCCTGGATCTCGAGAAGGAAGCTGTCTCCGCCGGGATCGATACGGCCGGGGCGTCCCGACGGGAAGTCGAACGCGATGCGCGCCGGCTCGAGGGCGATGTCGAGGGTGAGGCTCTCTTCCTTCGAGACCCGGACGATCCGTTCCTCCGGAGCGTAGCCCGGCGCCGAGAACTCGATCCGGTACGACCCTGTCGGGAGGAACGCGTGGTAGCGGCCGAAAGCTCCACCGCTCGAGTTCGTCTCACCGTTGGTGAACGTCAGGTCCCGCGGCGCGCTCGCGGCCTTGCCCGCATCGAGCAGACGCAGCGTCGCCTCGAGAGGCGCTCCGTTCGACGCGTCCGTCACGTGCCCCCACAGCGGGATCGGCCGTTCGAGGGTCCAGAGGATGCCCGGCCAGACCAGCGCGGCCTCCGAAAGGGCGTCCTCGAAGGGCGGCTGGAACTCTTCCTGCGTCTCGACGAGGAACGAGTAGGAGCCGTACGTGGCGTACTGGGTCTGGTAGTGCTCGCCCTCGGCGCTCGGCAGCCGAATCGATCCGCCGTAGCCCGATTCCGTGCTGAGGACGGCCGCCTCTTCGGCCAGGTACGACTCGAACGGATACTCGAGGCACGAGTACGTGTAGAGCGCCTCGCGGCCCGAGGAGTGGTAGTCGAGAACCTTCGCGAACCGACGGTCGTGCGACCACGTGAGCATCGTCCGGGTTTCCGGTTCGGACGCGGGCTCGGGGCCCTTGTAGGTGTTCGAGGTCGTGGTGTTGCTACCGCCGCACGCGGTCTCCCAGCCGACGGGGTAGTTGCGATTCGTGTCGACGCCGATCCCGTCGTCGAAGATCCGCCGGTTCTTGCGCCAGAGGTTGTCGACCTCGAAGACGTGCACGTACCCGTCGGGATTCCAGACCGGTGCGATCCAGATCTCGTTCCCGTCGACGGCGGCGGTGACGCGAGGATCGCTGCCGTACTCGGTCAGCAATCGCGTCGCCGCTTCGAGGGCGATCACCGGAGTCACGATCTCGCGGCAATGATGCGCGCTCACGATCAGGACGGCCGGCTCGTCTTCGTCGATCGTGACGTTGTCGGAGATGCGGAGCACGCGCAGGTTGCGTCCCTCGAAGGTCGGGTCGGCGCCGTAGGTGCTCGTCACGTCGACGACCGTGCAAAGCGTCGGGTACGCGGCGGCGAGATCCGCCATCGCCTGCTCGACGGTGGCGAGGTCGGGGTAGCCTGCGGGCGTGCCTCCTCGCCCGGCGCTTCGCTCGGCCTGGATCTCACGGAAAGGGCGCCCGGCTCCCGCGACCTCGACCGGAAGTCCGCGCTCGCGCAATCGGCCGAGCTCGGCGGCCGAGACGACCACCTGCACGAGCCGATCGCCGGGACGCGAGTGAAGAACGTCGAACCCGGCGCCCTCGAGCTTCTGAGCGAGATGCGCCACGTCGCTCGAGGCGATGCGCACGCGGCGAAGGTTCTCTTCGGAGGGCGTGAGGAAGTTCCACGAAGCGGCGTACGCCGACACGATCACCACGGCGATCCATGCAATACGGGCTCGAAGGCTGGGTGCGGTCACGGTCGGGTGCTCGTCAGGGTTTGGGCTTCGGCATGTCGTCGAGGTGGATTCCGGTCGCGCCGGTCGCATGGATCACGACGCGGGTTTCGCCGTCGAAGGATTCGAGACGGATCTTCACGGGGCCTTTGTGGCTCTGCTTGATCTTGCCCTTGCCGATTCGGGTATCGGCCTTACCGATCGGGCCGCCGGCGGCTCCGATGGCGATGGCGATTTCACCCGGTCCCGTGTTCTCGATCGTGACCGCGGGCTCGTCGCCGGTCACCTGCACGGTGGCTTCGTTATCGGGCGGCATCTCGAGGGCCACGCGAATGCGGCTCTGGCATCCGAGGAGCGGACCGAGCACGATCACGAGGGCGGCCGTCGCGACGAGGGCACGAGCCGGGATCGAAAGGGTGATGGGAGTTCTCTCGAGCGTCTTCATCCGATCCTTCATACCGAAACGGATCGGATCCCGAAAGTGTTTCTCGGACGAAGGCCAGAAATCGGCGCGGGAGACGTCAGGCGAGCGGAACGATGTACACGAGCGTCATGACGTAGTGCACGAAGCTTCCGGCGACGACGAAGACGTGGAAGAGCTCGTGGTACGAGAAGACGCGAGGCCACAGTCGCGGGCGCTGCGTCACGTACAGGATCATGCCGGCGCCGTACAGAAGCCCTCCGAAGACGAGCAGCGCGAGGGCGGGCCAGGGGAGCTTCTCCGAGAGGGGCTGGAGCAGTCCGAGGGCGAGCGTGCTCTGAAGGGTCTGCAGCGTGACCGAGTAGCCGACGGGCACGCGCGGCCAGAACATCTTCTGCGCGATGCCGAATGCCGCGATGGTCCAGACGATGACGAGGCAGATCTTCTGCAGCGTGCCTTCGAGTGCGAAGGCGGCGAGCGGCGTGTAGGTGCCCGCGATGACGACGTAGATGAGCGAATGGTCGACCTTGCGGATGTTCCGCTTCCACTGACGAGACCACGGGGCGCAATGGTAGAGGCTGCTCACCGTGTAGAGGACGACGAGGCTGAGCCCGAAGATGAGCAGGGACGCGCGCTGCGCTCGATCGTCGGTCGTCGGCTGCAGAAGAAAGATCATGCCGAAGGCCGAGGCGATCGCGGCGCCTCCATGCAGCAGTCCGCGCATCGGATTCTGGATGGGTCCGATGCTCAGGCGTTGGCTCGTCTCCATTCGGGCGGGTGTCGAATCAAGAGGTGGGGAGTGGGCCTGGCGGGAGCCTGGGACGGCAGGCTCTCTGGCTAGGATTCCGCAAGGAAAGGGTACCCCGATTTCCGCCAGATCCGAGCGGAATCCGGGATAGTTTTCGGATAGAATGCCCGCGCTCGCCGAGCGATGAGCGCTCGCACGCCTCGCGGACGAAATCGAGTTGAGCCAGCCCCGAACCCACCCGACCCCGCCGCCGAAGATCTGGACGCCGCGCCGCGCGTGGATCGCCGTGCTGCTTCTCGCGCACTGGACCGCGGTGATCCTCTGGGCGGTTCCCGGTCCGGATGCGCGTCGTTCGATCCTCTCCACGCGAGTGCCGATGCCCGTTCTCGATACGCACGAGGGTGCGCCGCTCCTCGAGGTGCGTTCGATCTCTCCGATCTCGTGGTACCTCCTGCAGTCGGGGCAGTATCAGCGATGGTCGATGTTCGACGAGCGGCTCGTGAACATCCGCCGGCTTCGCGTCGAGTACGAGACCGAAGCCGGCGAGCGCGAGGGATTCGACCTCCGCGATTCGGTGGCATCGTACGGGCTGCTCCGAAGACGGAACTGGCGGAATGTCGAAACCGCGCTCCTCAATCCGGCGCGTCGCGCGCAATGGGTACCGCGCGGGACGGATCGGATCCTCGATCGTTTCGCGCCCGAGGGAATCGATGCGATCGTGCGCGCCGAAGCGCTGAAGCTCGCCTATCCGGTCCCGCTCCTCGAGCCGGACGACACCGGCAATCCGCTGTTCACGTCGGCCGCGGCGTGGCGCAAAGTGCTCGACGATCCGGACTCGTTCGTCCGACTGCCGATGATCGAGACCGAGATCCCGGCGCCGCTCGGAGAGACGGAGCCATGAACTGGCAGGATCGCGTAGGAGTGTTCCTGTTCGAGTCGGGGTCGGCTCGCGCTGCTGCACTGTTTCGGATCGCGGTGGGCAGCGTGATCGTCCTGACCGGCCTCGCCGTCTTGCGAGACGTCCCGTTCTTCTACGGAGATGCGGGCGTGGCACCGGGCGCGCTTCTCGGTGACGGTCAGCGAGCCGAGCACCTCTCGCTGCTGCATCGATTGTCGTCGCCGGGTGCGGTGCGGGTCCTGCACTCGATCTATCTGCTCGCGGCCGCGCTCACCGCGCTCGGGCTCTTCACGCGAGCGGCGACGGTGGGGCTCTTCGTGCTCACGCTCTCGTTCCGGCACGCCAATCCGATGCTCGCGAACAATGCCGAGCAGCTGCTGACGATCGCCACGTTCTGGCTGATGTTTCTGGACAGCGACCGGCGCTGGTCGGTGTCGGCGGTGTGGCGCTGGAAGGGGGCCCACGAAACGGGCGACCGACCCTGGCGAGGCTGCGCCGCGCTCCGCATGCTGCAGTTTCAGTGCGTGTTCATGTACGGCGTGTCGGTGCTCCAGAAGCTCCGCACGGGTGGCGACTGGGCGGACGGAACGACGATGTTCTACTTCGCGGCGAACGTCTACGAGTGGAACGTGCCCATGACGTGGATGCTCGATCACCCGTTCGTGTATCGCGCCGCAACCTATGGCCCGATCGGGCTCGAGTGCCTGTTCCCGATCCTCGTATGGTGGCGTCCGGCTCGGCCATATCTGCTCGCGACCATGGCGATCTTCCACGGCGTCATCTTCTACGCGATGGGGATCACCCACTACTCGCTCGCGGCCCTCGCTCTGCTGACGGTGTTCGTGCCTCTCGCCGAAGAAGAGATCCGCGACAGGACCTAGCCGGACATCGCGTCCTTCTCGAGCGCGTCGATTTGCGCGACGAGGTCCTCGTACTCCTTGGACCCGGACGGGGCGTAGTTGAGGTTCTTGCCGAGGCCGGTGAGCCGCGTGAAGTAGCCACGAGCCGCGTCCTTGTCCGTGAAGGGGTAGTCGCGGTCGATGAGACGCTTGATCCGGAGGAACGTCTCCTTCTGGCGCTCGGTCGAGACCGAGACATCCACGGGATCGAATGCGTCCTGTTGCAGGTAGACCATGTCGACGAACATCGCCTTCTGGTAGGTGACGAAGTCCTCGATCGTGACGCCTTCTTCACCGGTGACCTGCATCATCTGGTAGATGCTGTCGCCGTCGGACAGCAGCTTCAGGACCTCCTTCACGGATGCTGTCCAGCCGGGATCGATGTTGGAGTCGAACCAGGGCTGGAGCTGCTCGAGGTAGCGCGACCAGGAGATCAGCGGATCGATCGCCGGATAGAAGCGCTTGTAGGCGCGGTCGTAGGAGAGACCGAGGAAGGCCTTCACGGTTCCGAGCGTCGCCTGCGTCACGGGCTCTTCGAAGTTTCCGCCGGCGGGCGACACGGTCCCGACCATCGTGAGGCTGCCCGTCGTTCCATCGCGAAGCCCGAGGACGCCGGCGCGCTCGTACACCGACTTGATGGACGAGTCGAGGTAGGCGGGGAAGGCTTCCTCACCCGGGATCTCTTCGAGGCGACCGGAGGTCTCGCGCATGGCCTGCGCCCAGCGCGAGGTCGAGTCGGCGATGAGCATCACGTCGAGGCCCATCTGTCGGTAGTACTCGCCGATCGTGATGCCCGTGTAGATGGACGCTTCGCGAGCCGCGACGGGCATCGACGACGTGTTGCAGATGATGATCGTTCGATCCATGAGCTTGCCGCCGGTGGACGGGTCCTCCATCTCGGAGAACTCGTGGATCGTCTCGACGACTTCGCCCGCGCGCTCGCCGCACGCCACGACGACCACGATGTCGACGGAGGAGTACCGCGCCATGAGACCCTGGAGCACGGTCTTGCCGGCGCCGAACGGACCGGGGATGCACGCCGTCCCGCCACGCGCCACCGGGAAAAACGTGTCGACCATACGCGTCGTCGTGGTCACCGGCTCGTCGGGGAACCGCCGTTCGATGATGCGGCGTCGAATCATCGACGCGGGGAGCGCGCGCCGGACCGGCCACGATTGCTGCAGGGTGAGCGAGCGTTCGCGGCCGGCGGCATCGCGGATCTCGACCGCGGTCTGATCGACGGTGAGGTTGCCGTGCCGTATGGAGAGCACTTCGACCTCGCCGGGCTCCTGGAACGGCACCATGATCCGATGGACGATGTTGCGCTCCTTGACGGTTCCGATCGTATCGCCGGCGACCAGGCGATCGCCGGTCGCGACGGCGGGCTCGAAGGCCCACGCCATGCTCGCGTCGAGCCCGGTCACGTATCGGCCGCGCTTCAGGAAGAACCCGTCCTGCTTGGCGAGCTCGTCGAGCGGATTCTGCAGCCCGTCGTAGACCGTCCCGAGAAGCCCGGGGCCGAGCGTCACGGAGAGCATCTCCGGGAACAGCTCGACCGGGTCACCGATGCGCACACCGCTCGTGTCCTCGAACACCTGGAGCTCGGCTTCGAGTCCCTGAACGCGCAGCACCTCGGCCTTGAGCCGCTCTTCGCCGACGCAGACGTTGGCGAGCTGATTCTTCATGAGCGCCTGTTCGGATTCCACGGCGACGATGTTGCCCGTGACTCCGATGACCCGAGCGCTAGCTGTAGAGTTCGGCATACTCCCCCATGCAGTCTTGGATGAGTGCTTCGAATCGCTCGCGACCTCGATCGGCATCGTGGCTTGTCCAGCGATCGACGAGCGTCCAGCGGGCGAGATAGAACACGACCGCTTCGAACGAGAAGTGATGGCGCTCTGCGGCACGAGACCAGTGTGACCAGTGCTCGGTGAACAGGACACGCTCGGCGTCGACCAGGCGTCCCGCGCGGAACGCCGCGTCGAACTCGGCGATCCAGGCGAACCGGCCGCCGAGGTTGAAGTCGACGTCCTGGAAGTGGCGATTCACGTGGTCGGCGAACTCCCCGACGCCGCGTCCCGGTCCCTTGCCGGCGCGCCGCCGTCGGATCGCGCTCGCGATGGTTCGCATGTTCATGCGGTCGTTCACGACGGTGCGCACCGCGGAGTTCGTCAGTGGAGGGACGACCTCTTCGTAGCGCGCGATGAACTCGTCGTCGGTCCGGTCGAGGGTCTCGCGGTCCCATGCGAGGAAGTCCCGCACCTTGCGGATGAGCTTCGCATGCTCCTCTTCGAGCATCTCGAGCCGTTCGACGAGCCTCGGACGCGAGATCGGCGAGCGATCGGTCTCGAACGTCGGCGGCAGGCCCGGTAGGCTCGCGATCAGTGTGTAGTAGGAACGACCCACGTCGCCTCCGTCAGTCTCCCACCACGGCGCGCAGGCGCGGGATCAGATGGCGCATCAGAAGGGCGCTCACCGCTTCGTCCGTGAGATCGATCTCGACATCCTGGTCGACGATGCGAAGCGTCAGGCCGGTCGAGGCGTCGTCGCCCGGAACGACCGTGAGCCCCTCGCGAAGCGCGTCCGCCGTCAGCCCGAGTGCGAGCGCCGTCAGCGAGCCGTCGTCGGTGCTCTCGGGATTCTCGCGGAGCTCGGCGACGCTCGGGATCGTCGTCGGGAGCTGGATCTCCATCTCGCCGGCGCCTTCCGGAGTCGCCTGTCGCGCGATGGCGAGAATCATCTGCTTGAGGTACTCGGGGTCGCTCAGGGTGTGCGAGACGAGTCGGTGCACACTCGCCGAGAGGGCCGAGCGAATCGATTCGTTCAGCTTGAGGACGGCGTCGCGCGCGGCCAGCCGTAACGCGTCCTCGCTCATCTTCTGGAAGCGCTCGGACTCGGCGCGCGCCTTCGCGAGGATCTCTTCGGCCTCGGTCTTCGCGGAGTCGAGCGTGCGCATCGCCTCCTGACGGGCCTGCGTCACCAGCGCATCGGCTTCGGTGCGGCCCTTCTCTACGCCCTCGGTCTGCAGCTTGTCGATCAGATCCTGGACGCCGGACGATCTCGGTTCTTCGGTCATGACTCGCGTCCTCTCGTACTTACTTGGGAATGCCGCCGCTGATGACGAGCGCGAAGATGAACGCGAACACGGCGAAGCCCTCGACGATGGCGGCGGGGGCCGCGCTCAGGCCGAAGATCTCCGGCTTCCTCTTGCTCGCGTTGATGGCGGAGGCGCAGCACAGCCCCTGGAAGATCCCGCTGAACATCAGCGCGACTCCCGAGAGCAGTCCGACGGCGAACAGTCCGCCTGCGGATTCGGGGGTGACGTCGCGGCTCAGCGAGAACATCACGACGATTCCGTAGATGATCTGCGAAGAGGGAAGCGCCGAGAGGCCCACCAGACGGCCGTAGCCGCTCTCGACATCGATCATGGCACCGCACGCGGCCATTCCCGCGCGCGCGCATCCGATGATGCTTCCCACGGCGCCGAGCGCCATCGGGCCGTAGATGCCGGCCCAGCCGAGCGTGTTCATGAATCCATCCATCAGGAACCTGCCTTCCTCGCGAAGGGGCGAAAGGGTTGTCCTTCATCCTGGAGACTCCAGTTGAAGAACTCGATGCAGTTCAGACGAAGGCCGTGCACGACGCCGCTCATGGTGGCGAGCAGGAAGTTCACGGCGTGGCCGGCGACGACGATGACGATCGCGAGCAGCATGCCCGCGCCCGGGATGGCGGCGGCGTCGCCGGCGAGATTGTTGAAGGTGACCGCGAGCTGCGCGCTCGCGAGGCCGAGCGCGAACAGGCGCAGATAGCTCAAGACGTCGCCGAACGCCTTGGAGACATCCGTCAGCGCCTTGAGGCCGTCGACCATGCGGCCGACCCAATCGCGCGCGCTCGTGACGGGGCGTTCGCTCGTGAAGAGCAGGATCAGCGCGCCGGCGGAGATCAGCATCACGGTTCCGGCCGAGCCGACCGAGTCGGAAGCCGGGCCCTGGATCGCGGCGCCCAGCAGGAAGCCGCCGACGAGGCCGAGAATCCATCCGATCGGCCCGAGGCAGGCGAGCGATCCCCGCTTTCGCCAGGCCGTGATCGCGTTCGCCAGGACGAGATGCGCGATACCGATCAGGATCGACAGCATCATCATCGCGCCCTGGTCTCCCAGGTCGAGCACCTTGAGCTTGCCGATCAGCGAGGACTCCGGAGGCGTGAGGCCGAAGTAGCTCCCGACGAGGATGCCCCAGACAAGCGCGAACATCACGATCGTCGTGAGGAAGTTCCGGGCCTGCAGTCCGGCCGACGACTTCGAGAGCCTTCGCCACAGCGCGAGAAGCACGCCTCCGAGAAGGAAGGCGTAGCCCGCGTCGGAGAAGATCATCGCGAAGAAGATCGCGAAGGAGAAATAGACGACCGGCGTGGGGTCCCACGTCCGGTAGTTCGGCGTGATGTAGAACGTCACCGCTCCCTCGGCCCCGGCGATGCGCTCGGGATTGCGAAGGAGCGTCGGCGGTTCTTCTTCCGGCGACGGTTTCTCGAGCGTGACGGCGATGCCCTCGCGGGCGGCGAACGCCTCGAGATCCTCCGCGACCTCGGCGGGCGCCCACCCCTGCAGGGCGAACACCTCGCCCGCCACGAGCGTCGCGCGCGCGGCGTCGCGACGGGCGTCGCGGTTCTCGGCTTCGGCGAGGTCGTGTGCCAGCCGCTCTCGCCATCGGGTGAGGTTGACGCGCTCCCAGTGCAGGTGATCGATTTCTTCCTCGATCTCCTCGAGGCGATCCAGGAGCTCGGTGCGCGGGCGCGGATCGAGCTCGACGCGCGTCGCGGGGATGTCCTTCGGCTCTTCTGCCGCAAGCACGACGATGTAGGCCGTTCGATGATCGCGTGCCGCCAGCTTCCAGACGTGCGGCGACGCGTCGAAATCCTCCAGCCGATAGAGCGGAAGCGTGTAGAACCAGAATCGCAGCCCGTCGATGGCGCCGCCCTTGGGCAGTCGGAAATCGCCCCACGGTTCGAGGGCCTCGATCGCGGCGATGAGCTCGTCGCGCTGATCGGAGAGCTCCTCGGCGCGATGGGCGACCTCGAGCACTTCCCGCGTGACTCGACGAGAGCTGTATTCCTCGTGGCGTCGACTCGGGCGGCGCAGGCTCCCGCATGCGGTGAGGTAGCGCACGGCCTCGCGGGCGCGCTCGAGCGACGTGGAGCGGGTGGGCTCCGGGGCTCCGTCCGTGTCCGTGAGCGGCACGAGATGCAGGCATCCGAGCTCCTGCAGACCGTCGAGGACGTGGTCCTTCCGGGTGCTCGGGCCGTAGACCGTGATCTTCTCGAGAGGGACGATCGCCATCGGCTAGTTGCTCGCCTCCCGTTTGGCCTTGCTGATCTTGGAACGGACCACGGCGGCGCGCTCCTCGTCGGCGAGGAAGATCCGGATGCGCGCGATGTCGCGCTTCGCTCCCGGGATGAGGACCTTGTCGAACAGGTTCACGCGCTGCGTGATCCGACGTACGGCCGCGTCGAGTAGACGAACGCGCTCGCGCTCGACGGCCACGCGGATCCGGAGTCGCGAGAGCGCCTCGAGCTTCTCGACGAGAACATCCACGAAGAACGGGAGGGCGAGCGTCGAGTACTCGAGCGCTTCGAACTCGATCTCCCGGGCGATCGGAAGCTTTGCGCCCACGACGTTCTCGATCTCGATCTTCACCGACTTCATCCGTACGAGATCCGTGAGATCGCGCTCGCCGAGGGTCGAGCTGCCGAGGAGCGGCAGCACGTCGACGACGGACGACTCCAACTGCGCGGCCTCGGCTTCGGTTGCGGCCAGAGTGGTCTTGGCGGCCTTGAACGCGATCATCAGCTGCTGTCGCTTGAGATCGAGCGAAGGCAGAAAACGCTGAAACAGCTTCAACCGATCGCGTTGCTGCTTGAGCGAGCTCTTGTTGAGGGCGATCGCCATGGCGCTTGGGGTCTCGGTCCGGCGCGGTGGGGTTTCAGTCCGCCGCGTCGTCCTTCTTCGGGAAGTAGCGGTCGATCAGGTTCTGGCGCATGAGCAGCTCTTCCGGCTCGAAGCACTCGGCCATGGTTTTCCAGCCGAGATCGAGCGCGTCGTTCAGCGGGATCGAGACGTCGATATCCATGAAGCGCGTGCGGAAGAGCTCGCCGAACTTCAACATCTTCTCGTCGAGCGGGGAGAGATCGAACGCCATCGCCTGCTTCTGCGCGGCGTCGCGGGCGCCCGAGTACAGGCGGATCATCGTGTTCATGACCTGCGAGTGGTCCTCGCGCGTGACCGAGCCGATGACCTGCTGCTTCAAGCGGGAGAGCGACCCGAACGGATCGATCATGCCGTCGTGCAGATAGAACTGGCCTTCGGTGATGTAGCCGGTGTTGTCGGGGACGGGATGTGTCACGTCGTTGCCGGGCATCGTGGTGACCGTGAGCGTCGTGACGGATCCGGCGCCCTTGTAATCGCACGCGCGCTCGTAGCGCACGGCGAGCTGGCTGTAGAGGTCGCCCGTGTAGCCACGGTTCGACGGCACGCGCTCCATCGCGATGCCGATCTCCTTCAGGGCGTCGGCGTAGGCCGTCATGTCGGTGAGCAGCACCAGGACTCGCTTCCCCTCGTCGACGGCGAAGCGCTCGGCCACTTTCAGGGCCATGTCCGGCACGATCATGCGCTCGACGATCGGGTCGGAGGCCTGGTTCACGAACATCACGGTACGCGCGAATACACCCGCATCCTCGAACTGCGTCCGGAAGAAGTGATAGTCGTCGAAGATGAGGCCGAGGCCCGCGAACACGATGATGTCGGCGTCAGCCTGGATGCCGATCCGGGCGAGGAGAGCGTTGTAGGGCTCGCCTGCGACCGAGAAGATCGGGATCTTCTGGCTCTCGACGAGGCAGTTGAAGACGTCGATCATCGGGATCTTCGTCTCGATGAAGTTCTTCGGGACGACGCGCATGGTCGGGTTCACCGAGGGCCCCCCGATGTCGACCTGCGGATCGGAGTCGAGGGAGGGACCGCCGTCGATGGGGCTGCCGGCGCCGTCGAAGATGCGCCCGAGGATATTGGGCGAGTAGGTGACCTGCGAGGCGTGACCGAGGAAACGAACGCGAGCCTCGGTGGAAAGCCCCTTCGCACCCGAGAAGACCTGCAACGAGGCGCGGTCGTCACGAAGCTCGATGACCTGGGCGAGGGAAGACTGACCATCCCAGTTGTCGACGATCGCCAGTTCACCAAGGCCGACGCCCTCGGCGCGAATCGTGAGGATGTCGCCCACGATGGCGAGGACACGCGTGTGTCGAACGAGGTCCGGAATCATGTCGCTTCCCCGTGTTTCCGGTCCGTCCCCGCGTTTCCGATCGTCCCCGTGTTGCGAACCGTCGGAGCGTCCACGGTATCGGGTGCGGGTTGGAGGCCTACCCGAGTGTAGGTTGCGCCCGAAGCACGGGCAAGGATGGCGGCGGGTGTCAGGTGCGGTTCGTTGTCGCGGCGGAAGCGCGTGCCCGGGGGAGCACGACGAGCAGCGCGACGACGAACGGAAGCACGCGATCGAAGACGCCGCCTTTCGTCGGCAGGCCGAGGTTCGATCCGAGATACGCGAAGACGCTCAGCGAGAAGCCGAGGAGCATCGACACGAGCGATCGCAAGGGCGGAACCGGGCCGCGGAACGCCGTCACGAGGAGCAGCGGGCCGAACGCGCATCCCATCGCGGACCACGCGAAGAGGACCCACGAGAAGATCGACTCCTCGACGAACAGCGCCGCGCCGACGGCTCCGAGGCTCAGCAAGACGATGACGGCGCGGGATCGGAGCACCAGCGTGTCCGACGAGCCGCCGGACCCGGCGAGATCGTGCGTGACGCTCGACGCCGCGACGAGAAGCTGACTGTCGGCGGTGGACATGATCGCGGAAAGCACGGCGGCGAGGATCATTCCGGCGACGACCGGCGGGAAGAGGTCGTTCGTGAGCGCGATCAGGATCACCTCGCCGTCGCCGAGCGAGGGCAGGGCAACGCGCCCGCAGAGACCGACGACGAGCATCCCGGCGTAGACCACGACCGCCCACGCGATCGCGATGTGACGCGCGCGACGGAGCTCGGCGGGACCGCCGCCGAGTGCCATGAAGCGATTGACGACATGGGGCTGACCGGGGTAACCGAGCCCGATCCCGAAGTATCCGACCACGAAGCCGATTGCACCGAAGACGGGCGCGTGCTGGAAGAGGTCGGTGTAGCCTTCGATGGGCACGTCGCCGAGGCCGCTCGCGAGGGCGCCGGGCCCGCCGACGTGGAGAAGCCCGGCGATCGGAAGCAGCAGGGCGGCCGCCGCCATCATCAGGCCCTGCAGCGTGTCGGTCAGGCTCACCGCCCAGAACCCGCCCATGAGCGTGTAGAGGACCACGATCCCGGCGCCGACGAGGATGGCCGAATCGCGCGACATCTCGAACGTCTCGGCGAACGTCTTGCCGGCGCCCTGGAACTGGGTGGCAACGTACGACCCGAGCGAGACGAGGATGATCACCGACGCCACGATCGAGATCGCGCGGCGGTACGGTCGACCCTTCGGGCCGGCAAGGACCTCGGTCATCGTGAGGGCGCCGCTCTCGCGGCTCGAGCGTTGAAGCGCCGGGGCGAGCACGTACCAGTTCAGCAGGAAGCCGCCGACGCATGACGGAAAGATCCACAGCGTCGAGAGACCGAACTGATAGGCGGCGCCGCTGACGCCGAGGAGGGTCCAGGCCGAAGAGGAGCTCGCCGAGGCGCTGACCGCCGCGACCATCGGCCCGAGTTTGCGGCCGCCGAGGAAGAAGTCGGCGCTGTCGCGCGTTCGTCTCTGGCCGATCAAGCCGAAGGCCACGAGAGCGACCTTGTAGGCGATCAACGTCGCGACGATCACGGTTTCCGGGGACATCGAGGGCCGCCTCCTGGGTGAAGGGCGGCCATCCTGTCATCCCGCTCGCGCGAATGCAAAGAGAAAAGCGCCGCGGTCGGCAAGCGATCGTGGGCGCCGACGAGTGCGGTAGCTTCGACCGGAAGGGTACGGCCCGAGGAGGGGGTACGATCCCGCATCCGAATCGCCAGGCCGAGTCAGCAATCCCAGGAGCGCGGAAGCGGATGCGGGATCGAGTCACTTGATGGATCCGAGGGACGAACCGCCCTCGACATCATGAGAACTCGCATCCCGCAGGGCGACAATGATGCACGCGAATCAATTGAGCGGAACGGCACCGATCGTGCGAGAAACCGCCCCTCAGCGTCCTACTCGTAGAGGCCGCGATCGCTCCGCGCCACCATGTGGAGGAACTGCAGCGACATCAGATGCTGGGGCAGGAAGTCCGGCCAGAACTTGGAATGCTGGAGGATCGAGGCCTCGACGAGCGAGCGCACGTCCTTCTCGTTGCGGGCGGCCCAGTAGCACGGATAGAACAGGTTGCCGCCCTGTTTCTGCGCCGCGAGCTTCGTCTTGTTGCCCGCCACGTCGACCCACTCGGTGATGCAATCCGGGTGCGAGGGACCGATGCCCCGCACCATCGGATTGGCGCCCCCGCGATACCCGCGCTTCCAGAACCATTCGCGGAGCTGGGCGACGCGCGTCTGGCGCAGCTTGTTCAGCGCGTCTTCATTCGGCCAGAGGACGTGCTGCTCGAACAGGGCGTAGGGCTGGATCGAGAACGCCATGAAGCCGGCTTCGTGAAGCGCGTTCGAACGGTTGATCCAGTAGTCGACTTTGCCGATCTTGCCGATGCGAAACGGCACGCCGTCCACGTCGACGCCCCATCCGGAGAGCTCGCCGGACGGCGCGAGCGTGAGCGGATCCTCGAGGTAGGCGCGCGTGGCGTCGCGTAGCAGAGCGACGACGTCACCCGGCGGCTCGAGCCCGCGATCGCGATGCCATTGGATGTACGTCGCGACGTCGGAGAGCGCTCTCGAGTAGAGCCGCGTGTTGAAGAACTTCCCTCCGAGATAGCGCTTCAGGTTCTCGACGGCGCGCCCGCCCATCAGTGCGAGCACCTCGTCGGCTTCCTCGGCCCACTTCGGCTTCGACGTTCTCCCGGAGAGCCGACGAAACACGCGAACGCCTCCGAGATAGGAGTGCGCCGCGTCCTTGTGTCCGCCGTCGCCGCGCAGATAGTGCAGGACCCACTCGTGCGCGTTTCGCGCGGCAATGGAGCCGTGACGGTTCATGCCGGCGACCTCGAAGATCCGCCACATCATCGAGTAGGCCGCGATCTGATCGAAGTTGTTCGAGCCGCCCCCCGTCGATCCGCCGGGCCAGGGGAACTTGTCGCGATGGATCTCGGTGGGAACGCGTCGAATGGCCTCGCTCGCGAGTCGCCGGGCCTCGCCCGTCGTGTAACGGTTGAGGAAGCGCTGCAGATCGGCGAAGCGGACGCCGCCGACATCGTACGGCAGTACGAGATCGCCGAGCTCGGGCTTTGCGGGTTTGGGGGTGCCCTTCGGCGCCGGCTTCGGTTTCGCGGGCGGCTGGCCCCACGAAACATTCACGATCGAGGAGGTGGCGAGGAGAACCGCGAGCAGCGGGGGGACGCGGGATAAGAGAATCGCCATGTTCGAGATCCTTCCTTCGGTGACCTCCCCCGCGTTCGCGATTATCGGCGAAACCGAGGCCGGGTGCAAGGCTCGATCGGGCACGCAGATACGTGGCCGGGTCTCCGTCTCCCACGTGGCTTCACGCCGCATTCCGAGGATTCTTCGGGATTTCGAGGAACGGATGCCGACGGGATTCGCTTGTTCGAGCATGGGCACCGCAGTGTGCCCGGTCATTGCTGAACAGACGAATCCGTGAAGGAGAGTGCACGATGAAGATTCGGCGAAGTCGAGCCCTGAGGAGTGCTGCCCGCTGCGCGATGGCGGGAGCCCTCCTCGCCCTGTTGGTGATGCCGGCCTCGGCGGGTGATTGCGAGACGAGCGTGGTCTTCCTCTGATCTCTCTTCTAGCTCTCTCACCGGTCTGACCGGATCAACAACATCGATCGGCGGCGGCTCGCACGAGTCGTCGCCGATTGTCACTCCGCGGATGGCCGATCAGGACGAGATGCAGACGGTGGGACCTACGAGGAGGAAGCGGCGGCGCGAAGTTCGCGAACGGACTCGACGATGCGCGTGGCGGCCACCTCGATCTCGTTCTCGGTCGTGAATCGCCCGAGAGAGAAGCGGACGCTCCCGCGAAGATGTTCTTCGTCGAGTCCGAGCGCTCCGAGCACGTGGCTCGGCTGGACGAGGGCGCTCGTGCAGGCGGAAGCGGACGACACCGCGACGTCGGTCATCCGGCGCATGAGCTCTTCGCCGTCGACGCCCAGGAAGCTCAGGTTCAACGTGTTCGCGAGACGCCCGTTCTCCGGGCCGTTCAGGGCCACCGACTCGAGCTCTCCGGTGATCCGAGCATGCAGCCGGTCGCGAAGCTCGCGGATGCGCTCTTGCTCCGACTCTCGCTCCGTCTGGCAGATCGCGGCCGCGGCTCCGGTGCCGACGATCCCCGGCACGTTCAGCGTCCCCGATCGATGTCCGAGCTCGTGTCCACCGCCGTGCAGGAGGGCCTCGGTCCGCACGCGAGGACGTCGTCGGCGGATGTACAGGAAGCCCGCTCCCTTCGGACCGTAGAACTTGTGCGCGCTCGCGCTCAGGAGATCGATCGAAGCCTCCTCGACGTCGATCTTCTCCTTGCCGAAGGCCTGCGTCGCGTCGGTGTGGAAGAGCGCGCCCCGCTCGCGGCAGATCGCTCCTATCTCGGCGACGGGATGAAGGACACCGATCTCGTTGTTGGCGTGCATGACGGAGACGAGCACCGTCTCGTCGGTGATCGCCTCGCGCAGTCGGTCGAGGTCGAGCGTTCCGTCCGAACGCACCGGCAGGTACGTGACGCGGTATCCGTTGCGTTCCAGGTAACCGCACGGATCGAGCACCGCCGCGTGCTCCGTCGTAACGGTCACGATGTGCTTGCCTCGACGGGCGTGCGCGTCGGAAGCGATCGGACCTTTCAGCGCGAGGTTGTTGGCTTCGGTCGCGCCGCTCGTCCAGACGATCTCTCGGGGGTCGGCTCCGAGGACGGCGGCCACCTGTTCGCGCGCCTGTTCGACCGACTTGGCGGCATCGCAGCCGAGCCCGTGATGCCGGCTCGAGGGATTCCCGAATCGTTCGTGGAAGAACGGGAGCATCGCATCGACGACGCGCGGATCGACCGGAGTCGTGGCGTTGTAGTCGAGGTAGATCGAATCGTGTCCGGACGCGGTCACGGCTGCCCTCCTTCGCGTCGGGCGTCGTCGCTCGTTCGTGCCAGGTAGCGTCGAGCGTGGGCGAGAGCCGCGAGGGTGAACGTGTGCGGGTACAGCGCCTCGGTGTACCACAGCTTCGCGAAGTACAGCCCGATCGGCGCGGGAGTGAGGTCGCGGCCCCGGTCGGTGCGCTCGTCGAGGAACGCGACCGCGGCGGTGATCGCGGTTTCGAACGGATCGTGTGCGAGAGTCTTCGAATCGCGTCGGGCGAGGCCGTAGCGCGCCAGGCCGTCGATGGCGAGCGCCGTCTCTTCGATCGAGGGGGGCGATCCGGCCGCGCCGCCGAAGCCGCCGTCCGTTCGCTGCGCGTCGAGCAGCCAGCGAGCCGCCCGGTCGTGCGCCTCTCGCCACGAATCGACGAGGCCGGCGTCGGTCGGAGCGATCCCGGCGCACGCGAGTACGCGCGCCGTCCCGTACACGGGGTTCGATTGATCGGACGTGTGCTGGTTGCCGAACCAAAGCGGCGTCCACGGTCCGTCGTCCGCCTGCGTCCGGATCAGGTAACGGCACGCCCGATCCGTCGCCTGGTCCATGCGCTTCGCGAGCGAAGCGTCCTCGGCGAACGTCGCGCGCCAGGCTTGCCATGCTCGGAGCGCATGCGCGGTGAGATCGGGGCTGCTCTGGTCGAAGGGGAGCTTGCCCCAGCCGCGGCAGAAGGTCGGGATGCCGCCATCGCGATTCTGCAGATCGAGCAGCCATCCGACGGCGTTGCGGGCCGCGTCGCGGAGCTCGGCGTCCTGGGTGGCGGCCCCGGCGGCGTCGCGAAGGTGGGCGAGCGCGAGCAGCGCCCCCGGCGTATCGTCGGCGTCGGGAACCCCGCCGGGAAGATCCGTCCATGCGAACGCACCGGGAGCCGCGTGCGTGTACGGGTGCTCGACCTTCGTCTGCTGGGCGAGAAGCCATCCGCGAAGCGCGTCGCGCACGGGCTCGTCGAGCGCGCCGGCGAGGCCGCCCTCGCCGGCGGCGAGCGCTTGCATCGAGAGCGTCGTCACCCACGTGGCCAGGTTGGTGTCGATCGGCCAGCTCCCGTCGGGACGAACCGAGCGATCGAGGAACTCGACGGCGCTGCGCGCGACGGCGTGGTCGGCGAGACCGCACCCTGCCAGGCTCAGCGTCACGAAGCTCGTGAGCGGGGTGGCTTCGAGGTAGCCGCCCGAAGAGGGCTGGATCCTTCGAAGCACGGTGAGCGTGCGCCGCTTCGTCAGCTTCCGCGCGAGCGCCGCGAAGGGATTCCGCGTCGGCAGGTTGTGCTGCTGCGTCTGACCGATCGCGATCAACGCGGGTAGCGCGTAGCTCACGACCGGAAGCCCCACGAGACTGAAGCACGCGTGGGGGAGCGCCGCGAGCTCGAACGGCAGCCGCGGGATCGATTGCCACGCTTCGGGCCCGTCGCCGAACCGTCCGGCGAGCGCACACAGCACGAGGATCGGAACCGAGAAGGTTCGATCGATGCCGTAACGTCGGCTGATCGTATCGGCGAGCGTCGTCGCTGTCGGGGCGCCGCCGATCTCGTTGCGCAGCCACGCGTCGGCGCGTTCGATCGCGGCCGCGAGACCGGGGATCGCATCGCCTTCGTGCATCGAAAGCGCGGCCCAGGCGAGCGTGGTCGTGCTGATGTTCGTCGGGCTCTCGGCCGTATCGCCGAAGCCGCCGTCGTCGTTCGCGTTGGCGATGAGCCAGTCGACCCCGCCGCGCACGAGTTCCGCGAGCCGTTCGCCCTCGTAGCCCTGGCCGTGGCGCCTCACGAGGTCGAGTGCGACGATCGCGGTCGCCGTCGAGAGGGCGCTCGAGGACAACTCGCCCTCCCAGTGGCCGGCGTCGTTCCTCGCCGAGAGCAGCGTGCTGCGGATCGCGTCGTGGAGCGACTCGATCGCGTCGATGCCGGGCTGCGCTGCGCGGTTCTCGTTGAGGTCCGTGGTGCTCATGTCACGCGAGGCTCAGGTGTCCGAGAGAGAGAAGAGCGTAGTACACGTACTCGCAGTCTTCGGCATCGTCGGCCCAGCTTCCGCAGAAGGCTTTGCCGGTCCACAGCGTGTCGAGGAAATCGAGCGAAGGCTCCTTGATGCGATCCACCGGCGTCTTGATCGCGGCGAGCGCGTGGAGGGCGGTCGCCGTCGACAGCAGATCGGGGATCGGCGCGCCCTCGCTTGCGGCGAACCCGCCTTCGGGGTGCGCTCGCTCGAGGAGCCACGCGCTCGATCGTTCGGGGACCGGCGCGCCGAGTCGCGAGAGCAAAGTGACCGCAGCGGCCGTCGTCGGCGTCGTCGCGGCCGGGATCCCGCGCTGGTTCGCGAAGGCCCCCGAGTCGAGGGCGAGCGATCCGACGGCGTCGGTCAGCCGCGTCGGGTCGGGAACCGGCATGCCGAGATCCTGGCGGGCGCCGCAGGCGAGGAAGCCGTGGTAGACGGTGCCGTCGTCAGCGTCGGGCACGGGGGCATAGCCGCCGTCCTTCGCGCGGTGCGCTTCGATGCGATCGCTGATCGCGCTCGCCGTCGCGCGGTCGAGGGCTCCGGCCCCGAGGGTCGACCAGCATCGCGCGAGGCACGTCAGGTGGACGAGGTCGAGGCCGTCGCCTTCCCCGAAGCTCTCGAGGTAGGGCCGCACGCGACCTGTGGGAACGTCTTCGTGGAGCGCGATCAGGTTCTCGAGCGTGAAGACGGTGTAGTACAGATCGCTGTTGCCGGCCCGGTCGCGCGCGCCGCCGTCGTCATTCAACTGCCCGCGGACGAACTCGACGACTCGCTCAGCGGCTTCCTGCAAGAGGTTCGGCGCCAGCCGGGCCACTTGCAGCATTTCGAGCCTCAAACTCACTGCAGTATCCTTCGATGAGCTGCTCCCCGAAGATCTTGCCGGCGACGCGACGCAAGAGTCCCTTCAGGGTCGGGCTCGAGAGGAAGCGAAGGGAGCGGATCGCGTCTTCCTTGTAGGCCTCGAGAAGATCGTGCGCCTTTTCCAGAACCTGGCGCTCTTCGAGGATGCGAGTGACTTCGGGAGCGATGTCGCTGTAGCGCACCTCGGAGCGGATCAGCTTCTCGATCAGCTCGGTCTCGGCTCCGTCTTCCGCGCGCTTGTGGGCGATCGCGAGGATCAGCGACAGATGCAGGTCGCGCAGATCGCTCGAGTCACCTTCGTCGGTGTGGTCGTCGATGTCGTCTCGGATCTGGTAGGCGATGCCGAGCGACTCGCTGTACTTCTCGAGGACTTCGTGCGTGTCGTCGTCGGCGTTCGCGAGGAACGCGCCGAGCCGCAGCGCGACCTCGAATGCGGGCGCCGTCTTCTGCCGGAAGACCTCGAGCACCTTCACCGCGGCGATCGGCTCGGGCGAACGCGTCCAGTCGAGCTCGCGCCCCTGGCCGCGGCAAAGCGTCAGGTGTCCCTGCGATGCGGCCTGCAGGATCTTCACACGCGTCTCGGCATCGGCCTCGAGCTCCGACAGTAGCCGGTAGCCTTCGCCGAGCAGGAAGTCGCCGACGTTCGTCGCGATCGGGATGCCCACCTCGGCATGCAGCGCCGGCTGGTCGTAGCGGACGTCGTCGCCGTCCTCGATGTCGTCGTGGATCAGCGACGCCTTGTGGAAGCACTCGACCGCGATGGCGAGCCGCTTGAGGTCGTCGGTCGGTACGGGCATCGACTCGCCCGTGTGCTCGGGCGCATCGCCCGCGAGCGCGGTGTAGGCGCACGTCGCGAGGTAGGGCCGCCAGCGCTTGCCGGCCCGCGCGAGCCAGTCCTGGGCGAGGCGCGACGTCTCGTCGCCCGGCTCACCCATGAGGCTCGCGAGCGAGTCCTTCGTGAACCAGGACTGCACGTCGGCCTTGAGCTCGTCGAGATCGAGCCGGTAGGTCTTGTCGTCGGACGTCAGGTGGATGAGGTCCCACACCTGATCGAGGTCGACGGTCGTGTTGACGCAGTCGTCCTGCAGAAGCGGGATCGCGACGCCGGGAATGGCCGCCGCTTCCATGTGCGGGAAGCACTTCTCGAGGACGTTGATGCAGCTCACGCCGACGATCGCCTCGATCTTGCCGGTCTCGATCATCTTCGTGACGATGGCCGAGCCTTCGGCGACCAGCACCGCGTAGCCGAGTCGTTCGGCCTCGACGGTGAGGTCCTGGATCGAGCACAG
>CAZQZX010000046.1:0-33775 GCA_964597885.1 uncultured Planctomycetota bacterium
CGGGCATCTGCTCGCCGTCGCGGGATCGCGGAGCTTCCCGCTGAACCGCGCCGTCCACGACCTGGTCAAACGCATGGAAGCCGAGCGAGCCGCTCCCTCGATCGATCGACTCGACGAGCTCTCGGCCGCCATCGGAGGAGCGCGATGAGCGACGGACTCGTCGGGAAAGTTCTCGTCACCGGGGGCGCCGGCTACATCGGATCGCATCTCGTCGAGGCCCTCGTCGCGGGCGGCCACTCCGTGCGGGTCCTCGAGAAGCCGGGAACCGTCGTCGACCACCTTCCGCTCGATCGGATCGAGATCGTCGAGGCCGACATCCGCGATCGCGAAGCCGTGGTGCTCGCGGCCAAGGATTGCGAATGGGTGCTCCACCTCGCCGCCAATCCGAACCTGTGGGCTCCGAGCCCGGAGGTCTTCGAGGCGGTGAACCACCAGGGAACGCGACACGTTCTCGAAGCCGCGCGGCTCGCCGGGTCGCTTCGGGTCGTGCACGTTTCGACCGAGTCGATCCTCGCGTCGGCCACCGGAAGCGCCGTCATCACCGAGCAGACCCGCACGTCGCTCGACGACATGATCGGACCGTACTGCCGGAGCAAGTGGCTCGCGGAAGAAGCCGCCTACGAAGCCGCGCAGCTCGATCAACCCGTCGTGATCGTGAGCCCGACCGTCCCCGTCGGTCCCGGCGACCGCGTGCTCACTCCGATCTCACGGCTCATCCGCGATTTCTGCAACCGGCGGGTCCGCGGATATCTCGAGGGCGACATCAACTTCGTGGACGTCCGCGACGTCGCGCGCGGGATCGTCGCCGCGGCGCGCACCGGCGACGTCGGGCATCGCTATCTGCTCGCCGCGGAAGACTGGAAGATCCTCGACTTCCTCCGGCTGCTCTCGGATCGCACCGGGATCCCCGCTCCGACGTGGCGCGTGCCGTTCCCGCTCGCCCTCGGGTTCGCCCACGCCGAAGAATGGTTCGGCTCGGTCACGGGTCGCGTTCCGATGTCGACGGTCACCGGAGTGAAGCTGACCCAGCGCACGTTCCGCTTCGACGGGAGCGAGTCCGCGCGCGCCCTCGGGATCGAGCCGCTCGCGAGCTGCACCGACGCCATCGACGACGCGCTCGATTGGTATCGCGCCCTCGGTCGTCTCACCGACGACTGACGCTCGGCCCCGCGGAATTACGCGGTCGCCACGTACTCCAGCACGTCCCCGACGGTCTGCATACGCGCCGCCGCCTCGTCGGGAATCTCGATGCTCAGCCGATCCTCGAGCTCCACGAGCAGTTGCAGAGACTTCGGCGAGTCCATGCCCAGATCCGCGACGAGATCCATCTCGGGCTTCACGTCCTCGACGGACCGCCCCACGAGCTTCGCGAGAACACCGATCGTCTCGAGCTTTCTGTCCATTCGCCTCGTGACTCCTGCCTTCGTCTTCCCGTCACGCATCGCCGGCCGAGACGCCCGGACCGATCCGATCGAGCGATCCCTCGAGATAGCGACGACGCACTTCCTTGCGCTGGACCTTACCACTCGTCGTGCGCGGAATCTTCCCGCGTCGCACAAAGACGACGTCCGCGAGCGGAAGCCCGAGCGAGCGCCCGACGCGCTGCCGGATCGCGCGTCCCGACGACTCGAGCTCGGACGCGTCGTGGGTCGCGGTCTCCACGACGAGCACCGGCTCCTCTCCCGCGGGCCCGCGCGCGACCGAGAACGCGGCGCTGCGGAGCGTCCCGCCGCCGCCGACCTCCTCTTCCGCCAGCCACTCGAGCTCGTGCGGCATCCAGTTCCGACCGTTCAGGATCAGGATGTCCTTGTCGCGTCCCGTCAGGTAGAGCTCGCCTTGCCGAATGAACCCGAGGTCGCCGGTGTCGAGCCAGCCGTCGCGAAGGGCGTCGGCCGTGGCGTCGGGATCCCCGTGGTAGCCGGCGAAGATGCCCGGGCCTCGCGCGAGCACGCGGCCCACCGCCCCCTCGGCGAGCGGCTTCCCGTCCGTCGAACGCACGATGCGGATCTCGGTGTCGAGCACCGGCGACCCCACGCACACGACCTCGGCGAGGTCGAAGCCGGCGTCGGTGCCTTCGGGGGCCGGAAGTGTCCGCGGGCCTCGCCCCGCGCGATCGAACGTCACGGCGAGCGTCCCCTCCGCCAGTCCGTAGCACGGAATGAGGACGCCCGGGTCGAATCCGAGCGGCTCCGTCAGCGCGCGAAACGCGGCGGCCGTCGCAGGACGCACCATGTCGGCGCCGATCATCGCCGAGCGCCACCCCGAGAGATCGAGCCCCGCGATGTCCGACGGTTTCACCCGCTCGGCCACCAGCTGATACCCGAAGTTCGGCGCGGGCGACAGCACCTGCCCGTGCGCCGCGATGGCCTCGAGCCACACCCGGGGTCTCGCGAGGAACGACGGAGGCGGCAACAGCGCGAGGTCGAGCCCCTGGGAGATCGCGTAGAGCAGACAGCCGACCAGTCCCATGTCGTGATTGAGCGGCAGCCACGAGACGACGGTGTCCGCCACCTCGCTGCCCTTCTTTCCGGTCGACGCCACGACCGCGTCATCGATCGCCCGCGTGTTGTGAACGGCGGCGCGATGCGGAATGCGGACGGCTCGCGGGTGCCCGGTGGATCCGCTCGTGAACTGGAAGAACGCGATGTCCTCGCCATCGACATCCGGGCCGTCGATATCCTTCCCCGCGACCCCGGCCGCCACCCCGGCGATCTCGTCCGTGGTGACGAGCGCCTCGCGGACGCTTTCCGCGTCCGCGGCCTCGAGTACGTCGCGGAGGGCCGAGCCGACGATCACGCGGCTCGCGCCGATCGTCGCCCGGCGTCCGACGACGCTCGGGACGAAGTCGCTCGCCGACGCCATCGGGCCGGGCGCGGGCATCGCCGCCGGAATCGCTCCCAGACGAACGCAGCCGAGCCACGCCTCGAGAAGCTCCCACGAGGTCGGCAGCGAGACGAGCACGGAGTCGCCGGCCTGCACTCCGAGGGTCCGCAAGGCGAAGGCCGCGCGGTCGATCGAGGCGAGCACCTCCGGGTAGGTCCGTCGCTCGGACAAGCGGCCGCGGTTGTCGTGGATCGCGATGCCGCGATCGGGTGCGCGTCGTGCCGCGTCGACGAGCAGTGCCGGTACGGTGCCCGGTGCGACGCCGCTCATCCCGTACGCCGCCCCGCTTCGATCGAGTGCCGCAGCCGGGAGCGCGCCTCCTGGCCGAGCTCGCCGACCAGCCGCTCGCGATCGATGCCGACGCGCTCGATCTCGGGCGCGAGCGCATCGAGGATCGGAGGCACACCCGCGAGCACGTTGTCGAGACGCTTGCCGAGATGCTCGTCGAGCCGCTCCGCTTCGTCGGGAGCGCTCGCCGTCAGTTCGCGAAACCGATCCTCGAGGTACAGATGGTTGAACCCGAGATGGCGCGACTCGTCGAGCAGGATCCCGTCGCAAATCTCGGAGAGGATCGGATCGAGGTCGAGACGCTTCAGCTCCTTCATGACGAGGAGCGCCAGGCACTCGCTCACGAGCACGCCCGTCAGCCACTCGGCCGGCTCGTCCGACACGATACGGCTCTGGAACAGGTACCCAGCGGGGAAGCGACGGATCGCCATCGGCTCGCGGTCGATGCGCCGATAGAAGCGCGCGAACAGCTCGGTGTGTCGCGCCTCGTCGACCGCCCACGTGGTCAGGTAGAACTGACCCTCGACCTCCGACCGATGCCCGAGAATGGGAATCAAATTCGACACCGAGTAGAGGGCCGCCTGTTCCCCCATCAGGACCGGCGTCAGGATGCGCGCGAGCTCATCGCGAAGCTCGGCCGACCGCACCCCGACCGGCTTGTCCCACGCGAGATCGCGGGCCGACCACTGTGCGCGAAGCGCCTTGTGCCACAGCCTCATCTGCTTCTCGCGGTCGAGATCGGGAAGCACCTTGTAGATATTCATCCGGACGGACTCCTACCCGAAGGCCTCGACGCGATCGATCAGCCGGTCGAGGTCGGCTCGTGAAGAACCGAGATTCGGCGAGATGCGAATCGTCTCGAGATCGTGCGAGCGCATCGCGCGGAAGACGATCCGATCGCGTTCCCACAACTTCCGGAACACGTCCTGGCTGCGAACACCCGCGACCTCGATCGCGACGAGCGAGCCGCCCGCCTCGAAGGCACGCGGCGACCGCCAGCGGAGCTTCGGGCTCGCGTCGACGCGGGCGTACAGATGATCGCGGAGCTCTCGGTAGTGCGTCTCGCGAACGTTCGGATCGATCGCCTGCTGGAACGCGATCGCCTCGCCGAGTGCGATCTGCAAGGACGGATCCCGCGTGCCGAAATCCTCGAGCCCGCGCGCCGTCCCTCGCCACGACTTCTGTCCCCACGTGACGAACAGCGGGCGGACGCGATCGACGTGCGCACGGTTCAGGTACAGCAGCCCGATGCCCTTCGGCGACTGCGTCCACTTATGGCCGCTCGTCGCGTAGAAGTCGACGCCCGTGCCGGGCACGTCGACGGGGATCATGCCGACCGACTGAGCGCCGTCGACGGCGATCCATTCGACGCCTCGCTCTCTCGCGAGGCGCGCGATCCGGGCCAGCGGATGCCGGATGCCGTAGATGTTGTCGATGTGCGGCACGACGAGCAGCCGCGTCCGATCGCGGATCGAACCGACGTAGGCCTCGACGACCGCGTCTTCGTCGATCTCCGGAAGCTCGGCGGCCGGGAAGTCGAACGTCCGCACGCGATAGCCTCGTTCGGACGCACGCTCGCGGAAGCACTCGCTCGCGCCGGAGTGATTCAGGGAGCTGAAGAGCACCTCGTCCCCCGGCCCGAGCGGCAGCCCCGCCGCGAGCATGTTGAACGCCTCGGTCGTGTTGCGGACGAACGCCAGCTCGTCGTCGCCGCACCCGAGGAAGGCCGCCGCGCGCTCGCGCACCGCGGTCAGCACTTCGTCCCAGTAGCCTCCCCAAACGTGCAGCCAGGGATTCGACTCGCACGCTTCGAGATTCCGCGCTCGCGATCGAGTCACCGTGCGGGGCACGGTGCCGATCGAGGCGTGGTTCAGATAGGTGATCGACGGGTCGAGGTCGTAGTCACCTTCGACGGCGCCGCGGCGTCGTTCGGAAGTTTCGCCCGTCGACGCGCAGCCCGCCAGGAGCGGCGCCGAGAGTCCCATCGCGGCAAGCCCTTCGAGGAACCGCCGCCGCGTCGGCTGCGGACCCTCCATGCGTCCGTCTCGGGCCGTCATGCCGAGCCGCTTCGCACCGCGAGGTTGCGCTCGATGGCCGTTCCCATCCGGTCGAAGTCACGACGCAGCCAGCGATCCGACCAGAACATCAGCGACGTGCGCAGCACGACGGACTTCACGTCTTCGCGCGTGATCTTCGGAGAAACGCCCGGGCGGTAGTCGAAGTCGGGATCGGACATCATCTCGAGCGTCCGGGCCGCCAGCCAGACCGGCCAGATGCAGAACAGGCGAATGCGACGCGAGCTCCGCGGCAGCGCCGTCACGTACGCGAGTGCGTCGCGAAGATGCGAGAGGCACTTGGGGATCATGAAGGAGAGCGATCGGCGCACGGCGTCGAACGACGGCAGGCTGGCGTCGCGCGCGCCCTCGAGCGCCCGCGACATGATCGACTTGGGGAAATAGCACCACCCTCGCTCGAGGTCGACCATCACGTCCTTGGTGATGTTGGTCGTCTGCAGTCCGAGCCCGAAGGATACCGCGAGGGAGCGCAGCACCGTCTCGCGGTAGGAGTCGACCGACGCCTCCTGCAGGAAAAGGCCCGTGAGGAGCTCGCCCACCGTACCCGCCACGACGTAGCAGTAGCGGTCGAGGTCGGCTTCGTCGTCGAGGCCGGCGGCGGCGGGGATCCCGCCCCGCGACTGGTAGTCGGCCATGCCCCGTGACATCGCGAAGAGCGACGGCTCGATGGCCGTCCGATGCTCGGCCGAGAGCGAGTTGTAGACCCTCGCCACCCGCGCCGCGTTCTGTACGAGCTCGATCTCGTCCGCCTCGCCGTCCAGGTCCTGCAGCTCCGCAAGGAGGGCTTCGAGACGGCCGAGGTTCACCAGCCCGTCCTCCTCGAACACCTTCTCGAAGCGTTCCAGGGCCTGGATCTTCCGATCGGTCGGGAACTCGTGCGCATCTTCGATGGTATCGAGGATCCGACACCATAGATAGGACACGACTATGCTTCGGTGCAGCTCGCCACGAAGGACGCTGATGTTCAGGGCAAAGGTACGGCTCACCCTGGGCAGCATCTCGGTGCAGTAGCGGAAGTCGGCTTCCAGATCTGGGTGCATGGGACTCGATTCGAAGGGTTCGCGCTGCGGCATCGGCTCGCCGAGCCGTCCGGGCCGCCTCGGGACCGATCCGAGGCCGGTGGAGCGGGCATTATGAACTCCGGGGGCGACCTTGACCAGCCCACGCCGTTCGCGGGGGCCGGCCGGAGTGCCGTACGTGTGAAATCGCCCCGCCCCCAGGGCTTTGGCCTTGCGCTCGGGGGCAAATATTTGGATGGTGGCACGGTCGCAAATGCTCCCGTAGAAGCAGGATCGGAGCATCCCGGCGAAAGAGAGGGCACCTTGATCTTTCCGCTCCACGTCACGACCGACAACATTCGACACCAGATCAAGCAAGGAATGCGCGGGCGCAAGCGCTACCCGTTCGTCCTCATGCTCGAGCCGCTCTATGCCTGCAACCTCGCTTGCATGGGGTGCGCCGTCGAACGGCACACGGGCAAGCTGAAGGATCGCCTTCCCCTCGAGAAGTGCCTCGAGGCCGTCGACCAGACCGGGGCGCCGGGCGTTTCGCTCTGCGGTGGCGAGCCGACGCTCTACCCCGAGCTTCCGCAGCTGATCGACGAGATCGTGAAGCGCCGCCGGCACATCTACCTGTGCACGAACGCGCTGCTTCTCGACACGAAAGTGTTCGGCGTGATTCCGCCGCGTCGTCGCCTCACGATCAACGTGCACCTCGACGGATTGCGCGAGACGCACGATCACGTCTGCAAGCGCGAAGGCGTCTTCGACAAGGCCATCGACATGATCCGCGAGGGCAAGCGCCTCGGGTATCACGTCATCACCAACACGACGATCTTCAAGGAGACGGACATCGACGAGGTCGAAGAGCTCTTCGCGATGCTCAAGGAGCTCGGTATCGATGGCATGCTCGTCTCCCCCGGATACGAATACGAGTCGATCGACAGCGACGTCTTCCTGACGCGCGAGGAGATCCAGACGAAGTTCAAGCGCGTGCTCGAGATCTCGAAGAGGTATCGACTGACCTCCACTCCGATGTTCCTCGAGTTCGCCGCGGGCCTTCGCGACTATCGATGTTCGCCGTGGAGCACCGTCACCTACACGCCGAAAGGCTGGAAGGCGCCGTGCTACCTGATCGGCGAGAGCTACATCGATTCGTGGGAGCAGTTCTGGGAAGGCACGGACTGGGAGTACTGGGAATCGCGCAAGGATCGCCGTTGCCAGAACTGCGCCATGCACTCGGGATTCGAGGCGTCCGTCGTGCGCGAGCTTCCGCGCAATCCGGGCGACATGGTGCGCATGATGGTCTGGAACTTCCTCGGGTAGGCCCGAGATCGATCAGGCGGAGTCAAACACACCCATGGATGCATTGGTCACGGGCAGTACCGGATTCGTCGGTGCACACGTCGTACGCGCCCTTCTCGCGCGCGGCGACCGCGTTCGCGTCTTCGTCCGCGAGGGCAGCTCCCGGGCGAACCTCGCCGGCCTCGATGTCGAGATCGCGAGTGGCGACCTGACCGATCTCGCTTCACTCCGGCGCGCCGTCCGCGGGGTTCGCGTCCTCTATCACTGCGCGGGCGACTACCGCTTCGGCGTGCGCGCGCCGTGGACCCTGTACGCGGCCAACGTCAACGGGACCGACAATCTCATGCGCGCGGCCTTCGACGAAGGTGTCGAGCGCGTCGTGTACACGAGCTCGGTCGGTGCACTCGGGCTGACGGCCGACGGCCGGCCGTCCAACGAGTCCACGCCCGTGCACCTGTCCGATGTCGTCGGGCACTACAAGAAGAGCAAGCTTCTCGCCGAGCGAGTGGTCGACGCCTGGGTCGCACGGGGGCTTCCCGCCGTGCTCGTGCACCCGACCACGCCGATCGGCGATCTCGACGTGAAGCCGACGCCCACGGGCCGGATCATCCTCGACTTCCTGCGCGGCAAGATGCGCGCCTTCGTCCGCACGGGATTGAACCTGGTGGACGTACGAGACGTCGCGAACGGGCACCTACTCGCGGCCGAACAGGGACAGGACGGGCGGCGCTACATCCTCGGCAATCGGAACATCACGCTGAAAGAGATGTTCGACATCCTCGCGCGCATGACCGAGCTTCGATCGCCCTGGCTGAGGCTGCCCCATTGGGTGCCGATGGTGTTCGCCACGGCGGATACCGCCCTGTCGAGGCTGAAGGGACGGGACCCCGGCGTCCCGATCGAGAGCGTCCGGATGTCCCGGGACATGATGTTCTTTGACTCGTCACGCGCACGACGCGAGCTCGGTTTCGCCCCGGGCTCGGTCGAGAACGCGATCGAGCGAGCGGTCGACTGGTTCCGCGGTGACTTCGCCCGCGTCCACGCCATGCTCGCTCGACCCGTTCGTGAGCTAACCTTGACTTGAAACAGGATTCCAGGAACTCGACACGGGCGACCGGCACCTTTCGATCGCCGGCAACCCGTTCGAATGACGCATCATGATGGATCGATCTCAGGCCCTACTCTCCGAGAACCTCGTCACGTCGGTGACCGAGGCTGCACACGACGCGGTGACGCGCGCGCGCTCGTACCTGTTCGACCTCCAGTACGAGGACGGCCACTGGTGTGCCGAGCTCGAGTCGAACACGACGATCACCGCCGAGTACGTATTCCTCAACTACATCCTCGGCGAGATCGCCGACCCGAAGTACCGCGAACGCCTCGAGAAGCGCCGCGACCCGCTCGCGCGCTACTTCTTCCGCAACCAGAAAGCCGACGGTAGCTGGGGCATCGCGTGGGACCACGCCGGCGACCTCTCGACGACGACCGAAACGTACTTCGCCCTGCGCATCATCGGGATTCCCGAGGACGACCCGCGGATGAAGCGCGCCGAGAAGTTCATCCTCGCGGAGGGCGGCATCGGGCAGGTCCGCGTCCTCACGCGGATCCAGCTGGCGAAGTTCGGGCTCTTCCCGTGGAACTGCGTCCCCGTGCTCCTTCCCGAGGTGATGCTGATCCCCTCGAAGTTCCCGATCAACATTTACAGCTTCTCGAGCTGGGCGCGCGGTACGATCGTTCCCCTGCTCGTCCTGTTCCACCACCGCCCGGTGTTCGAGCTTCCGAACGGGCGCTCCGAATCCAACAACTGGCTCGACCACCTCTGGGCCGAACCGAGCGACAAGTACGTCCCCTACAAGAAGTCCTTGCGGAGCGCCTTCCTCGAGGACGGTGTGAGCTGGAAGACGTTGTTCACCGTGGCCGATCGCGTCACGAGCCTGTACGACCGGCTGCATCTTCCTCCGGTTCGCAACCACTCGATGAAGAAGGCCGTCGAGTGGGTGAAGGACCGAATCGAAGACAGCGGAGACATCGCCGGTATCTGGCCGCCGATGTTCTATGGCACGCTCGCGCTGATCCTGACCGGTCACTCCCCCAGCGAAGACCCCATTCCCCGCATGCTCGAAGCGATCGAACGCTTCTCGATCGACGACGAGGACGGATTCCGCGTGCAGTCGTGCGTCTCTCCGGTCTGGGATACGGCGCTCGCGATGGGCGCTCTGCTCGACGCCGGCGAAGATCCGAAGTCGCCCCACCTCGCCGACGCGACGCGGTGGCTCCGCAGCAAGCAAATCTTCAAGGAATACGGCGACTGGCGCGTGAACAATCGAAAGGGACCGGCCGGCGGCTGGTCCTTCGAGTACGAGAACACCTGGTACCCCGACGTCGACGATACGGCGGCGGTCATCATCTCGTTGCTCGGCCAGGATACGGCGCTCCGCGAGGACGCCAGCATCCACCTGTCCATCCAGTGGATGCTGAGCATGCAGAATCCGGACGGCGGCTGGGCGGCCTTCGACGTTCGCAACGACAAGCTCTTCCTGAACGAGATCCCGTTCTCGGACATGAATTCACTCTCCGATCCGAGCTCGGCCGACGTCACCGGACGCGTGCTCTCGGCGCTCGGCGTCGTGAACGATCCGAAGCACGCGACCGTGATTGCCGACGGAATCCGTTACCTGCGCGAGAACCAGGAGCCCGAGGGCTCGTGGTACGGTCGCTGGGGCGTGAACTACATCTACGGAACGTACCTCTCTCTTGGCGGGCTCGCGGCTCACGGCCTGCCGTCCGACGACCCGACCGTGCGGCGCGGCCTCGACTGGCTGCTCTCGGTGCAGAACGCCGACGGCGGTTTCGGTGAAGGCCTCGAGTCGTACCGCGACCGAAGCCAGATGGGCATCGGGAACTCGACCGCCTCGCAGACGGCGTGGGGACTGCTCGGCATGCTCCACTATCTACCCGTGCATCACGAAGCGGTGGTGCGCGCGGTCCGCTGGCTCACCGAGCAGCAACTTCCGAACGGCACGTGGAACGAGGAAGAGTTCACGGGCACCGGCTTCCCGAATCACTTCTACATCCGGTACCACCTCTACCGTCACAACTTCCCGCTGTCCGCGCTCGGCCGGTTCCGGGAGCTCGTGGACGCGAGCTGATTCGGCCCGAGGCGCCGAACTTCGTGGAACACGCATGACCCTCTGGATCTGCGCCGCGACTCGATCCGAAGCCGACGCCTGTCGCCGAGGCGTTGCGGCCGCCGGGCTCACCGATCGCCTGCGCATCGTCCGTACCGGTATCGGCACGGTGGCGGCCCGCCGCTCGCTCGATCGCGAGATGTCGCGAGGCCCCCGACCCGTGGGCCTCGTGTCGTCGGGCTTCGCGTTCTCGACCGATCCCGGGCTCGCCCCCGGACAGCTCGCGGCCGCGAGCCACGTCGTCGCTTTCGAGGGCGTGGGCACCGAACGGGAGCTCGCCGAGCCCCTCGCGCTCGACCTCGCCGACGTCCCCTCTCGTCCCTTCACGACGACCGACTTCTTCCTCGACGCCGACGACCCGCGCATCGGTACCGGCCCGCTCGGATCCGGAGCCCTCGTGGACATGGAGAGCGCCGCCGTCGCCGAGCTCGCGACCGAGGCCGACGTCCCCTACGCGGTACTGCGGCTGGTGACGGACACTCCGGGGCGCCCGCTGCCTCCCTTCGTGGGCTGCTACGTCCGGGCCGCGCTTGCCCCTACAGGGCTCTCCAGGACCGCGGGAACGGTCAGAACCGGCCTCTCCGCGCTCGCCAGCCCGCTCCGAACCTGGCGCTTCCTGAGCACCGGAAGGCGGCGATGTCGGGAACTTTGCGAGGGCTGGCGCCGGTATGCGAGAATCGTGTCAGGGGCCCTCGAAGAAATAAGTTGACCTGGCGACCGAAACAATGCGGAATATCCGTTTGGTCAGGGCCCGCCGGGGTGCGCGAAGTGCCGCGCCCGACCCGGCTTGGAAGCGTTGAACCGTCTTTTGGCGAGAGTCCGGTAGCACCGCCTCCCCACATCAAGATGAGGGACTGAGTCATTCTTACCAAGACACCCGCCCGATCCCAGATTTCGAGCTTCTACAAGTTCTCCGTCGCGGAACGTCTGCGCACGCTCTACGAGCGAAAGTTCCTGAGCGAAGACGACTTTCACAAGTTGCTCGCGAACCAGCACGTCCTCGGTGCCGAGGAAGCCGATCGGCTGATCGAGAACGTCATCGGCGTCTTCAGCCTGCCGATGGGCCTCGGACTGAACTTCCTGATCAACGAGCGCGACTACATCGTGCCGATGGTCGTGGAAGAGCCGTCGATTCTGGCTGCCGTCAGCTCGGCCGCGAAGCTCATCCGACGCACCGGCGGCTTCGAAACGTCGAGCACCGAGTCGCTGCTCATCGGGCAGATCCAGCTCGTGAACGTGCAGGATCCCGAACGCACCTGCGAGCTCATCCTCGAGAACAAGAGCGAGATCCTCAACCTCGCCAACAGCCTGCACCCGCGCATGGTCGCCCGAGGCGGCGGCGCGAAGGATGTCGAGGCGCACCCCGTCACGTCGAAGGCTTCCGGCACGAAGATGGTCGCCGTGCACCTTCTCGTCGACACGCGTGACGCGATGGGCGCGAATCTCGTCAACACGATGTGCGAAGGCGTCGCCCCGCTGATCGAGAAGATCACCGGCGGCACGGTCTTCCTTCGCATCCTGTCGAACTTCACGGACCGCGCCATGGTCCAGGCTCGCACCGTGATCCCGGTCGAGATCCTCGAGGGACGCGGTTCGACGGGCGAAGAGGTTCGCGACGCGATCATCGCCGCGACCGACTTCGCGGCGTCCGATCCGTACCGTGCCGCCACGCACAACAAGGGCGTCATGAACGGGATCGACGCGGTGGCGATCGCGACCGGAAACGACTGGCGCGCGATCGAGGCCGCGGCCCACGCCTACGCCGGCCAGGGCGATTCGTACACGTCGCTTACCAGCTGGACGAAGGACGCGAAGGGGTCGCTGGTCGGCAAGATCGAGCTTCCGCTGAAGGTCGGCATCGTCGGCGGTCCGATGGAATCGAACCCGGCCGTCGGCATGGTGCATCGCATCCTCGGCATCAAGTCCGCGCGAGAGCTCGCGGAAGTGATGGCCGCGGTCGGACTCGCACAGAACTTCGCGGCGCTTCGCGCGCTGACGACCGAAGGCATCCAGCGCGGTCACATGACGCTGCACGCGCGTAGCTGCGCGGTCGCCGCCGGTGCCGCTCCCGAGGTCTTCGACAGCGTCGTCGATCGACTCGTCAAGAGCGGCGAGGTCAAGATCTGGAAAGCCCGCGAGATCCTGCGTCAGCTCGGAACCAAGCCGGACCCGGCCGAGGTCGAGCCGGACGTCGAGCCGAGCGAGGCCGACGACGCCGGCGTCCACGCGGCGGGACACGGCAAGATCATCCTGCTCGGCGAGCACGCGGTCGTCTACGGCAGCCACGCGATCGCCGCGCCGGTGCCGCTCGCGATCCGCGCCCGCGTCACGAAGTCGGACGGCCCCGGCCGCCTGCTGATCCCGCGCTGGGGCGTCGAGCAGGGCATGACCGAGGCCGAGGGCGAGTCGCGGGATTCGCTTCGCCGATCCGTCGACCTGATCCTGCACGAGCTCGGCATCGAAGACCGCGACCTCTCGATCGAGGTCTACCCGCACGTGCCGCGCGCGATGGGCCTCGGCGCATCCGCCGCGATCTCGGTCGCCCTCACCCGGGCCGTCGCCGAGCACGCCGGCATCGAGATCGACAACGACGAGGTCAACCGCATCGCGTACGAGTGCGAGAAGGTCGCCCACGGAACGCCGTCGGGCATCGACAACACGCTCGCGACGTTCGGTCGGTTCATCCTCTTCCGCAAGGGCGATCCGCCGCAGATGACGTCGATCCCGGTCCCCGAGCCGATCCCGGTCGTCGTGGGCCTCACCGGCGTCGAGAGCCTGACCGCCAAGATGGTCGCGAAGGTCAAGGACGCCTGGAAGCGAACGCCGGCTCTCTACGAACGTATCTTCGCCGAGATCGACCAGCTGGTGCTCCAGGGCGCCGACGCGATCCGAAACTACGACCTGCCTCGCCTCGGCGAGCTGATGAACGTCTGTCACGGACTCCTGAACGGTCTCCAGGTCAGTTGCCCCGAGCTCGAACGTCTCGTGCAGATCGCGCGCGACCACGGTGCTCTCGGCGCCAAGCTGACGGGCGGCGGCGGCGGCGGCGCGATCATCGCGCTTTGCCCCGACGATTCCGCGGCCATCGACCGGATCACCACCGGCATTCGCAAGGCCGGGTACCGCGCCCTGGTGACGTCGATCCAGTAGCGCCGACAGCAGCAGAGAACCCAACCCAGATGAACGTCCAAACGAATGACAAGGTCGTCTCTTTCGACGACGAGCAGCTGATCCTGGTCGACTCCGACGACCGCATCGTCGGCTACGAATCCAAGGCGAGCTGCCACGACGGAGAGGGACGCCTGCACCGGGCGTTCTCGGTCTTCCTCTTCGACGGCGAAGGCCGTATGCTCCTCCAGCAGCGCAGCGCCGAGAAGCGTCTCTGGCCGATGATCTGGTCGAACGCTTGCTGCAGCCACCCGCGCCGCAACGAGGAGATGGACGACGCCGCTCGCCGGCGCACGCGTGAAGAGCTGGGCGTCGAAGTGGAGCCCGAGTTCCTCTTCAAGTTCCAGTACCACGCCACGTACGAAGATCGCGGCTCCGAAAACGAGCTGTGCAGCGTCTTCATCGCGCGCTGCGACGAAGACCCGGTCACGAACGTGAACGAGATCCACGCGACGCGCAAGCTCACGATCGCGGAGCTCGAGACCGAGCTCGCCGAGAACGGGGATCACTTCTCGCCCTGGTTCAAGATCGAGTGGAAGCGGCTGCGCGAGGAATACATGGATCGCATCGAAGGGCTGTGGCGCGAAGGCGGCGCCGCGTCGGCTTGACCATGAGCCGCACCGCCCGCGCGATCGCCCACAGCAACATCGCGCTCGTGAAGTACTGGGGGAAGCGGGACAGCAGCGACCCCTCCCTCAACCTGCCTGCCGTCGGCTCGATCTCGTTGACGCTCGGCGGCCTCACGACCGACACGACCGTCTCCTTCGACGACACGCTCGAGGACGATCGACTCCTCCGCAGCGGCCAGCCCGCGGCCGAACGAGAGCTGGTACGCGTGCGCGCGTTTCTCGATCGAGTCCGCGCGATGGCAGGGCTCGAAGCGCGGGCGTCGGTCGACACACGGAACGACTTCCCCACCGGCGCCGGCCTGGCCTCTTCCGCCTCCGGCTTCGCCGCGCTCGCCGTGGCCGCGACGAAGGCGGCCGGCCTCGACCTCGATGCGCCCGACCTGTCGCGGCTCGCGCGCTGCGGCTCGGGCTCGGCGGCGCGCTCGATCTTCCGCGGCATCGTCGAGCTCGCGCGCGGAGACCGGGACGACGGCTCGGACTGCGTCGCGCACGAGATCGCGCCGCCCGATCGGTGGCCGCTCTCGGTGATCGTCGCGGTCACCGCGCTCGGCGAGAAGGCCGTCGGGTCCGGCCAGGGCATGCGCCGCACCGCGGTGACCTCACCCTACTACCCGGCCTGGGTCGACTCGCACCCGGCCGACCTCGACGAAGCCCGCGCCGCCATCGCGCAGCGCGACTTCGATCGGCTCGCCACGGTGACCGAGCGCAGCAGCCTGAAGATGCACGCGTCGATGATGACGTCGGATCCGCCGCTCCTGTACTGGAACCCGGGGACCGTCCAGGCTCTCGGCGCCGTCACCGCGATGCGCGCGGAAGGGATCCCCGTCTGCTCGACCATCGACGCCGGGCCGCAGGTCAAGGCCGTGTGCGAGACCGCATCGGTCGACCGCGTGCGTGAACGGCTCGCGTCGCTCGACCTGGTGAAGGACGTCCTCGTCTCCGACCTCGGCGCCGGAGCCCGCGAGATCCCGGTCGACGAAGCGGCCGACGGCGTCGGATCCGCCTCCCGGCCGCAGTCCGGGAGCTCGCCGTCGTGATCCGCGTCGACGCGCCGGGCAAGCTGGTGCTGCTCGGCGAGTACGCGGTCATCGAAGGCGCCCCGGCCCTCGTCGCCGCCGTCGACCGAAGAATTCGTGTCACCGCCGTGCCTTCACGCGGGCGGAGCGCGTTCCACGTTCGGGCGCCCGAGCTCGGCATCGACGACGCCGCGATCCACGTGGACGTCGACGCATCCGGCGAAGCGACGAGCCGCGTCCGCGCGCACGATCGGAGCGCCGCCGAGCGCCTCGGCCTCGTGTGCCGGGTGCTCGAATCCGCCGCTGCAGACGCCAAGGCGGAACGGCGCGTCCTACCGCCCTTGCACCTGACGATCGACACCTCGGACTTCTTTCGGGGCGTCTCCAAGCTAGGGCTCGGATCGAGCGCGGCCGTCGCGGTCGCGGTGCTCGCCGCCACCCGCCCCGGCGCCTCGCGTGAGTCGATCTTCGAAGGCTCGCTCGCGGCCCACCGACGCGCGCAGGGAAGCGCCGGAAGCGGAGTCGACATCGCCGCGAGCACGTTCGGCGGCATCCTGTCGTATCGACGCGACCAGATGCCCCAGGCCACGGCCCTTCCCGACGGCATCGAAGTCCTGCCGGTGTTCACCGGACAGTCGGCCTCGACCGGGGCGCTCGTGAAGCGGGTCCAGGAGGCCGCCGAGAACGACGGGCCCGCTCGTCCCGTCCTCGACGGCATGCATCGCCTCGCCGAGCGCGCCGAGAGCGTGTGCCGGGAGGGAGATGCCGCGACGTTCCTCGACATCGTCCGCGAGTATCACGAGAGCTACCTCGCGCTCGGGAGCGCGGCCGGCGTCGAGCTCGTGACCGATGCGCATCGAAGCCTCGCCGAAGGACTCGCGGCGAGCGAGGTGGCGTACAAGCCGTCCGGTGCGGGTGGCGGCGACGTCGGACTGGTATTCTCTGGCGCCGGATCCATGACCGCGATCCGGCAGCGTGTGGTCGAGTGCGGGGGGATCCCGCTCGCCCTGCGTCTCGGCGACGCGGGGCTCACCGTCGACTGACCGCGCTCGGATCCCCCGGACGGAGGCCGCCCACCCGAGGCGGATGATCGCTCCCGTGCTCGACCCCGCCCGCCTGTACGCCGTGCCTTGCCGCCACCCGTGGTGGACCGTCGGCATCGCCATGCTCCTCGCGGCGCTCGGCGGCCTCGCGTACACGGGCATCGAGATCGTCACCGACCGGCGACAGCTCTCCAATCCCGAGCTCGAGATCAATCAGCTCGTCGCGCGGTACCGCGAGGACTTCGGCGACCGCGACTACCTCGTGCTGGTCGTCACCGACGGCTCCCCCGAAGCTCTCGAGACGGAAGACGACGCCGAAGGCAACGGCCCCTCGATCGAGAGGCGCGCCGCGATGCGAGCGGTCGCGCAAGGGTTCGCCGAACGCCTTCGCGAACGCCCCGACCTCTTCCCGACGGTGATGGAGCGCGTGCGCCCGGACCGCATGGGACCGCTCGCCTTCCTGTATCTTCCGGACGAGGTGTTCGACCCGGCCGTGGTCGCGCTCGAACGGGCGCGTCCCATGATCGAACGATGGGCCGCGGCGCCGGGGGTCGCGTCGATGCTCGACGCGGTCGACACCGGCCTCGTCACGCTCGCCGAAGGATCCGCGGCGGACCCGGCTGCCGACGGGACGCCTTCCGAGGAACGGGCCGTCCTCGAACAGCTCCTCGCCGTGCTCACGCGCTTCTTCGAATGGTTCGGTGACGAGCTCGCGCGTACCGACGCCGACGAGGACCGCCTCGATGGATTCCTGTCCGACAGCCGAGACGCGCTCGGCACGGCCCGGTTCGACCCGGAAGGCTACTTCCTTGCCGCCGATGGAAAGATGCTGACGGCCCTCGCGACCGTCACCGCCGACATCGGTACACCGAACCCCTACGCGCGCGGTATCGTCGAGGCGAAGGCCGCGCTCGAGGAGGTTCTCGCCGAGGTCGGCGATCCGGGGATCGAAGCCGGTCTCGCGGGAATCCCCGCCGTCGAGTACGAGGAGATGATCACCTCGCAGCGGGACTTCGCGCGCGGAGCCATCCTCGCGCTGGTGCTCGTCTCGGCCTTCTTCATGTGGTCGTTCGGTGAGCTGAGACGGCCGGCGCTCGCCGCGTTCTGCCTCGTCCTCGCGATCGGCATGACGTTCGGATTCGCGTGGATCGCCGTCGGCCACCTGAACCTGCTCGCGATGGTCTTCACGATCGTGCTCGTCGCGCTCGGGATCGACTTCGCCATCCACATGACCGCGCACTACGAGCGCCATCTCGCCGAGGGGACGTCGCGCATCGACGCGATCCGATACACCTACCGGGATGTCGCCGGCGCGCTCGCGATGGGGGGCCTCACGTCGAGCGTCGCGTTCCTTGCGGCACGGTTCACGGAGGCTCCCGGGCTCTCCGAGCTCGGCACGATCGCCGGCGGCGGACTGCTGATCGCTCTCCTGTGCACGGTCTTCGTCTACCCGGCGCTTCTCGTGCTGTTCGATCGCGGCAAGGTCCGTGGGCACGCCGGCGAGAGCGCGTACGTCTCCCCCACCGAGGGTGAGATCGCGAGGCGACGGCCGGCCCTCCTCGGCAGCGCGCTGCTCGTGGTCTGTGTCGTGATCTCGGCGGCGGGATTCGCTGCCGGGCAGTACCGCTTCGATACGAACCTGCTCGGGATCCAACCGACCCAGGGTGACGCGTCACGCTGGCAACGCGCGCTCCTCGTCGGCGACGACCGTACGCGGTTCGCCCTCGCCACGTACCGCGACCGCTCCGAGCTCGAGCGAGTCCGATCGCGCCTCGAACAGAGGACGGACGTCATCCGCGCCACCGAGTGCGTGTTCCCGCATCACGAGACGAGAAAACGCGAGGCGCTCGCACCGATCTGCGATGCGCTCGGCTCCATCCGCGTCGGCGATCCCCCGCCGGCCGACTCGCGCTCGGTACGGCGCGAGCTGTTCTCGCTCCGCCAGTCCGTGCGCCGGCTTCGCGAGGCTACCCCCGAAGCCGAGACGGCCCTCGCCCCGCTCGACAACGCGATCGACACCGCGTACCGAGCGCTGCGCGAGCTGTCGGCCGACGACGCGGCGTCCCGTCTCACCTGGCTGCAGCAGATCCTGAACGACCGCGCGCTCCCGGCCTTCGCTCGACTAAGCGAGCTGGTCTGCCCCCCGCCCTTCGCACTCGACCTCGCGCCGACGCCTCTGCGCGAACGATTCGTCGGCGCCTCCGGCAAGCTGGCGCTCGTCGTCTATCCCGTCGAGGACACATGGGAAGCGGAGGCCGGCACCGTCTTCGCGAACGCCGTCCTCGCCGAAGAGCCGGGCGCGTTCGGAGGGCTCGTGAGCTTCCAGTGGAACGCACGGTCGATGGTGACGAGCTTCGCCCGCGCGTCGATCTACGCGGCGATCGCGATCACGATCCTCGTCTTCGCGTGGGTGCGATCCGTCCGGCGCACGCTGCTGTGCATCCTGCCGCTCTCGCTCTCGGTCGGCATGCTTCTGTTCCTGATGCGCTTCGGGCCCCGTCCCGTCGAATGGAACTTCGCAAACTTCTTCGCGCTGCCGGTGCTCATCGGTATCGGAGTCGACAGCGGCATCCATCTCGTCCGGGCGTGGGAGGAGAACCGTTCGGAAGTCTTCCGCGGGGCGCGCCGAGCCGTCGTGATCAGCACCGTGACGACCATCATCGGATTCGGTATCCTGGCGACGAGCGAGCACGTCGGGGTGCGCTCACTCGGACTCATCCTGCTCATGGGCATCTTTCTCGTGCTGTTCACATCGCTGGCCGTTCTGCCGATCGCGCTTCGCTGGTTCGGCGCGATCCTGTTCGCCGTCACGCTGACCGGCGCCGCTTCGACCGACGCGATCGCGAGCGGCCCGGCGCCGGAAGAGGGTACGGCCCCGTCCTACGCGATGATCAAGCCCGGCGATCCGTCGGCGACTCCGGAGCTCGCCCGCGAGTTCCTGGACGCGCTCTCCGCGTGGCTCGCGAAGAACGTCCCCGCCTTCGAGGGGCAGTCCCCGGTCGGGCACATCGCCAATCGCCGCGACGCCGCTCGCGAGCTTCTCAAGACCGACGGGCTCGCGCTCGTGTTCGCACCGGCCGGCTTCTGCATCGAGAACCTGCGCACGCCCGAGTCGCCCGCGCTCGATCCGGTCGCCGAGATCCCGCGCTTCGAGCGCACGTTCGAGCGTTACTCGATCGTCACGAAGCGAGACGGCGGCGCCGCGTCGCTCGAAGCTCTAGCAAGGATGCGCGTCGTGACCCTCGGCGAGCCCGATCGCGCCTATCTGCGACGCGTCGTCTTCCCCGCCGACCGCGATCCGAATCGATACTTCCGTCTCGAAGCCTCCGAGAACCTCGCCGACGATGTCTTCCTGATGGTCGAGGGCTTCGAGGACGAGAACCCGCCGGACGCCCTTCTCCTCGACGAGGAGCTGCGCCGCTTCTTCGAGAAGGACGACCTCGTGTGGCCCGAGCTGCAGGTCGTCTGGGAGTCGGGCGAGCTTCCTCGAGACCTCGTGCTTCCCGTGGGCGACGGCTGGGACGACGCCTCCCGGAACGCCCTCGAGAAAGCGCTCCTCGCGATGGGCCGCGACGACGGCGGTACCAAGATCCTGGAGCTGATGCAGTCCACCGGCCTTGCGGCTCCGGATCGGAAGCGGTTGAAGGCGACCATCGAACGATTCGACGCGGCGGCCCGTCGTGAGGAGAACGCCGAGGACGCCGAGAAGCAAGAGGCTGAGAAGGAAGAGGCTGAGAAGGAAGAGGCTGAGAAGGGATCGGGCGGATGATCGCAGGGGCTCGAGCCGCGCTGATCCTGTTCACCTTCGGCCTCGCTTCCGCCGGGTGCATCAATACGAGCTCGGTGCTCCCCTCGGACGACGATGCGACCGTGGATCCTGCAAAGCTCGAGGCCGACGCGAAAGCTTCGTTCGACACCCGGCCGCGCGACGAAACCGCGGTTCGCGACGCGCTCGAAGCCATGCGCACCGCCGCGCGCAGCACGGCGATCGACGATCCAGCGCGCGCGGATCGCGTACGGCTCGCGGCCCGCTACGCCGTTTGGATCGCGCGTCACGCCGCATCCTCCGACGCTCGTGCCGACGCAGCCGGCGAAGGCATCACGCTCGCGAACACCGCCGTCGAAGCGGAACCCGAGCGCGTCGACGGCTACTACTTCCGTGCGGTGGCCGTGGGCTGCCTCGCGCGCGAGAACAGCCTTTACGGAGCCGACGCGATGACGCAGATCCGCGGCGATGCCACGCGCGCCGTCGAGCTCGATGCCGCCTTCGAGTCGGCGGGCCCGCATCGCGTGCTCGGCGGTCTGTACCTGCGAGCCCCGGGACCGCCGGCCGGTGTCGGAAGCGTGCGCCGCGCGGTCCGCGAGCTCGAGAAGGCCGTCGAGCTCGCCCCCGATCATCCCGGCAATCTCCTCTTTCTGGCCGAGGCGTACGCGGCCAGCGCCCGCACCCGAGATCGGGTCCCGCCGCTTCTCGAGCAGGCCGAAGCCGCCCTGCGAAGCGCCGGCAACGACCCCGCGATCGACCCCGTCGAGCTCGCGGAATGGCAAGCGCACCTCGACGAGCTCACCGACGCGAATCCCTGAGACCGCCCCGCGATGTCGCGTTCGATCGACATCGAAACGCCAATCGTCGAATCCACGCCACACAACCGACGGCAGCGCGTTTTCCGGATCCCGCGGACGGAGCTTGTCCGCCAATGACTTAGCCGAAACGCGTCCGGACGGCACTCCCCTTGCGAAAGAGCAGGACCTCTCTCGCACTTGTCTTCACGCTTCGCCACGTCGGTGCCCTGCCTTTCCGCGGAAAGGAACGGTAACGATATGCGCATGGAGCGAACCAAGCGAATCCTCAATACCCTCGTTCTCACCCTCGCGTTCTTCGGTCTGGCCCTCCCGGCGTCGGCCAGCGAGGAAGGCATCATCTTTCGCCTGAAGTCCAACGACGCGCCCGCCGGCTACGGAAGCTCGGCGATCTACAGCGCAGGCGAGCTCCTCTATCTGGGCGGCGGCGGCGACGACTTCTCCGGCCGTGAAGAGTGCGGCTTCGAGACCGACACCCTCGCCTACGATCCGATCCTGAACTGCTTCGTCCCTCGCGACGCCTTCAACAACTGCGGCGGCCTGATGCACGCCTCCGGCGCGTCGGCCCGCGGACAGATCTTCCTCCTCGGCGGTCGCAACGACTTCTATCCGGCGCAGGGCGGAAACGGCCTTCGCTCGGTCCACCGCTTCGATCCCGCCACGAACGAGTGGGACTTCGAGATCGCCGAGAGCCCGCTCGAGTGCGGCCTCATGGGAACGTCCGTCGTCGAGTACGGCGGTGACCTCTACGTGTTCGGCGGCGACAACGATTGCCCGCGTGACGAGCAGGAAGAAGAGTGGACCCTCGACACCGCGTTCCTCTTCGATCCGAGCGAGAACAGCTGGAAGGAGCTCGAGTCGATGCCGAACCACCGCGCTGCGTTCCAGGGCGGCAACGGCGGCGCCTTCGTGGTCGGCGACGAGATCTGGATCGTCGGCGGCTCGGCCTACGGCTCCACCGCTCGTGGCGAAGACGAGCTCCCGATCGACGTCTACGATCCGGCGACCGATTCCTGGAAGGAAAGCCGACAGGCCCCGCCGATCTCGGGCTTCACGGCGATGCGCGGCGACAACCTCTACATCTTCAGCTGGGACGGCGAGGAAGCCTACGAGTACAGCTCCTACGATGACGAGTGGTTCTCGATCCCGGTCTCGCTCAGCTTCCCGTACGACGGCCAGGGCCGCGACTACTACGGCGAGCTGATCGACGTCACCGTCTGCAACGGAAAGTTCTACGCCACGTACGAGCTCTACGAGGACGGCCGCGGATGCGGACGACCCCGTACCTACCTCTTCGAGGGAAGCGTCGTCGGCACCGGTGACGCCCGCGTCTCGATCTCGCCGGGCGACACGATCGTCGCCGCGACGCAGCGCCTGAACATCCTCTTCGCGGCCGAGCTGTTCGACAGCATCGAAGACGGTCGACGCATCGAGTGGAGCCGACTCCTCATCGACGGCAAGGACCGCACGAAGGGGCTCCTCGAGCGAGGCATCGGCGGCAAGCTCCGCGAAGGCGGCGACACGATGCGCTTCCCGAACCGCCCGAAGGCGATCGCCACTCGCATCGGCCCGGGAACCCACCGCGTCGAGCTCGAAGTGCGCGTGAACGGTGTCCGCTACGGGACGTCGGCCACCTGGCGCTGCATCGAAAACGACGAGGACTGAAAACCCCCGAAACAACGTACCGTTTGTGACAACGTGCCTCTTGTACCTTGGACGCCTCTCAGCGGCCCGGTCGGATCTTTCCGGCCGGGCCGCTTCTCATGACGGGCGACGGCGGGACTTCTTCTTCCCCGGAGGCGTTGCGCATCGTCGCGTACGATCCCGCGACGTCGTCGGGCACATATTCAGCAATAACGCTTGTTACCGAAATCGCGGATGGAGGCGGTTATCGCCATTCGCCGTGGACGAACCAGCGCCCGGTCCAGTCCTCGTCGCCGCCTTCGCAGAACAGCCATAGCCATCGCCCACGGTCGCTCTGGACGCGGTAGTAGTCACGCGTCAGGAACGCACAGGGGTCCTCGCGGTCGGCGCTCTGCCGCCACCACTCCGAGCCGATCCGCTCCGGACCGATCGCCTCGAGCACCTCGATGGACTCGCCCCGCCAGCGAAACCATTCGGGCGCTCCCGTGGGATCGAGCTCGATTCGCTCGACGGGATCCGGACGATCGAAGAGCGCCGTCGGACGCCCCGGCCGCGACACCCGACGCGAGCCGGACTCGGTGTCGCTTGCGGCATCGGAAGCCGTGTCTGCGCTCGAGTCGGACGAACGAGCCGGCGCCGCGGGGCCCTCGAGCAGCGAACGCGAACGATACGCGCGCTCGGGCAGATGGCTCTCCACCGGCTCGAAGCATCGCACTCGCTTCCAGCCGATGCGGCTCGCGAGCGTGTCGAGCATCTGACCGAGAGCCTGACTCTCGTCGAGACGTCGGCTGGGAAGTCCCGACTCGGGGTACACGGCCTGCGATCGCGGCAGCTCCGCGGTTCGAGTGGCGACGATCGTGATCTCCTCCACACCGAAACCGAGATGCGTCTTCTCGAGCTTGGGACGGATGAGCGTGTAGACGTGTCGCGCATCGCGGCTCGGCCGCCCGAGGACGAACGAAAGAGACACCGCCGGACAGTCCGAGCGTACGAGCTGCATGTCGAGCCGCAGCGCTCCCGACTCGGTCTTCTCGAGGATCGTTTCGAGGCGCGCGAGCAGCTCGCGCGTGACGTGCTCGATCGCCTCGAGTCGGATGGTCGGCCCGCCGAAATGGTGCGTGACGCGCGGAGGCTCGCTCGACCGCACCGGCTCGATCGCTTCGAGCGCACCGCCGGTGGCCTGGTCGAGTCGGAGCAGCAGATCGTCCCCGAAGCGACGCGCGAGCTCGCGGCGAGGAAGAGCCAGCAGATGGCGGATCTCGTCGATGCCGACCTCGGCGAGCGCCTCGGCCGTCTCGCTCTCGACGCGCAGCGCCTCGATCGGAAGCGGAGCCAATCGCGCCCGCACGTCGGCGGCGTTCGGCTCGACGATCGAAAACGGCTCGCGAGCGTAACGCGCCACCGCCCACGCGCACCCGAACGTCGGCGCGATCGCGAGACGGGGACGCATCCCCAGCCTGGCGAACGCGGATCCCATTCCCGCGAGCATCTTCGACTCGCTGCCGTAGAGCGGCTCGCAGCCGGTGACGTCCATCAGCAGCCCGTCCGGCTCGTCGAGCGCGACGATCGGCGCGAAGCGGATCGCCCACACCGCGAGCGCGCGCAGCGTGGCGATGTCGCGCTCGGGCGCGTGATCCTCGACGTGCACCGGCTTCGGCGCGGCATCGGGAGACGGCGCACGAAGGCGTGGCGCGGTACTGCCCCGATTCCAACCGCTACCCTGATGCGAGCTACGATCCGGGCCCCGCCGCGGATCCGGACGATGCACGAGCTCGTCGGGCAGGATCGCGAGGGCTTGCGAGAGCGTCATCCCGCGGCGCACGCCGGCTTCGGCGCAGACCTCACACCGCTGAACGACGATCCGCCGACCGGACAACGTCGCGACGAGCAGGATCGGATCGGGCGAGGATCCGATCGCTCGTCCCCCGTCCCACGTCCGCGCCTCGATCCTCCGTTCGCGAAGGATCCTCCGCCGCACTCGATCGACCGACCAGTACGGGAAATGGATCGATACGGTTCTTCGCACCATCCCACTCCAGCGACCAGATTCTTCCGACGGCATTCGCCCCGACGCTTCCCCCACCCGGCCCCCTCTTTCCTTCAGCAGCTCCCTCGACGCCGACCCGACCTTTGCAGCGCATCAGCTCGAGCTCGAACCGCGGCCCTCCCGTCGAAGGCGCCGTCGAAACCCGCCACCGAAACGCCGCCGCCGAGAGCTCGCGTCGCTCCCAGGAAGGACGCGCCACGAGCGTCAGCGGAGCCAGCGCCGTCCCACTTCCACCCCCACCGCCGCTGCTGACGCGCGGCCTCAGCGCACGACTGCGCGCGGCGAGCTGGATCCGACGCGTCTCCGCCATCGCGAGCCCACGGCCGTCGGCGACGACCGCGTTGACCGACGGGCAGCGCAGCGCGAGCTCGACGGCCCACAAGCGACTCGCCGCGTCGGGCGGATCGACGAAGATCGACTGTCGCAGCAAGAGCTCTCCGCGCTCTCCGACGAGCACGTGCGGGTAAGGCCAGACCGCACGTCCGATCCAGAGCACCTGGCCCGGATCGGCAAGCGCGTTCGAGACACCCGCCAGGGCCTCACTCGCCAGATGGACCAGCAGCGCGGCCGGCGGCGTCCACGACGACGAGCGTCTCGGACTTCGCACCGGCGCTCGGCCGCTACGGACCTCGTCGAGACCGAACCACTCGTGGAGATGACCGCGAAGCAGTCCGCCCCGCGAATCGCCCCGCGGCTTCGCCAGCGCATCCGGCGGCGACTGAAACAGCTCATCCACGTCCGGCCAGCCGGTGGCGACCGGAGGGCCGCCGTCCAGGCCCGGAAGGCTCCTCACCACCGGGGAGGGAGGGTGACAAGAGCCGTCGGAAGGGGCGTCATCTTGCGGGACCGCCGAAGTCGCGCCGGACTCGATCCGCTGGATCCTCTGTGCAAGATCTTCCCTGGAAAGCTTTTCCATCGACCACTCCGACTGCCGGACGTGTTGAGCTCCGCGATTTTCGGTTTTTGTTCGGGTCCCGTCAAGACCCGACCCGAAATCGATGTGGACGGAGGGTCCTCAGGCGGCAGAGCCGGCGAAAAAGGGGATGCAGGCAGCGGAGGGAAGACCGCTTCGGGTCAGACGATGACGGGCCCGGGGCCACGGCCGGCGTCGGCGAGGGTCTCGGTGAGACGCCGCAATCCGTCGTCGAGCAAGGCCCGGCTCGGCGGCGCGCTCAGCGACAGTCGCACACCGCTCGGCGCGGATCCGTTGCCGACGCGGAAGGCCTCCCCCGAGGTCACGACCACGCCGCGGCGACGCGCATCCTCGACGAGTCGAGACGCGCTCTCGTAGGTGTCGGGAAGATCGAGCCACGCGTGATAGGCGACGTCCGGCACGCGCAGTCCGTGACCCGCGAGACGCTCGCGTGCGAGCTGCACGCGCGCCCTCGCCTCGGCCCGCTTTCGCTCGACCGTCGCCTCCGCCGTCCCGTCCTCGAGCCACGTCGCGAAGATCTCGGCGAGCAGCGGCGCGGTCATCCAGGAGATCGCCCAGATGTTCGCCGAGACGCGATCGACGAAGGAACGCGGCGACGCGAGGAAGCCGATCCGCAAGCCGCCCGCGACGACCTTCGACGGCGCGCCGATGAAGTGCGTGCACTCGGGTGCGAAGCTCGCGATCGGAAGCGGCGGATCTTCGAGGAGCCGATGGTGGATCGCGTCCTCGACGATCGTGACATCGTGACGTCGTGCGATCTTGGCAATCGCCTCGCGACGCTCGTTCGACATCGTCGCCGTCGTCGGATTCTGGAGCGAAGGAATGCAGTACAGAACGCGCGAAATCCGGCGTTTACAGGCTTCCTCGAGCGCTTCCGGCAGGATCCCCTCGTCGTCCATCGCGAGCCCGGCGAGACGTAGGCCGATGCAATCCGCAACGGCGCGAATGCCCGGGTACGTGAGCTCGCCGGTCAGGATCGTGTCCCCCGGTCGAGCCACGCTCGAGAGCACGACCGTCATCGCGTGCTGCGAACCGTTGCACACCGCCACGTCCGCGGGATCGACGTCGAGGCCGTACGTCGCGATCCATCGAGCCCCCGCCTCGCGGTGCCGCAGCATGCCGGCGTTCGGCTGGTAGCGCAACAGATCGCCGAGATCGTGACGCTTCGACAGGGTGCGCAGCGCGCGCGAGAGATCCGGGTTCTCGACGTCGAGCGGCCAGGTCATCGACAGGTTCACGCCGCCCGACACGCGCTCGCCCGTATCGCCCACCGGCAACGCCTCGGTCCGCGCCGGACCGACGAAGGTGCCGCGCCCCGTCTCCCCGCGGACGAGGCCGCGGCGCTCGGCCGCCGCATACGCGCGCGTCACCGTGCCGATCGAAACGCCGAGCGCGGTCGCGAGCTCACGATGCGTCGGCAGACGCTCGCCCTCGTCCAGGCGGCCGCTCGCGATGTCTTCACCGAGCGCCTCGACGATCGCGAGGTACCGGGGGCCCGAAGCCCGCTCGATCTGGGGGCACCATATTGTCATAGGTACAATATTTAGATTGTCATCGTTTTATGGTCAAGATAATCTCGGAAACCGAACCTGAAAAACGGAGGCAATCGAATGACGATGACAACCCCCGGGTCCGCGCGCCCCGACGGCTCCGCCGCCGAAATCGGACTCGATCCCACGGATTGGAGCGAGATCACCCGCCTCGGCCATCGCATGGTGGACGATCTCGTCGACTACCTGAAGGGCGTCCGGGAGATGCCCGTCCATCGCCCCATGCCCGAGGGCGTGAAGCGCGGCTTCGAGCAGGGAACGCTGCCGGTGGAAGCGAGCTCCGCCGACGAGGTCTACGACGAGGTCCGAAGCAACGTCCTGCCCTACCCGCACGGGAACATCCACCCGCGCTTCTTCGGCTGGGTCGTCGGCACCGGAACGCCCGTCGGCATGCTGGCGGATCTGGTCGCCGGCGCCATCAACTCGAACTCGGGCTTCGGAGAGCACTGCGCACCGCACGTCGAAGGACAGGTCGTCAGCTGGCTCCGCGAGATCTTCGGCTTCCCGGAAGCTTCGAGCGGCATCCTCGTGAGCGGCTGCTCGGTGGCGAACCTCGTCGGGCTCGCCGTCGCGCGCAACACGAAAGCCGGGGGCGATGTGCGCAAGACCGGCGTGGCCGACCTGCCCGCAGGCCTTCGCATCTACGGCTCGAGCGAGACGCATTCCTCGAACCATCGCGCGCTGGAGCTCCTCGGCCTCGGCCGCGACGCGTTCCGCCCGATCGCCGTGGACTCCGAGCATCGCGTCCGCATCGAGCCGCTGCGCGCCGCGATCCGCGCCGACCGCGAAGCGGGACTGCGACCGATCGCCGTCATCGGAAACGCCGGCACCGTCAACGTCGGCGCGATCGACGATCTCTCGGAGCTCGCCGATCTGTGCGAGAGCGAGAACCTGTGGCTGCACGTCGACGGAGCCTTCGGATCGCTGATCGCGCTCTCGCCCGAGCTGCGCCCGCGGCTGCGCGGAATCGAGCGGGTCGACTCTCTCGCGTTCGATCTGCACAAGTGGATGCACATCCCCTACGACGCGGGCGGCGTGCTCGTACGCGACGCGGCCGCACACGAGGATTCGTTCCGCATCGCGGGCGCCTATCTCTCGAAGCTCGAGAGCGGGCTCGCCACCGGTCCGACGAACTTCATGGATCATGGCGTGCAGATGTCTCGCGGCTTCCGTGCGCTCAAGGTCTGGATGACGATGAAGACGTACGGCACCGCGCGACTCGGCGAGACCATCGCCATGAACGTGCGGCAGGCCCGGCATCTCGCGGCGCTCGTCGACCGGGATCCCGAGCTCGAGCGCATGGCGCCGGCGCCGCTCAACATCGTGTGCTTCCGCTACGCGCCGCAGGGTGCCGAGCTCGGACCGGAAGCCCTCGACGAGCTGAACCGCGAGCTCCTCGTGCGTCTCCACCACAGCGGAGTCGCGGCTCCGTCGCACACGACGATCGATGGTCGCTTCGTCCTCCGAACTTCGATCACGAACCACCGCACGCGCTTCGACGACCTCGAGGTTCTGACGCGAGAAGTCGTGCGCATCGGCCGCGAGCTCGTCGGATGACGGGCCGCGGCGCGAACGCGATCACGCATTCGGCTTCGGGTCGGTCCAGCGGCGCGTGCCCGGCGCACGTCGGAAGTCGCGGATGACGAAACGTGCCGGATGGACGCCATGGACGAGATCCCGCTCGATCGGCCAGGGTTCTCCGAACATCTGCGATGCGATCAGCTCCGCTCCGAGGCCGGACGTCAGCACGCCCCGCGAGCCGTGGGCGGCGGACATCCAGAGCCCGGGCAGGAGCGGCGCCTCGGGATACTCCTTCCAGTGGCGCCCGTGATGCAGGTCGCCGTACGTCTCGGTGAAGCGCTCCGGATCGGGAACCGGGCCGAGGGTCGGAATCCGATCGGGAGTCTCGGAGCGCACGGATGCACGGCCCGACATCGGCGTCGAGGGAAGGTCCGCGAGCCCTTCGCTCCACGAGCGGACTCGTTCGACGAGCTCGCGATGGTCGCTTTCCCGTAGCTCCGAGCCGAACGTGCGGCGATCGAACGTCGCGCCGATCACGTGGCGCCCCTCCCAGGCCGGGGTCAGGTAGCCGTTGCGGCAGACGACGGTGCGCAGCGCGGCCGAGCCTTCCGTCGCGGGGACGCTCGCGATCTGACCGCGCACCGCGCGCAACGGAATCGCGCTCGATCCCGGAAAGCGCGCGACGTCCGGTCCGCACGCGAGCACCGCCACCGGCGCCCGTGCGAGCTCGTGCCCCGCGTCATCGCGCGCCACCCATTCACCCTCCTCCCGCACGAGCTCCACCGCTTCACTCTCGAAGCGTACGCGGGTGAGATCGCCGGCTCGCGCGAGCGCCGACGCACACAGCGATCGGGGGTCGAGGATGCCCGCCGTCTCGAACAGCAGCCCCCCTTCGGCGAGCGAGATGCCGGCGCGCTCCGACGCTTCGGAGGCCGTCACCCCGCGCAGGAGCGACGCGGGACCGAGGTATTCCGCAAGCCCGCTGTGGAATCGATCGGCAACCGCGCCATCACGCGCTGCGAACACCACGCCGCAATCGAGACGCCGCACGGGATGCCCCGCTCGGTCCGCGGTCCGGATCGCGTCTCGAAGCGCCGCGAACGCCGCGAAGCTCAGCCGCCCCATCGGATGGCGCTCTCGCGTCACGACGGGCATGTGGATGGCGGCCGGGTTTCCGGATGCGCCCGACGCCGGCTCCGTCGCGCGCTCGACCAGCGTGACCCGGGCGCCGCGGGCCGACAACCGCTCCGCCGCGAGACATCCGGCAAGGCCACCGCCGACGACCATCGCACGATCGGGCGCGGCCGCGTCGCCGATCGCGAACCAGGGCTCGCTCGTTCGCACACCATCCGACGTCCCGCGGCGGTACGCGCGCGTCATGTGGCGCTTGTGACCGTAGCCGGGCACGCGCTCGGTCGCGAAGCCCGCGTCCTCGAGGGCGCGACGCACATGTCCGGCCGCCGAGTAGGTGGCGACGGTCGCATCGCTCCGGGAAAGGCGCGCCACCTCGCGCAGGACGTCATCACCCCACAGCGCCGGGTTCCGTGACGGCGAGAATCCATCGAGGAACCACGCGTCGAAGAGGCCTTCGAGCTGCGGCAACGTCCGACGTGCGTCCCCGAACAGGAGCGTCAGGACGACCCGGCCCGACGCGAGCTCGATGCGCCGGAAGCCCGGCATCGCCTCCGGCCAGCGCCAGGCGAGCTCCGCGGCGAGCGCGCCGAGCTCGGGCCAGGCTTCCGCGATGCGCGCGATATCGGAAGCCTGCACGGGATGGAGCTCGCAAGAGACGAAATGCAGACGGCCGGCCGGCCGGGAGCGCGCGAGCCATTGCCTGGAGGCCTCGAGGAAGTTGAGCCCCGTGCCGAAGCCGAGCTCACCGATCGCGAATCGCGCGGCTCCGTCGAACCGACGCGGAAGGTCGTTCCCGTCGAGAAAGACATGGCGCGTCTCGTCGAGACCGCCGTTCGACGAGTAGTACGTGTCCTCGAATCGAGGCGAGTATGCGGTTCGACCCTCCCAGCGAATCTCGGCCGGCTCCATAGGAGGGACAAGTAGCCGACCGCACGCCTCGTGTCAAATCGCGCGCGGTCGCCGCGACGCGCCGGCCGCTCTCAGCCGTCCGTCGAGCAGGCGTCTCGCCAGGCCGCGATCCGCTCGTCGAAACCGCAATCCCGGAGATAGAGCATGTCGAGCTCGCCCTCGAGATCCTCCACGGTATCGTCCTCGCCGGTGTGCGTCAGCGCGTTCGCGACGTGCACCGCGGTGAGCGCGTCGAACGACTCGTGGCTCGACTGCCGCGGGCAGTGGTGATCGAGCATCGCTTCGAAGATCTCGTCGGGCAAGCCCCAGAGGCCGGTCAAATACGCGCCGACCTCGGCGTGGGTCGCCCCGAACACTTCCTTCTCGGCGAGCCAAAGCGGCATGCTCTTCTCGACCGCGAGCTCACGGGCCTGGCGGAACGTGTCCGGCAGGTTGGCGGCGAGGATCAGCTTGCCGACGTCGTGCAGCAAGCCGGCGGTGTACGCCGAATCGGTCAGCTCCCGGCTCGCGCGCTCGTGGCGGCAGATCTGCTGCGCGAACCCTCCGACGACCATGCTGTGATCGAGCAGATCGTTCAGCGGAAAGTCGCCGAGCGCGGCCGCATCGAACTGGTCGAACACCTTGACCGTGAGGACGAGCGCCTTCACGCGATCCGAGCCGAGCTGCACCGTCGCGTGGATGGGATCCGAAATGTTCACGCGGGCGCCCATGACGACCGAGTTCGCGACCTGCAGGATCTTGGCGGTCATGCCGATGTCGCGTGCCACGATCTCGCCGACGTTGCGGATCGACGGATCGTCGGACTGGAGCTCCTGCACGATCTGGAGATACAGCGACGGCAGCGTCGGGAGGCTCTTGATATCGGCGAGGATGTAGCGCAGCGCCGGATCCTGGACGAGCCGGTGGAGCACCGTCGCGCGGTTCACCACGAAGCGCAGCGCGTCGAGATCGAACGGGTGCTGGAGCTGCTGGTGGGCGATCCCCACGACCTCCGCGAAGGACGCGGGGTCGGCCTGGCTCGCGAGCAGGATCCGCACCGTCTGTGGAAACGCTTCCCGGACTTCTTCCAGGACGGTTCCGTTGGCTACACTCACCGCCGAATCGGCGACGACGACATCGTAGGGCGCGGCCTGCATCTCACGCAGGGCGGCGTTTCCGTCTTGCTCGATCTGGACCTGCCATTCGTCGCTCATCGCCCCGGCAGCGAGTGAGAGACCGTCGATCGACGGTTCACCGACGAACAGGATCCGAAGCTTGTCCGCGTGCATCGAGGGGGGACTCCGGGGCCTATTGGGGGGTACGTACGCTGCTCCATTATCGGCCGCGGACGGACGCGGCTGAGCGCGAGGTTGCGCCAGCCGGAAGCCGACGACCGCAATCAACTACATCGCAGAACGTTACGACCACTGAAAGACTTGTGTGACACGATCGCGGAGCGAATTGCGGGGCGGGCCCGAGAGGGTTCAGCCCGGAAGCCGCCCGTGTCGATAAAAGAGCCGAAAACCAGGCACTTGCGACGCCTCGAGCCGTATTCCTGAGTCCGCAATCGGACGGCCTGCCTCACACGGGCCGCCCGAACCCCGCGGAACGGAGCTCGAGCCCGACCCGAGAGGAGCGCCGGCATGTTCGACCGGCAGGCGTCGCGGCTCCTGGAGGAACGAAGGAGGGATCTCTTGGCGACCCCGATCCGAAGCACCCTGTCCTTGCTGATGGCGATCGTCATCCTGACGCTCGCGCTCACCGATGCGGCCTCGGCCCAGTCCTGGAACGGCGGAAAGAAGCAGGCCCCGCCCGACAAGTTCCGGCAGCTCGAAGAGCTCCTGCCGACGCCCAACACCTACCGGACCGCCTCGGGTGCACCGGGCGTCGACTACTGGCAGCAGCGCGCCGACTACGTCATCTCCGTCGAGATCGACGACGACGCCAAGACGCTGACCGGGCAGGAGACGATCACCTACCACAACAATTCCCCCGACCGGCTGAGCTACCTCTGGGTCCAGCTCGAGCAGAACATCTTCGCCAAGGACAGCGATTCGTCGCTCACGCGGGGCGCCCCCAGCTTCGAGCGACAGTCGTACTCGGGACTGCGCGCGATGTTCGAACGGCAGAAGTACGACGGCGCGATGCGCGTCACCGCCGTGCGGGACGCCATCGGAAATCCGCTTTCGCACACGATCGTCAAGACGATGATGCGTGTCGACCTTCCCGAGCCTCTCGCGAGCGGGCAGAGCGTCACGTTCTCGATCGACTGGAACTACAACATCAACAACACGAAGTTCGTGCGGTCGCGCACGGGCTACGAGCCGTTCGAAGAGGACGGCAACTCCATCTACGAGCTCGCGCACTGGTTCCCGCGCATGGCGGCCTACACGGACGTGAACGGCTGGCAGCACAAGCAGTTCCTCGGGAGCGGCGAGTTCACGCTCGAATTCGGCAACTACCTGGTTCGGATCACCGTTCCCGACGATCACATCGTCTCCGCGACGGGCGTCCTGCAGAACCAGGGCGAGGTGCTGACCGACGAGCAGCGCCTGCGCCTCGAACGCTCGCGCACGGCCAAGGAGCCCATGTTCATCGTCACGCCGGAAGAGGCCAAGGCGAACGAGTCGACCGAGCCGACCGGCAAGAAGACGTGGATCTTCCGAGCCCAGGACGTCCGGGACTTCGCCTTCGCGACGTCGCGCAAGTTCATCTGGGATGCGCAGGGAGTCGACATCGAGGGCCGGACGGTCATGGCGATGTCGTTCTACCCGAACGAGGGTGAGCCGCTGTGGAGCCGCTACTCGACGCAGGCCGTCGCGCACACGCTCGAGGTCTACTCGCGACTCACGTTCCCGTACCCCTACCCCGTGGCGCAGTCGG
>CAZQZX010000047.1:0-33491 GCA_964597885.1 uncultured Planctomycetota bacterium
CCGCCGCGGCACCCGTCGCCCCCGGCCACGACAGGGGCGGCCTTAGAGCTCGGGCGTACGGCGTCTCTGGAGTCCGGAGTCATGGTCGGGTCCCGGGTCGGAGGGTCTGGATGGAACGCTTCTCCGTGGACCCTACGGTAGCACCGGTAGCTCCGCATGGCAGACGTCGAGCGCGCGGGCGTCGTTCAGGAGCCTTCGCCGGCCGGTTCGTCCGAAGCGGAGACGCGCTCGAGCAGCTCGAGCAGCGGCGCGAGCGTCTCCGTGGTCTGCTCGGGATCGAGGTCGGGTCGATCGCGAAGGGTGGCCTCGCAGCGGGCGGCAACCTCGGTCACCTGAGGGAAGCCGTAACCGCCGGCACTCCCCTTGATGCCGTGCACGAGGCGGAGCGTTCGGGCCGCGTCGCCGGTGCGGATCGAGTCGTGGATGTCCGCCGCCACGGTCGGCACCCGAGCGATGTAGGCGGCGAGGACGTCGGCGAAATCGGCATCGTCGATGCGCGTCGACTGCAGCCGCTCCGGTGTTGTGGGCGCGAACCCCTCCGGCAGCTGCGCGCGGACGGCGCTGCACAGGTGCGCCGGCACGACCGGCTTGCTGAGATACGCGTTGCAGCCGGCCTCGATGCACTTCTCGTGATCCTCGACGAGCGCGAACGCCGTCAGGGCGATGATCGGAATCTCGATCCCGCGGAGGCGAAGCTGCTCGGTCGCTTCGTAGCCGTCCATCACCGGCATCTGCATGTCCATAAGCACGACGTGGTACGGGGCTGCGTCTCGCTGCGATCGCATCACGGCTTCGATGCAGTCCATGCCGTTCGCGGCGACATCGACGGCCGCGCCGCTGCGCTCCAGGACGTACCGAGCGATCTGCACGTTGTCGACGACGTCGTCCACGACCAGGATACGAACGCCCGCGAGCTCCGAGGTGGCGTCCGCCGACGATCGGGGCGTTCCGTTCGTGGCCGCTTTCGAACGCTTGGCGGCCGAACCGACGCCGGTGCTCTTGACGTCGAGAGCGAGGCGGAACGTGCTTCCGACGCCGATCTCGGATTCGACGGTCAGCGCTCCTCCGAGCATCTCGGCAAGGCGCCGGGAGATGTCGAGCCCGAGTCCGGTGCCCTGGTCGACACCGCTCGAGGAAAGCTGGGTGAACGGCCGGAAGATCGTCTCGAGGCTCTCGGCCGGAATGCCCGCGCCGGTGTCGGTGACCGCGAACTCGAGGCGCCCGACCGAGTCGTCGCCAGGAGCGTACGAGACGGCGAGCCGAACGCTTCCGGTCTCGGTGTACTTGATCGCGTTGGTCGCGAGATTGACGAGGATCTGACGGACGCGAACCGGATCGGTGATGACCTTCAGCGGGATCGGCGTCTCGAACGCGATGGTCAGCTCGAGCAGGCGGTCGTCGGCCTTCGGCCGCATCAGGGCATCGATGTCCTCGAGGATCGCGTGGATCGAACAAGGCTCTTCGTTCATGTAGAGCTCGCCGGCCTCGATCTTCGAGAGGTCGAGCACGTTGTCGAGGAGCGAGAGCAGGTACTCGGCGTTCTGCTGGATTCGACGGATCCAGGCGGACTGTTCGGTCGGATCCACGCTCCCTGCCGAGACCAGATCGGAGTAACCGACGATTGCCGTCATCGGCGTCCGGATCTCGTGGCTCATGCTCGCGAGGAATCGGGTCTTGAGATCGTTGGCGCGGACGGCGGCTCGGCTGGCGGCCTCGAGCTCGCGCTTGCTCTCGACGCGCTGCGTGATGTCGCGGAGGTACGCGGTGAACAGCGTTCCACTCTCGAGACGGATCGGCGTGATCGCGAGCTCGACGGGGAAGACGGTCCCGTCGGCGCGCAGGGCTTCGACCTCGATCCGCTGTCCGAGCACGGGGCCCTTGCCGGTCTCGCGGTAGGTTGCCATGCCTTGCTGGTGCGCGGCGCGGAGGTGCTCCGGCACGATGAGCTCGGCCATGCATCGCCCGAGGATCTCCTCGCGCTGGTAGCCGAAGGTCTGCTCGGCGGCCGGGTTGAACTCGACGACCTTGCCGTCGATGTCGATCGTGATGATGCAGTCGAGCGCGGCCTCGAGCATCGCGCCCTTGCGAGCCTCGTTGTCCCGGAGCTGTCGGTCTCGCTCGAGGCGCGAGGTGACGTCGTGCCCGTACAGGAAAATGGAGGCACCATCCTCGACAAGGTCGAAGTCGAAGCACTGCTGCTCGTGTCGGATGCCCTCGAGGATGCCGGCGCCCTTTTCGAGAGCGACCTCGACGCGCTGCCGTACGGCGTCGGGGAGGCGGTCCGGCGCGGACCCGAGCGAGCTGATGAGCTCACGCGCCGCGAGGTTGGCGTAGGTGATCCCGCCGTCACGATCCGCGTGGATGACCGGGGCGGGATTGGCGTCCGGGAAGCGACGGTAAGCGAGCCGCGCGCGGAGGCGCCGGCGCAGCCAGAGATTCCACAGGCCGAACAGACCGGTGACGACCGAGAGAGAGACCATGGCGAAAGGAGTCATGGCTCAGTTCGCGTTCTCGGTGCTGTTCGTATCGGGCTCGCGGAGGCCGAACTTCTCGATCTTGCGATAGATCGTGGCGCGTCCGATCTTGAGCTGCTCCGCCGCCTTCTGCACGTTCCACCCGGAACGCAGCAGCGCGCGGTGGATGATGCGCCGCTCTTCTTCCTCGAACGGAAGGATCGGCTCGTCGGCGCCGTTCACGTCCCGGGGCGTGCGGGCCACGGGAGCGTCGGGCGTCGCATTCTCGCCGTTCAGCCGAGCGGGAGCGGCGGTTTCGGACGCTATCGTGGATTCATTTTCCGCAGCGACTTCCGACGTCGGTGGTTCCACGGGCAGGCTGGTCGGTGCGGCTGCGACCGGTCGCGACGTTCCGTTCGTCTCGTTGCACCAGGCGCCTTCGCCGAGCGCACAAACCACGTCGTCGGTCAGGGAACCGAGCGAGATCTCGGGGCCGTCCTCGAGGATGGTCGCGCGCTCGATCACATTCTTGAGCTCGCGGATGTTGCCGGGCCATCCGTAGGTGCGGATCGCTTCCGAGGCGCTCGATGCGAATCCGTCGATCTTTCGACCGTGACGTGCGGCGTAGCGCTCGAGGAAGGCGTTCGCGAGAAGCATGACGTCGCCGTCCCGTTCACGAAGAGAGGGCAGCGCGACCGGGAACACCGCAAGGCGGTAGTAGAGGTCCTCGCGGAACGAGCCTTCGCGGATCGCTTCCTTCAGGTCGCGGTTCGTTGCCGCCACGACGCGCACGTCGATCTTGCGCGTCTTCGTGGATCCGATGCGCTGGATCTCGCGCTCCTGGAGAGCGCGAAGGAGGTTCACTTGCAGATCGAGACGCAGCTCGCCGACCTCGTCGAAGAAGAGCGTTCCGCCCTCGGCCTGCTCGAAGTAGCCGGCGCGCGAAGCCGTGGCGCCCGTGAAGGCTCCTTTCTCGTGACCGAACAGCTCGCTTTCGATCAGGTGCTCGGGGATCGCGCCGCAGTTCACGGCCACGAACGGACGGCTGCGGCGGGGGCTCTCGGCGTGGATGGCCCGCGCGGCGACTTCCTTGCCGGTTCCGCTCGGTCCTTCGATCAGCACCGAGATGTCGCTCGACGCCGCGCGATCGAGGAGCTGGACGACCTTGCGTACGGCCGGTGAGTCCCCGAGGATCGAGGCGAAGCCCTCGGTCTGGCGCAGCTCGCGCGTCAGGGTCGCCACGCTGTCCTGCAGCGTTCGTTGGCGGCGGGCGTTCTGGAGCGAGGTCACGAGACGTGTCCGATCGAACGGCTTCTGGACGTAGTCCGTCGCGCCGAGGCGCATGCACTCGACGGCTTCGCCGAGCTCGGACTCGGCCGTGAGGACGACGATCGGGATCTCCGGACGCTCGTTGCCGAGGCGTTCGAGGAGCTCCTTGCCGTGGATGTCGGGCAAGCCGAGATCGAGCACGATCGTGGCGGGCGATCGGTCGCGGATGGCCGCGAGCGCGTTCTCGCCGGTGTCGGCGGTCTCGATGTCGATACCTTCCTTGGCGAGCTCGAACTCGATCAGTCGGAGCAGATCGGGGTCGTCGTCGACGACGAGGACTCTGTCGGGCATGGGGTGTCCTTCCGGGCCTCCGTCGGGGGTGATGGGGAGGGCGGTACGGAGCTGCACGGCAGAGAGCCGGCGCAAGGAGGCCGGGGAAGGATACCCCGAGATCGGGCGTTGGGCCAGCGGCTTGCGGCGCGGATCCGTCACAGGATCAGGTCACGGGTACCGAGGCGGACGACGCCTTCCAGGACCTCTCCAGGTCGGACGGTCGAGCCGTCGAGCAGGACGCAGCTCTCGAGGCGGGCCCCCGCGCCGACGAAGCAGTGCCGGCCGATCACGGTGTCCGGCCCGAGGACCGTGCGGCCGCGAACGAGGCTGTCGCGGCCCACGGCGGCGCGCCCCGTCACGAGCACGCGTTTGCCGACGCGCGAACGAGCCCCGAGGAGCAGCGAACCACGCCAGGATCCCGCGGGTGGTGCGAGGCCCGCAAGAACGTAGAGGCCCCTCCGCGCGAGCTCCATCAGGCTGGCGGGCTTATCGAGGCTTCGGAATGCAGAGCCCGCAAGGTCGGGAAGCGACGCCACGAAACCCGAGCCCGGCCCGTGCGAGGGAAGCGGATCGGGCAGCGACACCGCGCGGATGCCGAAGCACGGGGATCGTTCCAGGAGACGCGCGAGGTCCTCGGCGAGCACGCTGCCGAACAGCGGGAGCGAGCTGATGCCGAGCCGTACGAGGGGCTCGACGAGCCGTCGGAAGAGCGGCTCGCCGCCGATGGGCGCTCTTAGCCAGAGCTCGCGCTCGTGCCGCGTGAGCCCGAGCGGTGCGAGCGTCTCGGGGACGTACGCCACCAGCGGTGCGAGCATCGAGAGCTCTTCGCGCGGTGCGATCGAGCTCGAGGTCGTGTCGTGGATTCTCGTCGGTAAGGCCATCGTGGAGCTCCGCATCAGAAGGCGCCGCGTCCGGTGAGGACCGCGGGCACGGTACGCGCGAGCACGCCGAGGTCGAGCCAGAGCGTGCGATTGTGGATGTACTCGAGATCGAGCGCAACCTGCCGCGGGAACGGGATGGTCGCGCGTCCGGAGACCTGCCACAGGCACGTGAGTCCGGGCGTCACGTCGAGGCGCCGCCAGTCCGACGCTTCGTAGCGCGAGGTCTCCTCGGGGATCGGCGGGCGCGGGCCGACCAGCGTCATGTGTCCGGTGACGACGTGCCACAGCTGCGGCAGCTCGTCGATGCTGAAGCGTCGGAGCCAGCGCCCGACGCGCGTGATGCGCGGATCGCGCTTCATCTTGAATCGGATCGGGTCGCCATCGTCGCTCCGGCCGGCGAGCTGCGTACGTCGTCGTTCGGCATCGGTCCCCATCGACCGGAACTTGAAGAACCGAAAGCGTCGGCCGCCGCGCCCGACGCGCTCCTGGACGAACAGCACCGGGCCGCCGTCCTCCAGTCGGATGGCGAGCGCCACCAAGATCAGCAGCGGCGAGATCGCGAGCAGCATCGCCGAGGCGACGAGGATGTCGAGCAGGCGCTTGAGCGCGGGATACGCGGTGCATCGAAGCGACCAGATGATCTCGTGAACACTCTTGCGCGGGTATCGAGCGAGCATCGTTTTTACCCCTGTGTGAGTCTCGGAACGGAACACGAAGCGCGGACGACCCACTGGAATGCAAGCCCGATGCCAGAACGCGAGATCTCTCGAATCGCGACTCGGCGTCCCGTTCCAGGCTTTCCTCTTCGTGCGAGAGGCCGGCGACCTCGCCGGGATGGCTTCCGGTGTGTCTCAGTTCGGGATGGCACGGGCCTTGCGCTTCCCTCTTTCGAACGCGGCGCCGTCTCGCCGCGAGACAGGGGAAGGAGAGAAGGCATGACTCACGATCGAACGGAAGCGACGACTCGCTCGCGCATCGCCCTCGGGGCTCTCGCGGGTGTCGTGTCGCAGGCCATCTATCTCGTGACGCGCTTCCTCCTGACCCCGTTCGTCGTCGCCGCCGTCGGTCTCGAGGCCTACGGCTTCTGGACGATCCTCTTCGTGGTGCTCGGCTGGGTCGGCGCGCACCGGATGGGCTTCACGGGAGCGGTCGTCACGTTCGTCGCGCGATATCACGAGGAGGGACGACGCGATCGGGTCGATGCCGTCGTCCGCACCAGCTCCTCGCTGGCTCTTCTCTTCTCATGGGTGGCAGGAGGGGCGCTCCTCGTGGGGGCGCCTCTCCTCGTCACGCTCGTGGGGACGCCGGAAGAGACCTTTGCGAGCGCCGTTCTCGCGCTTCGCATCACGGTGATCGGGACGTTCGCTTCGCTGATCCTCGGCGGATTCCAGAGCTCGCTCGAAGCGCTCCAGGAGTACCCGCGGGTCAAGGCGATCGATACGCTCGCGAGCCTTTTCGAAGCCGCTCTGATCCTCGCGCTCTTGCCGCTCGGCACGGGGCTCGTCGGATTGTCGGTCGCGTACAGCATCCGCCTGCTCGCGCCCGTCCCGGCGTACGCCTTCCTGGCGCGCCGTCGGATGCCGGGCCTCCTCGCCGTTCCCGGTCGCATCGATCGCGACGCGGTCCGCGAAGTCTTCGGCTTCGGCGGCACCGTGCAGGCGATGGGCATGCTCCACCTCGTCCTCGTCTCGATCGACCGATTGGCGCTCACGCACCTCGTATCGCTCGGCGCGGCCGGCCTCTACGAGCTCGGACGCAAGCTGGTCTCGTTCGCGGCTGCGCTTCCGACGCACGCCCTCGCTCCGATCGTTCCGGCCGCTGCCGCCATCCGCGCTCGCGGCGAGGGTGCCGAGCGAATCGCCGGGCTCGTGCGCGCTTCGATGCGCTACACCTCGATTGCCTCCGCGGCGCCGCTCGCCGGTCTCGTCGTGTTTGCTCCCGCGCTCGTCCATGCCTGGGTGGGCCCGGGATACGAATCCGTCGAAGGCATCATCCGCCTGCTCTCGATCGCCGCGTTCGTGTACCTCTCGACCGGTCCGACCACGGCGGCGCTTCGCGGCCTCGCCCTTCCGCGCGCCGAGCTCGCCTACACGCTGGTCTGGCTCGCGCTCGCCGTGGTCTTGATTCCTCTCGGTGCCGTCCGCGGCGGTCTTCTCGGCGTGGCCGCGGGATCGGCCTCGGCTCAGGCGCTCGCTTCGCTCGGCCTGCTGCTCGTCGTCCTCCCCCGGCTCGGCGTGCGCCGCAGCGCGCTCGGGCGTGACCTGGCCGCGCCGGCCGCCATCGCCGCGCTCTTCGCGACGACGCTCGGCCTCTCGGGGGCTTTCGAGCCGGCCGAATCTCGCATGGACTCCTGGCTTCGCGTCTTCGCCGGGTTCGCGCTTCTCGTCTCGCTGTCGACGACGGCGGCTTTCCTCTTCGTTCTCGACGTTACCGAACGTCGCCGCCTTGCTGAGTGGCTGCGCGCCCGCTTCGGTCGCCGCGAGCGCGCCCTGACGACGTCGATCTCGTTCGAGATCGCCTCGGGCGAACGCTCGCTCGCGATCGTGATCGTCACGTACCGTTGCCGTGAGGTCGTCCGGCAGTGCCTCGAGTCTCTCGGCCGCGAGGGATACCTGGCGGATCCGCAATGTGAGGTCGTCGTGGTCGACTCGGGTAGCGGCGACGGCACGGCCGACTTCGTCGAACGATCCTTCCCGAGCTGCCGGGTGATCGCGCTCGAAGACAACGTCGGTTTCGCGCGGGCGAACAACATCGGGATCGCCGCGACGAGCTCGGACGACGTCCTCTTGCTGAATCCGGACACGATCGTGCTTCCGGGATCGATCGAAGCGCTGCGCGGCTACCTCCTCTCGAACACGAGCGTCGCGATGGTCGGTCCCCAGCTCGTCTCCGAGGACGGTTCGCGGCAGATCTCCTGCCAGACGTTCCCGTCGATCCGAACCGAGATCGCCCGCCAGTGGGGGAGCCTCGCTTCGTCGATCGGGATGTCCGACCGAGGCGACGCCGCCCCGACGATCGCCGGCTCCGTCGATTGGATCTCGGGCGCGTGCATCCTGGCTCGCCGCGAGACGATCGCGAAGGTCGGCGGCCTCGACGAGAGCTTCTTCCTCTACTTCGAGGAGACCGACTGGTGCCGCCGCGCACGCCGCGCCGGTCTCGACATCCACCACCTGCCGAGCGTCCGCATCGTCCATCTGGGCGGCGGATGTGCAAGCGCGGCCGGACCTCGCACGTTCAACCGACGGTTCCGCAAGAGCCGCCGCCGGTACTTCCGCAAGCATCACGGGCTCATGGCGAGCCTGGTCATCGAGGGAATCCACATCGTGAGACTCGTCGCGGGCCTGACGCGCCCGCTTCGCGCTCGCGTTCTCGGCGCCGCTGCGCGCCCCGTTGCAGGAGAGAAGTGATGACGTACGTTCCGACTCATGCTGACCGTCCCCCGCTCGTCTCGATCGTCGTGATCGGCCTCGACGAAGGGGAGAACCTCCACGGCGCGCTGCGCTCGGCGACGCGCGAAGTCGACCGACTGGCCGGCGCGGCCGAGGTGATCTACGTCGACAGCGGTTCGGTCGACGACAGCCTCGAGATCGCGGCGAGCTATCGCGGCGTGAAGGTGGAGTCGATCGCACGGCAGGCGGCGAGTGCGGCTCGAGCCCGGAACGCGGGCCTTCGAATCGCACGCGGCGAGTACGTTCAGTTCCTCGACGGGGACATGGAGCTCGAGACGGCCTGGATCGCCCGGGCCACCGCGACGATGTCCGAGAACCGGGCGTCGGCCGCCGTCGGCCGCATCCATGAGCGTCGCCTCGAGCGCACCGTCTGGAACCGCGCGTTCGGCCAGGACTGGCGCGTCCCTGCCGCGGACGAAGATCGAATCGGCGGAGCCTCGCTGTGGAGTCGCGACGCACTTCTCACGCTCGGCGGCTTCGACGAGACGCTTCGATTCGGTGAGGATCCGGATCTCTCCCTCCGCGCTCGCAAGGCGGGGCATCGGATCGTCGGCCTCGACCGGCCGATGGTGACGCACGACCTCGACCTGCGATCGTTCCGCGGGTACTGGCGTCGCGCGCTTGCCGTCGGCGAATCGCGCGCGAACCTCGCGATCCGTCATCGCTCCCGCGAGACCGTGACCGAGGTCCTGCGCCCGATCGCCTGGCTGGCGCTCGCGGTGATGGCGATCGTCGGGCTCGGGGGCCTGGCGATGGCAGGCGCCTTCGGGACCGCGGCGTCCCTCGCGACGATCGCGGCGCTTGGCCTCGGGGCCCTCATCGCCCGCGACGCCCGCCGCAGGAGGCTCGCTGGTGTTCCCCGAACGAACGCGATCGTCCACGCGATCCACGGACGATTCGTTCGCATCCCGGTCGGCCTCGGCGCGCTGCTCGCGATCCTGCGTGGCTCGGCTCGACGAGGGAACGGCCCGGTCGTCGCGTACCTCGCCCCGGAGATCCCGTCCGTTTCGGCGACGTTCGTCTACCGCGAGATCCTGGCGCTGCGCCGCGAAGGCCTTCGAGTCGTTCCGTTCTCGATACACGCTGTCGACGACAGGGGTGTTTCGGAAGACGGACGCCGCTTCTTCGACGAAGCCGAGGTGATCTATGCGAGCCCGGCGCGCGTTCTCGCCGGCGCGATGCGTCACGCGGTTCGGCACCCGCTGAGCTCGAGCCGAACGATCGCGATTGCCCTTCGCGATACTGCGGTCGGCACGACGACGCGCCGCTCGCAGCGCGCGAAGATCGTGGCCCAGGCGGTCGCCGGCCTGTTCGTCGCCGATCGCCTCCGATCCTGCGGCGCCACGCATCTGCACGTGCAGTTCGCCCACGCGCCGGCCACCGTCGGCATGTACGCGGCGCTTGCGGCTCGCATCCCCTTCAGCGTGACGTCGCACGCCAACGACCTGTACTGCGAAGCCGCGCTCCTCCGGGAGAAGGTGCGTCGGGCTCGACCGTTCGTCACGATCTCGCACGCCAACCGGGAGTTCCTTCGCGGTCAGCTCGGCGAGCTCGCCGACCGCGTGAAGATCGTCCGCTGCGGCGTCGACACCGAGGAGCTCGCCGCGCGCGACCTCGAAGACACCGGCGCCGGTGCGAGCCTCTTCGCCCTCGGGCGTCTCGTCCCGAAGAAAGGCTTCGACTTGCTGCTCGAGGCCACGGCGAAGCTCGCCGAGCGTTTCCCCGCGATCGAGGTTCGGATCGGCGGTGACGGCCCCGAGCGCGCGCGCCTCGAGACGCTGGCGAGCGACCTCGGCATCCGGGACCGCGTGCGCTTCCTCGGGACGCTCGAGTCGGATCGCGTCCTCGAAGAGTTCCGGGCCGCCTCGGTGTTCGTGCTTCCCTGCCGCGTCGACGAGGGCGGTGATCGGGACGGCATCCCGGTCGTCCTGATGGAAGCGATGGCGACGGGAGTTCCGGTGGTTTCGACCTCGATCTCGGGGGTTCCCGAGCTCGTTCATCACGGCTGCACGGGTTTGCTCGCGAGCGAGCCTTCGCCCGCGGGCCTCTCGCTCTCGATCGAGCGCGCGATGCTGGATCATCCGCTGCGTCGACGCATGTCGATCAACGGGCGCGCCATCGTCGAGCGCGAGTACGACGTTCACCACAACGCCCGGCGGCTTGCCGGCTACTTCGAGGAGATTGCCGCATGAGCACGCTGCTGGAAACCACGCGCATCACGAACGAACGCACCCACGGCCGACGGGTCGTCGTCGTCAGCCCGGTCCGAAACGAAGAAGACCTGCTGCCCGGCGCGATCGCCTCGATGGCATCGCAGACGCTTCAGCCGGCGCTCTGGGTGATCGTCGACGACGGTTCGAGCGATCGTACCGCCGAGATCGCCGAACGCGCTGCCGCGACGTACGACTGGATCCGCGTCATCCGACGCAGCGATCGCGGCGCACGCAAGCTCGGTGGCGGGGTCATCGACGCCTTCTACGCCGGTCTCGAGACGGTCGACATCGAGTTCGATTTCATCGGGAAGATGGACGCGGACCTCACGTTCTCGTCGGACTACCTTCGACGAATCGTCGAGCGCTTCGAGATCGACCCGGCGCTCGGTGCGGCGAGCGGCAAGGTGTTCCGTCCCGAGAAGGACCACGAGGTCGAGGAGTTCATGATCGACGAGATGGTCGCCGGGCAGTGGAAGCTGTATCGCCGCGAGTGCTTCGAGGCGATCGGAGGTCTGGTGCGCGAGGTCATGTGGGACGGAATCGACTTCCACCGCGCGCGCCAGGTGGGCTACGTCACGCGAAGCTTCGCCGAGCCGACCCTCCGCATCCGACACCACCGACTGATGGGCTCTTCGGATCGCGGCATCCTGCGCGGCCGGCGACGCTGGGGTAAGGGGCAGTGGTTCATGGGGACGCATCCGCTGTACATGATCGCGAGCGCGGCGCTTCGCGCGACCGAGAAGCCGTACGTGGTGGGTGGATTCATGATGCTGGTCGGATACTTCGGCGCGATGCTGCGCGGAGACCGACGCTACGGAGATCAATCTTTCCGACGGGAGCTTCGCGCCTGGCAGATGCGGCGCCTCCGTCGTCTCGTCCTGAAAGGAGAGGTGCGATGATGAAGAAGAAGACCGACCACGACGCGAACACGAACCCCCGAATCCTCCTGGTGGCCCATCACGCGAATCCGGAATGGACGAGCGAGCCGTTGATCGGCTGGCGCTGGGCGAGTGAGCTCGATCGTCGCGCCGACATCGAGCTGATCACGCACTCTCGAAACCGTGGAGCGATCGAACGAGCGGGCGGCCTGCGGGGCAAGATCCACTACGTCGATACCGAGCGCACCGCGAGCGTCATGAACCGGATCAACGATCGGGTCTGGTCGAAGGCGGCGGTCGTGAACCGATGCTTCCTGGACGCGCTGGCCCTGCTGGCCTTCGACCGGGAAGCGACCCGGATCGCCCGCGAGCGAGTCCAGGCGGACGCCATCGACATCATCCACCGCGTGTCGCCGATCTCGCCGCGATTCCCGACGCGCCTCGGCACGCTCGGCGTTCCGTTCGTGCTCGGACCGGTCAACGGCGGCCTCGAGACCGCGCCGGGATTCCCCGAGATCGAAGCGCGCGAGAGCGCCGGATTCCAGAAGCTGCGCTCGCTGGCTCGACTGCTCGATCCGCGGCAGCTCACGTTCCGTCGCGCGTCGGCGATCCTGATCGCGAACGAGACGACGCGCGGAGTGCTGCCGGTGGAAGAGCGATCGCGGGCGACGGTGGTCTGCGAGAACGCGGTCGATCTGCCGTCCTACACGCCGAGCATCACGAGGAGCGGGCGTACGCTTCGTCTGCTCTTCGTCGGCCGGCTCCTTCCGTACAAAGGCGTCCACTTCATCCTGCGAGCGATGTCGCGGGCCGACGTCGACTGCACGCTCGACATCGTCGGCGACGGGCCGGAGCGTCGAAGCCTCGAGGCCCTGACGGAGCTGCTCGGGCTCCAGGATCGGGTGCGTTTCCGCGGTGCCGTTCCGAGCGACGAGATCGCGGGCTGGATGAGCCGCAGCGACGTCTTCTGCTTCCCGTCGGTGCGCGAATCGGGCGGCTCGGTCGTTCTCGAAGCGATGGCCGCGGGGACCCCGGCGATCGTCGTCGACCATGGCGGCCCGGCCGAGACGGTGAGCGCGAAGACCGGAATACGCCTCACGGGGAAGTCGAGCGAGGCGGTCGTGCGCGGCCTGGCGACGTGCATCGAGGATCTGTCGCGAAACGAGACGCGGCGAGCGCGCCTCGGCCGTGAAGCGCGCCGCAGCGTGGAACGACACTACAGCTGGACGCGGAAGATCGACCGCGTTCTGGAGGTGTACCGCGGCCTGGTCAGCGAGCGACGTGAGGAGGCGGTGGCGGCCTGACTCGGAAGCCACAACACTCGACGCGATCGGCACGGGTTCTGCAATGTTCCCGGTAGACGCTGTCCCTGTCGCGAGCGTGTCTCGCATCGGGACTGAAAGGTGGAAGGGGTGAAGAGAACCGGAACCATGAGTCTCGTTTCGATCGCGGGAATCCAGGTGTCACGAGTCGGGGAAGCGGCGACGCTTCGAAGGATGTCCCGCTGGCTCGAAGACGCGAAACCGAGGCGCGTGGCCACGGCCAACCTCGACTTCCTGAGGCTCGCCGGGCGCAACGCGGATCTACGCGACGCGCTCCGCACGGCCGATCACGTCTGCGCGGACGGCGCGCCGCTCGTGTGGCTCTCGCGGCTCCTGCGTCGGCCGATCCGCGAGCGCGTGACGGGTGCCGATCTGGCACCGGAACTGGTGCGGCTCGCGGCCGAGCAAGGGCACTCGGTGTTCCTGCTCGGTGGAGAATCCGGAGTCGCGGCGAGGGCGGCGGAGCGCCTCTCGCGCGAGCAGCCGGCGCTTCGGGTCGCGGGGATCAGCGACACGCGCGTGGACCTGAACGACGAGGCGGCGTGCGAGCGCATAGCGGACGAGATCCGCGCGAGCGGGGCGCGCCTGCTGCTCGTCGCGCTCGGATGTCCGAAGCAGGATCTCTTCCTCAGGCGGTACCTCGATCGCACGGGCTGCCGCATCGGCATCGGCGTGGGCGCGACGCTCGACTTCCTCGCCGGACGAGTCCCGAGGGCTCCTCGCTGGATGCAGGTGTCCGGTCTCGAGTGGACGTATCGGCTGCTCCAGGAGCCGCGCCGGTTGTTCTCCCGGTACCTGCTCGACGGACTGTTCCTGCTGCGGATCCTGCCCGCCGCGTTGCCGCGGTCCCGCCGGTTCGCCTACCCGAGCTTGGTGAAGTAATCGGCGAGGGCCAGCGCCCCGACGCCTCCGAAAGGAATGAGCACGGCGCGAAGCACGGGGTTCTGCGATAGCGGCGCGAACGCCCCCCGCGCGATTCCCTGGACCTCGTCGATGACTTCCTTGTAGAGGTCCTTCGCGTCGGAGTCGCCACGATACAGGGCTCCCATGCGGGCGTCCTCGAAGTGCCGGATCGCTTCTTCCCGCAACGACTCGGCGGTACGTCGAAGCATGGCCCAGCACAGAACCGTGATCGCCACGTTGAAGACGAACACGAGCGTGAGCGACAGCGGCCAATCCCAGTTGTCGAACTCGCGGCTTCGCGACACGAACATCAGGAACATCACGATGTAGGGCAGGTAGACGAGGCGCGCGACCGCCTCGCTTCGGCGCGCCGCCATACGAAGGCGGGCGACCTGCATCACGTCCTTGTCGGTGAGGAATGCGGTCACGTCCTTCATGGGCGTAGCGCTGTCCGCCGCCTTCTTGGGCCGATCGGCTTTCTTCGTGCCTTTGTTCTTCTCCTTCAGCGGCGGCTCCGAGATCGAAGTGAGATCTCCCGTTCGATCCCGCAGTCGCTCCACGACCTCGCGCCAGTCCAGCCCTTCGGTTCCGAGCCATCGCAGAAATCCGTTGCAGAGGACGGTCGCGTCGAGAACGAAGAGAATCAGAAACAGCATGTGCAAGACGGAGAAGATGAGCACGAGCGTATTCACCGCCTGGTTTACGGCTCCACGATAGGGATGCGCAGGTTCTCCGAGGAGCTTGAAGAGGCACACGAAGAAGACCACGTAGCACGCCGTCAGGAGCAGGGTTCGCTTCACGCGTAGCCACGGAACACCGAGCTCCATGTACTCCTGCCAAACGCGCCGAACCGAGGTGCCCTTCCCGATCCGCGACCAGTACCGTAGCGCATCGACCTGGCCGAGCCATGTCGTGCTGCGAACGGCGTTTGTCCGGGCCAGGGACCGACGGCGTCTCGGTTTGCGGTGGATGCTCCCGAGATACCGCTGTTCGATCAACACGCGGTTGCGCCCGAGCTCGAGGAGCGAGTACATCAGGTAGTTCGCCGAGATGATGCAGACGACGAAGCGGATGAGCGTCGTCGGCCAGGTGCTGATGCCCGCGAACAGAACGAAAGGTTCGCCGTCCGTCCGCATCGAATCGATGAGGATGATCGCCAGCAAGGCGACTCCCGCGAGCGCGTAGATCTCGAGCACCAGCGGGCGTGCGCGTTCGAGGTGGTGGACCATGGCCCGTCGGCGGAGGCCGGCAAAGACGATGTGAAGCCTTACATGACCGCGGCGCCAGGCTCGCACGGTGCGCTGCACCATCGCATTGAAGCTGTTTGGCAGCCCCTGCCCGAGGTTCAGGACGCGGCGGCTGGCGCCCTGGACGAGCATCTGCGTGTTGTGGAAAGCACCGGTAAGGAGGACGAAGATCGTGATGGCGGCGGCGGTTGCAATGGCGGCGAGCACGACACGAGACAGGCGTCGCACCAACCACGGCCGGCGATCGCCCAGGCCCCCGAGGCTCGATGCCTCGCCGGAGGGCCGGCAGGGGGCGAGGTCGAACTCGCGTCTCTCGCCGATCTCGTAGACGCGTGCCTTGCCTTCCGGAGAAGGGGGCTCGTTGGCGTCGCCACGAATCGCGAGCCGACACGCCTCGAAGACCGAGGTCTGATAGCTCCCGCGGAACATCGGGATCTCGCCGGTATAGTCGCCGGGGGCGTGCAGACCGTAGTGAGACGCGACGATGAGATTGCGCGACCAGCGAATCTCGGACGGGTGCAGGTACCGAGCGTCGAGATCCGTCGTGAAGAAGACGGCCGACGGGAACTTCTCCCGGAGGGCGCGAAGCACGAGAAGCTTGTCGTAGATGTCGCTGCCGAGAACACCGATGGCGTCGAACTTGAAGTGAAACTGCTCCTGCTCTCGTCGCATATCGCGAGCCATGCGGCGTACGTAGTCGAGCTGTGCTCGGCCTTCCGGTCGGTCGATCGCAATCGCGGCGTCGGTTCCCTCGGCGGCATCCGCGGGCGTAGCGTCGTCCGAGGCCACGCCGTCGAGGCCGCGGAGGTAGTGGAATCCGTGGAAATGCGTGTCGGCTTTATTGCCCCCAGCAAGCCCGTCCGCGACGTCGCCGAAGGTATTGTCCCAGGCGCGTCCGTAGTGCGAATCCCACTCGGTGACGATCGCGATGTGCGTTTCGTTGTCCGGCGACCACTTGCCGCGGCGGCGAAGCTCCCGGAGGAGGCCCTCGGCAAGCTCATCATCGGTGCCGATGGTGCGGCGCAGTTTGATGTTCGAGGTTGCGAAGAGACTCTCGATCCCGTCGCCGCCCATGTCGCCGTGCTCGCACGGAAGGTTCGGAAGGAGTCGCCGAACTTCGTCGGGTGCAATCGTCGCACGTGCCGAGTAGATCGCCGTGTTCTTGGGGAGCGCGTGGTTCCGGGGACCGGATCCGGAGCCGGGGTCCTTCAACGGGAGCGCGAGCAGCTCCTTCGCCATCGCGAGGAGGACGGTCGACGTGCCCGGCCCGAGTACGCGATAGGAGATCGCGGAGTCTTCCGGCTCGTTTCCCTTCGGGATACCCATGATGGACGCGAGCAGAGTGAGCGCCTTGAGGAGGTGGCTTCCGATCGCGTTCTCGTCGATCCAGAGGATCAGGACGGTATCGAATTCGTGCAGGCCGTTCGTGCCGTCGTCGGATTCCGCCGGCGAATCCGGCGAGGCCTCGCGGTCCTCGGCGCTTCGAAACCACTCGAACGGCACGAGGAACGTCTCGTATCGACCCAGCCACTTCTGCAGCCACTTCACGTCGAGACTGTCGACGAGGTTGGCCCCGAAGTTGTCGTACGGGACCCAGCCGTAGCCGATCCGATCCGAACGCTCGGGAACGAATCCGCTCACGCCGAGTGCCGTGTGCACCGCGTAGCGGATGCGGAGTCGGTCTTCGCGATCCTCGGGGTACGGGCCACCGGAGAGCAGCACGGGCATCACGATGACGCCGCCCTTCTTGCGCCGATCCTTGATGCCGTTGGCGAGGATGTTGTTCGGGTTCTCTTTCCGCAGTGACTGGCGGGAGTTCGCGAGCTGATGCGACGACGCACTGCTCGCCCGCACGAGCCGCTCGTGCTCGGCGTGCACGGCGAGGAACGGATCCTGCCACAGCCGTGCGGCGACGGTCTGCTCGAGGAACGGTTGCCCTGGATTGTCGACGTCGATCCGTGGTCGAGCGGTCTTGAGCGGTGTCGGTGTGCTGATGATCCCGACCCCGACCAGGAGCATGATGAGCAGAGTAGGCCACGCCTGCCCGACGACATTCGAGCCGTTCGCATCCGACATGTTCTTCCCCCATGGCGGCTGACGCCGAGACTGCGGAAGCGCAGTTCCTCGGTGTGATGTGCGGCGAATGTAACCGCGTGGCGGAAGGCGAGTCAACGGTCGCGGCCGATGGCGGATCCGCGCGAGAGCGCACGAGCTAGGGCGCCTTTCGTTTGCCCGCTCGGTGACTTTGTCGAAGGTCGAACGTGCGCGGTGGCGACGCGGGTTTGTACCGTACCGACGTGAACGGATGATCCTGGCCGAAGGCGGCCCCGACGAACGCAGGAAGAAGCGAGCCATGACCGAGAAGTTCGAGATTCGAGCGCCGGGTGTGAAGGCGGTATCGACCGCGACGATCGAGGCCCCCTACGACCGCGCGCCGATCGCGGAAGTCGAGCAGACGGATGCGGTAGGCGTGGATCGCGCCCTCCAGACGGCGCACGACGTCTTCCGCGATCGCGACGCTTGGCTGACGCCGGCGCGACGCATCGAGATCCTCGGGAAGGCGGCCTCGATCATGGCCGGCCGGAGGGAGGAGCTCGCGCGCGAGTCGGCTCGAGAGGGCGGCAAGCCGCTCGGGGATTCGCTGATCGAGATCGATCGCGCCATCGACGGCGTCGCCGGGTGTATCGAGACCCTTCGCACCCAGGGAGGCCGCGAGATCCCGATGCGCGTGAATGCCGCGTCGGCGAATCGGATCGCCTTCACGCACCTCGAACCGATCGGGCCGGTGGTCGCGTTCAGCGCGTTCAATCATCCGCTGAACCTCATCGTCCATCAGGCCTACCCGGCGGTCGCGGCCGGATGCCCGGTAATCGTGAAGCCGGCCGAGGCCACGCCGCTGTCGGCGTTGCGGCTGGTCTCGATCCTGCACGAGGCGGGACTCCCGCCCGAGAACGCCCAGGTGCTCGCGACCGTGGACGAGGCCGCTCGAGATGCGCTCGTGACCGATCCCCGCATCGCGTTCTTCTCGTTCATCGGACAGGCGCGAGTCGGCTGGGGGATCCGCAGCCGTCTCGCACCCGGAGTGCGGTGCGCCCTCGAGCATGGGGGCGTCGCGCCGGTGATCGTGGCGGCGGACGCAGACCTCGACGATGCGCTACCGCTCCTTCTGAAGGCGGGCTTCTACCACGCGGGGCAGGTGTGCGTCTCGGTACAGCGTGTGTTCGCGGATCGTTCGATCGCACGGGAGCTCGCTGACCGGCTCGCGACCGGCGCGCGCGGACTCGACGTCGGCGACCCGCTTTCGATCGACACCGAGGTCGGCCCGCTGATCCGGCCTTCGGAGGTCGACCGCGTCGAGGAGTGGTGCCGCGAGGCTCGCGAAGGCGGAGCCGAGGTTCTCTGCGGGGGCGAGCGTCGGTCGGATACGTGCTTCTCGCCGACGGTGCTCTTCGATCCGCCGGCCGGGGCGCGAGTCAGCACGGAGGAGATCTTCGGGCCGGTGGTGTGCGTCTACCCGGTCGACTCGCTCGACGAGGCCGTCGCCCGCTCGAACTCGCTGCGCTTCGCGTTCCAGGCGTCGGTGTTCACGCGGGACCTCGATCGGTCGATGCGGGCGATGCGACGGCTCGACGCGGCGGCGGTGATGATCAACGACCACACGGCGTTTCGCGTCGACTGGATGCCGTTTGGCGGCCGGCGCGAATCGGGGCTCGGCATCGGCGGCATCCCGCACACGATGGCGGACATGCAAACCGAGAAGCTGACGGTCATCCGATCGGGCGAGCTCGGCGTCTAGCCCCCCATCCAGCGGTACGGCGAAGCGGCGGCACGGCAAACCGGCTGCGCTCCCTCAGGGCTGCTTCTTCTCGACCTTTGGAAGCGGCGGAAGATCGATGCGGGCGTCGAACAGCAGGTCGGGATCGCGGCGCGGCAGCGTAAGGAGCAGCGTCGAAAGCGTGCGCTCCACCTTGCCCCTGAAGACCTCGTTCCCGTCGTAGATCACCGTGACTTCCTTCGACAGGTCGACGAGCGGCTCGCCGAGCAGGAGGCTCAGGCCCTCGAAGTCGCGCGATCCATCGAGGATCGAGATCTCGATGACGTTGTCGTCCTTCGCCTCGAACTGGAAGACCGTTCCGTGGACGGGCTTCTCGAGGTAGATCCAGTAGTGGTGCTTCTTCCAGTCGAGGACCGGCTGCCACAGAAACTTCTTCGGCCGCGGGACGCGATCGTGCGAGGCGACCCACTGCTGGCTCGGCAGGTATCCCTCGGCCGGCGCGCTGTGGCCGCGGCCGTTCACCTCCATGTACTTGAAGTTGAAACCGCCGGGGTGCTTCTCCTTCCACGCGAGCAGCTCCTTGTTGGCGAAGATGCTGACCTCGGGCGTGACGAGCGGGTCATCGAGGCTCGCGAAGAAGAGGATCGGGAGGTTGTAGTAGCTCGGGATGATGCCCTCCTCGAGCTCGAGCACGGTCTGTAGATCGGGGCCGGTGTAGATCGGCGACGGAGCCCCCGCATACGACGCCGAGCCCGCGAACACGTCCGAGAAATGCGCGCCGAGCGTCCACGCCCCGTAGCCGCCCATGCTGTGCCCGGTCACGTAGACGCGGTTCGGGTCGATGCCGATCGTGCGGCGCGCGGCGTCGATCAGGTCGAGGACGAACTTGTCGGTGCCCGAGTCCGTCCAACCGCGTTCAGTCTTCTCGAGGACTTCGGGGAAGATCCAGAACCAGCCGCCGCCTCCCATGCCGGAAGCCATGCTCTCGGCCTCGCCCGATCCGACGCCGCCCCCGTGGAGGCCGATCCAGAGCGTGTCGGCCTTCCGCGGCCCGCGCGCGATGTACTTGCCGCGCGGCGTCTCGCCGTCGTTGTAGAAGTAGTGCGTGCCTTCGAGCTCGATCTTCGGGCCGGGCTTCGCGGCCTTCAAGAGGTTCTTGCGCAGGAGACGGATGCCGGCCTCGGATTTGAGCGGCGCCATCTCGGCATCCATCCGGTCGCGGATTTCCTTGCGCCCGGCCTCGTCCGCCTCGAGGTACTCGGTCACGAGCTGGGTGAGGCGACGTCCGGTCGGAGGGCGCTTCTTGCCCCCGGCCGACACGGCGGGGCCGACGGGAAGGATCAGCAGAGTCAGCGTGAGCAGGGCGGTGGCGATCGTGGCCTGGCGGAGCATGATCGTTCTCCCGTGTGGGTCTTTCGTCCCGGACCCCTCGAATCTAACGTATCGCGAGGGGCGTGAGAACCGGCCGCCGCGAGGAATCCGAATTTCGTCGGATACTCCCGCCGGTCGGGACGCATCGGATCCCGCAGATCCCGGCTCGAGGTCTCTTACGACGGTGCCTCGAACCGAGGAAGGCCCGCGGAAGGAGCAAACGCATGTACGAGATGCTGATCGGATTGAACGTCACGGACGACGCCGTCTACGACCGCTACCGCGAGAACATGAAGCCGATCCTCCACCGGTACGGCGGCGATTTCCGGTACGACTTCCGCGTGGGAGAGGTCCTGAAGTCCGAGACCGCGGAACCGATCAACCGGCTCTTCCTGCTCGTCTTCCCGGATCAGGCGGCCCGAGCGGCCTTCTTCACCGATGAGGAGTACGTCGCGGTCCGGACCGAGTTCTTCGATGCCTCGGTCGGTGCCGTCACGGTGATCTCGGAAGTGACACGCGAAGTCTCCCGATCTGATCGAGATTGACCTGGCAGGAATCGCGTCGTTTTTGCGCGAAACTTCCCGGCGAGAAGCGGGATTCACCTCGACGAACGCGGTCGCCAGAGGCGGCGGCCGGAGGAAACCGAATCGGACGCTTCTGTGAGAGGAGTTTCATCATGGCGCGATTCACGAAGGGGATGTCCGTTCTGGCGTTGCTGGGAGTGCTGCTGGTCATCTGCGATCAGGCGCTCGCGCATCGCCCCGGGCGTCCGGTACGACTCCGAGGTGAGATCACGGCGATCGACAGCGAGAACCAGTCGCTGACGGTGACCGTGACGCGTGGCGAAGAGTCGCGCGAGATCCACGTGCAGACGTTCGAGCGCACCAACGTCATCGAGGTCGGGGGTGAAGAGCGCATCCCGATCGTCTTCGAGGACCTGGCGGTCGGCGACAGCGTCGGCGTGCGCGGGCGCGGCCGTCGAAGCGAAGACGGACTGCGGGTCGCGGCGCGCGTGATTGCGCGAGTCGCGGACGAGGGCGGCGAAGGGCAGTAGCGGACCCGACCCGACGAAGAAACGAATGCAGATCGAGCCCGGTGGAGATCTCTCCATCGGGCTCGGTTTCGTTGGCGGTCCCTCGGTTCGTGACGAGCGGCGATCGCGCCTACTGGAACGTCCCGAGGATGACTTCGAAGATGCCGCCGAGCAGGGTCTCGGCGGCGACCTCGGCGGTGTAGCTGCGGCGACCACCGGACTCGCGGACCGTCCGGTTCAGGAACGGCTCTCGTTTCGGGGTCGCGGCCCGTACGAGGAACTGGCTCATTTCACCCGCATCGAAGAAGATCCCGCTGCAGGAGCCGCACGTGTCGATCTCGATGCTCTCGAAGCGGTGGCTGAAGAGGTGGATGCCCGCGCACTCGGGGCACGGCAGCATCGACTGGGTTCCCTCCGAGAGACTTGCCGTCAGCCGTTTGAGCGCTCCCCGCGCGTTCGGCTGTGCCGACAGCAGCGCGGCGATCGTCTGCGCCGTCACCCAGGCCCCCTCGCACTCCTGACAACGGTGGAGATGCGACGTGGAGGTGGACTGGGCGGCCATCGAGGCGAGGCATCGCGGGCACTGGAGATCGTGAGTCGTCATCCGAGCTCTCTTTCCGGGGAAATCGCGGCGTCGATTGTATCCTGAGAGGCGGTCGTCCCCGAGGTTTTTCGAGGAGGTTTGCTCTCAGATGGACGCGCTACGCGTAGCTCTCGCCACTATTCTGCTGATTGCGTGGATTCCGTCCCGGGCCGATGCGGCGCCTCCGGATCCTTCCGCCGTCGATGCCCGCGTCAGCGAGATGACGCTCGAAGAGAAAGCCTCCTTCGTCACCGGGAAGAACTCGTGGCAGACCGCGGACCTGCCCCGGCTCGGGATCGGCTCGGCCTGGCTCGCGGACGGCCCGGTGGGGTTGCGCAAGAGCACCGGACCGAAGCCCGAGAACACGGAGCCGGCGACCTGCTTCCCGAGCGCGGCGGGGATGGCCGCCACGTGGAACCCGGAGCTCGTCGCGCGGGTCGGAGCCGCGATCGCCGTCGAAGCGCGGGCGAACGGCGTCGGCCTGCTGCTCGCGCCGGGCCTCAACATCAAGCGGCACCCGCTCGGTGGCCGGAACTTCGAGTACTACAGCGAAGATCCGCGACTCGGCGGGAAGATCGCGGCGGCGTTCGTGCGAGGCGTTCAGTCCGAAGGGGTCGGCGCGACCCTCAAGCACTTCGCCGTGAACAATCAGGAGTATCGGCGGATGTCGATCGATGCGCGCGTCGGCGAGCGCGCGCTCCGGGAGATCTACCTCCGCGGCTTCGAGATCGCACTCGCGGAGTGTGCGCCGCTCGCGGTGATGAGCGCCTACAACCTCGTGAACGGCGTGTCGGCGTCCGAGAGCCCTCGGCTTCTCACGGACATCCTTCGCGACGAGTGGGGGTTCGCGGGTCTCGTCGTCTCGGACTGGGCCGCCGGGCTCGACCTCGAGATGCCGGGTAGCCGCTTCACGCCGCCGAGGATCCTGCAGGCGGTCCGTAGCGGGGAGCTCGACGAGGCGGTTCTCGATCGAGCCGTGAGTCGCGTCCTCCAGCTCGCTGATTCGCAGGCCGCCATGATGCAGCGTCCGCCGACGATCGTCACGGATGCCCATCACGCGCTCGCGCGCGAGGCCGCGATGGAGTCGATGGTGCTGCTCGAGAATCGAGACGGATTCCTTCCGCTCACGGAAGGCGAGGGCAAGTCGCTCGGCATCGTCGGTCGACTGGCGATGGCTCCGCGCGTGCAGGGCGTCGGCAGCTCGCAGGTCCGCACGACGCGCGTGGACTCGGCGCTTCCGTACCTGACGCGAGAGGGGACGGCGAACGGCTTCACGGTGAGCGCGTGGACGGCCAAGTACGAAGAAACGGGGCTCAACGAATCGCAGAAGAGCGCGCTCGAGTCGTGCATCTGGTCGAGCGACGTCGTGCTCGCGTTCGTCGGGCAGCGCGCCTCGCAGGACTCGGAAGCCGCCGATCGTACTTCGATCCAGCTGTCCCCGGCCGACCTCCAGATCCTGGAAGCGGTGAAGGCCGCCGGCAAACCCTTCGGCGTCGTGCTGGTCGGGGGAGCGTCGATCGACGTGCGCCCGTTCGCGAACGAAGCTCGAGCGATCCTGATGAGCTGGCTCGGAGGGCAGGCCTACGGAAGCGCGATCGCCGACGTGATCTTCGGTAAGCGTTCGCCGGGCGGCAAGCTCTCGGAAACCTTCGCGCGACGCGTGACCGATCATCCGAGCGCCCTCAACTTCCCGGGCGGTCCGGAAGCGGTCGAGTACGGCGAGGGCATCTGGATCGGCTACCGCTACTTCTCGACGTTCGACGTGCCCGTCGCCTATCCGTTCGGGCACGGGCTCTCGTACACGACCTTCGAGTACACCGAGGCGAAGGCGCCGTCGAAGCTCGCTTCACCCGAGAGCTTCGATGTGACGGTGAACGTCCGGAACGCCGGCGCGCGCCGCGGGACCGAGATCGTCCAGGTGTACGCCCGCTCGCTCGAGGCCTCGGCGCCGCGGCCTGCGCTCGAGCTCGTCGGGTTCGGGCGCGTGGTGCTGGACGCCGGCGAAACCGGTACCGTCAGCATCGGTGTCGACGCGCGCGACCTCGGCTACTACAGCGAAGTGTACGACGCGTGGATCGTCGAGCCCGGTCGGTACGAGCTCCTCGTGGGGGCGTCCTCGGCCGACATCCGCTCGACGCTACCGTTGACGATCGAGTCGGGTGACGTTCCCGAACGCGTGTTCACGCTCGACGACGTCTTCGGCGATGTCCTCGAGGATCCCCAGGGTCGCGTCGTGACGGACCTGCTGCTTCGCCAGTTCGGCAAGGGGCCGTTCGAGGTCGCCAACGACGACGATCACTTCATGGCCGTGCTCCGGAACCTGCCCTTCCGCAAGCTACGGAACTTCAGCAACGGGGCCATGGGCGATGCGGCCGTGGCGAAGCTGCTCGAGATCGTGAACAGCGACCTCACGCCGGACGAGGTGAAGGCCGAGCTCCAGCGTCTCATGGAGCAGCGCAAGGCGAACGCCGGCGGGTAGGGGGCAGCGGATCCTCGGCCGCGCAGCGGGTGCCCTGGCGGTGGGCTTCCGGGTACAATGGCTCGCGAGCCATGATCTACCACGACCACGTTCCCGCGCCGCCGCTCGACGACTTCGTCGATCGCATCTGGTACTGCGAGCTTCCGGAGCCGACGCACGAGTTCGAACGCCGGCTGCCAGGCGGCACGATGTCGCTCGTCGTCAATCTCTCGGAAGAGTGCTTCCGCGTTTACGACGGCGAGCCCGGGCGCGTGCATACGACCCCGGGAGCGCTGATGGTCGGCGCGCTCTCGAGCTACGAGGTCCTGGACACGCGCTCGATGGCAGCGATTCTCGGCGTCCACTTCAAGCCGGGCGGCGCGTTCCCGTTCCTGGCGAAGGCACCGGCCGGCCATCTCACGGACGGACAGGTCTCGCTCGAGGATCTGTGGGGAAGGGCCGCCGCATCGGAGCTGCGCGAACGATTGCTCGAGGCGACCACGCCCGCGGCGCGCTTCGCGATCGTCGAGCGCGAGCTCCGGGCTCGCGTGACACGCCCCCTCGCGCGCCATCGTGCCGTTCGTTTCGCGCTCGGCGAGCTCGAGAGAACTCGAGGTTCGATGCCGCTGGGGGAGATCTCCCAGGCCGTGGGCCTGAGCGCGAGGCGCCTCATCGAGGCGTTCAAGGCGGAGGTCGGACTCACGCCGAAGCTCTTCGGAAGGATCCTGCGATTCCAGTCGGCCACGGAGACGCTCTTCGCGTGTCCCGGCGTCGATCACGCCTCGCTTGCCGTGTCGTGCGGCTACTACGACCAGGCCCATCTGATCCGGGACTTCCGCGCCTTCGCGGGGATGACTCCCGCCTCGTATGTGCGGGATCGCGGCGGCCACCCGAGCCACGTGCCGCTCGCCTCGTCTTCGAGCACGGGGTCAATTCCGTCCAATCGCTCGTCGACGGCGTCTGGAGAATAGAGGGCGTTCGAGGACGGTGGAGCGTCGGCACGGCGCCGGCCCGTGCGTCCTCGCCGCTCGAGAAAGGACCCCGCGATGACGAAGCGACACATCCCCGAAGGACTCGGCGAGGTGACGGCCGCCCTGAGCGTCCCCGATTGCAACCGGGCGCTGGAATTCTACAGCAAGGTATTCGGAGCCACCGAGATCCTGCGCCTGCGGGATCCCGATGGAAGCACGGCGCACCTCGAGATCCGGATCGGCTCGTCGGTCGTGATGCTTGCCGACGAGAACCCGGATTGGGGAAACCTCTCGCCCGAGACGATCGGCGGGACGCCGGTTCGATTGCACCTCTACGTCGAGGACGTCGACGCCTGCGCCGAGCGGGCGGTCGCGGCCGGGGCCGAGCTCTCGATGCCCGTCGCAGATCAGTTCTACGGGGATCGATCCGGGCGCATCCTCGATCCCTTCGGCCACATCTGGATCCTCGCGACGCATATCGAGGAAGTCTCGCAGGAGGAGATGCAGCGGCGGTACGACGAGATGACATCGCAGGGCGATTGACCCCGAGAGTCGATATCGACTCGAGCTCGGACGGGCCCCGGCGGTCCGGTAGAATGGCCTCGCATGGAGCCTTCCCTTTTTCTTTCGGTTCTCGGTTAACGACCGGTGGGGCCTGTCCGTGAGCCCGGTATGAGAACTTCGAACCCCTGCGATTCCGACCTGATCGACGAGGCGCTACGGCACTGGCCGAAGCTCTTCGGATTCGCGTACGCGCTCACGAAGGATCGCGGTCGCGCTGAGGATCACTGCCAGGAGGCCATCGTCCGGTTGTCCTCGAGCGATCGCCCCGTCGACCGGTCGCGGCCGCTCCTGCCGCTGCTCTTCCGGGTGGTGCGCAATCTCGTGATCGACGAGGCGCGCCGCCCGGAGACGGAGTCGATCGACGGGATCGACGAGCACGGAGAGCCGTATCGGATCGAGCCCGCGGACGAGCAGGATCCGATCCGCGAAGTGCTGCGCTCCGAACAGATCCGCGGCGTGCGATCCGCGCTCGATCGACTCCCGGCGTCGTGGCGCGCCGTCCTGTATCTGCGGGACGGGCTCGATCTGTCGTACCGCGAGATCGCGGAGGTCGAAGGCAGTACCGAGGACGTCGTGCGCGTGACGCTGCATCGCGCCCGGCAACGAATCCGCGTCTTGCTGACGCCCGAGGCTCCCGGAGGTACCGAGCGATGAACGAATCCCATCCCCATGATGAAGACGCGGCGGTGCGCGGAGCCCTGCGCGAAGTGTTCGACGAATGGCAGACGCAGGCGCCGGCGGCACCCGACCGCGCGGTCCTCGAGCGCCGCGCCTCCTCGCTCTCTGCCGGGTCGCATCCGGCTCGTCCTCTCCTGCCGCGGGTGTTTCGGCTCGGCGCGGCGATGGCGGTCGCGGCAGGGTTGATCGCGATCGTGATGCTCGCTCTTCGTGACGACCCTGTCCTCGGACCGCGAGCAGCGCTCCTGCGCGCGGCCGAGCGGTACCAGGGAGCGCGCGACGCGGAGCTCCGGGTCAAGTTCGACATCCCGGGAGTGCGTTCGCTTTTGAAGATCTTCGGCAGCGAAGGCGAGCCGCCGGAGGCGAAGTACTTCCGACTGCTGGTGCGGGCGCCGCGCGAGTACGTCGTGGCCGAGATCGACGGCCCGAACGGCGAGTGGAACGACACGCTCCAGCTCGATGGATTCGACGGGAAACGGAGCTGGAGCTACGACCGCAAGAAGCGCCACGTCGTGATCTCGGATCCGCCGGACTCGGAGGAGGACCGCGAGCGCCGAGAGAAGACCGATCTGATGGACTACCTGTCGCTCGACTATGCGACCGAGCTCGCCGACGAGGAGAAGTACCGCGTCACGGAGCTCACCGGGCCCGCGGACGAGCGGGTGGGGCGCCGAGTGCTTCGCCTCGAGGCGGTCCCGGAAGAGGTGACGAAGGGATTCCGGCCGGCGTGGACCGAGTCCGAGATCCACATCGACGCACGGACCGGCCAGATGCAGAAGGTGATCGTCGAGGCCGAGGTGCTCGGGGCGTCGATGCTGCGGTTCGAGATCGATCTCGTCGCGACCGATGTCGGCCTCACCGACGACCAGCTTCGCTTTGGCGGCTACCTCGGAGACGACATCCTGGTGATCGACGAGAACCGGTAGCGCGACGCACGGGCGCTCGGATATCTGCTACCGTGTCGCCCATGAACGTCGTCCAGATCCAGTCGCTCGACGATCCGCGCCTTCTCGAGTATCGAGACATCCGGGATCGACCGCGGGTCCTCGGCGAGGGGCAGTTCCTCGCCGAGGGGCGCGAGACCGTCACCACCCTCCTCGAGCACTCTCCCTTCCGCGCGAAGTCGGTCCTGCTGACGGAAGTCGCGTTCGACGCTCTTCGCGAGCCTCTCGCACGCGTGGACGGGATCGACGTCTTCGTGGCGACGGGCGACGCGATGAAGCAGCTGACGGGGATCCGCTTTCAGCAGGGCTGTCTCGCTCTCGGGGAGATCACGCGACAACACGATGCGAAGGGCCTGCTTGCTTCGCTTTCGAATCCCGCGGCGCGGGTCGTCGTGATGGAGGATGTCTCGAATCCCGACAACGTGGGCAGCGTCTTTCGCAACGCGTTCGCGTTCGGGGCCGACGCCGTCTTGCTCACCGCCGGCTGCGCGCATCCGCTCTATCGCAAGACCATCCGGACGTCGATGGGAGCTGTGCTGCGCGTTCCGTTCTCGTTCGGCGATCCCGGCGGGTCGGCGATCCTTTCGGCGCTCGGCGACGCCGGATACCATCGCATCGCGCTGCATCCGGGCGAGCGGTCCGAGCCGCTCGCCGATCTGCGCGCCGCGGACGGGCCGGTCGCCCTGATCGTCGGGAACGAGGGCGCCGGCCTTTCGCCGGAGACGCGCCGCGACGCCGACCGTGAGGTCCGCATCGAAATGCACGAGGCGGCCGACTCGGTCAACGTCGCGACCGCTACCGGGATCGCGCTCTACGCGCTCTCGATCAGGGCACGCGGCCCACGGTGAACGGCACGCGGAGCTTCACGAAGTCGTCTCCGGACTGCACCACCTCGATTTCGAGATCCATCTCTCCATCGGCGAGGCCGAACTTCTGTGTGGTCACGCGTCCGTCGGGCCAGATACTCACCTTCAGTCCCGGGGTCGACTGCTCCGGGTTCTGAGGGAACACGCGCGGGTTGTGCATGACGACCTGTACGAAGAAGGTCCGATAGGGCTTCTCGCCGCCTTCGACGCCGACGGGCGTGCTCCCGGCCGTCACCCCTTCGGGCTGCGGGAGATGGATCCGGATCGTGGGAATGCTCTCCATCAGCACCGGCCACGACCTGAAGATGTTGCCGAGGCGCGTCGCGAACTCATGCGAGTTGTCGCCGAGCCGGAACGTGTCGTGCCCGGGCCCGTCGGCGACGAGCAGGTGGCACTCGGCCGGCTGGATCTCGAGTACCTCGAGCACCGGAGACTCGCCGAGCGCCTCGTCGGTTCGCACGAAGCGGACCTGGATCTCGACGTAGCGACCCCGGATGTTGTTGAAGCTGACGCCGTCCTCGACGACCTGGAACAGCTCGTCGGCGAGCCGGGCCTCGTCGTCGCTGGCGCGCACACTGACCTCGAGGAACGTGCCTCGCGGCAGGATGCTGTCCCAGTAGACGGTGCCCCAGGGCGTACCCTTCTGCTCGCTGTCATGGACGACGATCCACTTGCCCTCGTCGACGGTCGCCGCGAGGACGGTGAATCCGGTCGCGTCGCCGGTACCGCTGGAGGTCTGGGCGTTGGGGAGGTCGATGGTGAGGTCGACGTCACCTCGCGGCGGCAGCCCGGCGAGCGGCGTCGGTCCGGCGTTCGGATCGATGCGGATGAGCTCGCCGGTCGTTTCGTCACCGATCCAGATCTTGCCGTTGGTGTCGATCGAGATCACGGTTGCGCCGAGCTCGAACTCCCAGTGAAGGAGATACTCGCCCGGGTTGTTCGGATCGGGGATCCAGCGCTGGACGAGCGTCACGTTGTCGCCCCTCAGGTACGAGCACCAGATGTTCCCGAACCCGTCGATGGTGATGTCGATGGCGTCGCCGCCGATGTCGAGGTTGGCGAGAAAGTTGCCGTCCTCGTCGAGCTCCACCAATCGATCCGCGCCCGGTTCCGAGTACCAGATGTGATCCGTCGTCGGGTCGATGGCGATCGTGTCCGATGCGAAGATCGATCCGCAGTCGGTTTCCTCGTCGACGGGGTCGTACGTCAGCAGGCCTGTTTGCTCCTGGTTGCGCACCGACCACAGCTTGCCGTTGCCGGCGACGATCGCGTCGTCCCCGCCGCAGGACTCTTCGAAGAAGTCGCCCGGTATCGGAATGCCGAGGATGCCGCTGTACTTCTGGTGGCGGCTCGGCTGCAGTCCGCGGGCGAGGAAGTAGCCGCGGCCCCCGACCCACAGATCGTTGTTCGCGTCGATGGCGAGTCCGCCTGGCGTGGAGCGCATCTGAACGCGCTCGAAGTTGAGGATGGTCTCGTCTTCGCAGGTCGAGATGCCGCCGCAGGTATCTTCGTTGTTCGGGTTCGACCACGGAAGGATGTCGCCGGCGCCGCGCGACGTCCGGATGAGCCCGTCGTTGTCGCGGTCGACGCACGTACTGTAGACGAACGGCGGCTTCAGGTACTCGCCGTTCGGATCGGGATCGCCGTTCGCGTCGGTTCGAGTTCCGCCGATGACCACGCCGATGCGCACCAGAGTGGCTTCGGTCTCCGAGCCGCAGCTTCCGTCGACCTCGTTCCAGTTCAGGACCCAGGCGTTGCCGAGCAGATCGACGGCGATGCGCTGCGGATTGCGAATGAGTTTGACCGGCGCGGTCGGGTACTCACCGAGGACGTCGCCCGTCTCGGCGTCGAGCCGCAACACCGTTCCCCCGTCCGTCGGGATGTACAGAAACGGGAGCGGGGTTCCTTCGTCCGGCATCAGGAGCTTGTCGCCCCCGTCGTTCAGGCTGATCAGGATGCCGTTTTGGAAGTCTCCGCTGGTTCCGTAACGGCGTCCCTGTGCCGCGGCGTGCTGGACGAGCAGGGCTCCGAGCAGGGCCACGACGAGGCCGGACCGGCTCGCGATGAGCAGTCGCTTCATGAATTACTCTCCCTTGTGTTTAGACCCCTGTGGTACCGCCCGAACCTAAGCGATTCGGCGGTTTGAGTCCAGAGAAAACGGGTTGCGGGAGGAGGGGCTCGCGTGCTGGTGAGGGCTAGTCTTCGGAGCGGATGCGGTCGGGGAACAGGCGCGCGACGGTGCGCGCGAGGGAGTCGCGCCGGACCGGCTTCAGGAGGCGACCGGCGAAGGGGCCGTCGACGCGCTCGTCGCCGCTTCGTCGGACGGAGGTCAGGAGCACCATCGGCGGCCCGTCCGCTGCGGTGTTGTCCTCGACGAGATGCGCGAGGGCGTCGATGGCATCGTCGACCAGGATCAGGTCGTACGGCTTGTCGCGTCCGGCGATCATCCGGGCCGCGGACGCGTCGCCATCAAAGGCGTCGATCGTGGCGCCGAAGCGCTCGAGCTGCGCGACGACGAGGTCGCGGCTGGCTTCGTGGTGGTCGATGACGGCGACCTCGAGCCGCTCGAGATCGATGTCTTGCTCGGGTTCACACGGATGTGACTCGTCCGGGATTTCGAGCGGAATCTCCAGGCGGAACGTCGACCCTTCTCCGAGCGTCGAGCACACGCACAGCGTGCCGGACATTCGCGCGACCAGCATGCGGGCGATCGCGAGCCCGAGACCCGTGCCTCCGCTCGCGCGAGTTCGCGACCCGTCGACTTGCGTGAACCGACCGAAGATCTCTTCCTGGTGCTCTTCCGCGATCCCGGTGCCGGTGTCCGCCACCTCGAACAGGATCCAGGGTGCGCCGCCGCGTGCCACTTGCGACGCTCGAATCCGGATGTGTCCCTGCTCGGTGAACTTGGCCGCGTTCTCGACGATCGCGAACAAGACCTGGCGCAGGCGGATCGGATCTCCGACGATTCGCGTCGGCAGGCTGTCCTCGATCTCGACGATCCATTCCACGTCGTCGCGCGAGATCTCGGCTGCGACGGTCATGGCGACTTCCTCGGCGAGGTCGCGCACGGCAAACGCCTCGGGGCGAAGTTCGAGCTTTCCGGCGCTGAGCTGAGAGAAGTCGAGCACGTGGTCGACGAGCGCCAGAAGGGTCCTCGCGGACTTGGCGCAGGTTTCGATGTACTCCTGCTGTTCGAGGTCGAGCTCGGTGTAATGCATCAGGTCGTTCGTCGCGATGATGCCGTTCAGCGGAGTGCGGATCTCGTGGCTCATCGTCGCGAGGAACTCTTCCTCGGCCTTCACCGCTGCCAGGGCTTCGCGGCGTGACTCGCTGAGCATCTCGATGTGGCTCGAGAGCGTCCTGCGGAGCGGTTCGAAGACGAGCAACGCCTCGAGCACGAGCACGACGATCGTCAGCAGGAACAGCTGGAGCTCGGTGCGCTTGAGCATCCGGAATCGACGATCGGATTGGGCCTGGTACTGGTTGACCGTCTCGTGCATGCGTGGGAGGAAGGCGGCCTCGTGCGTGCGGATGCGCTGGAGGATCGCGTGCTGCGAATCCTCGGCGAGAGTCTCGGTCGGCGTGGTCAGGAGCCGCCGCGTGTTCTCGACCAGTCCGTCGAAGTGCGGCTGGAGGCTGGTGAGGCGGGTGCGGATCGCGTCGGTGCTGACCGGCGATTCGAGGAGCTGTCGATGGGAGTCTTCGAACAAGCGGAGCGCGTTCTCGAGCTCGCGGACCAGCATCGCGCGCGAGACCTCATCGGTCGCTTCCGCGGCTGCGAAGGCGGACTTGGCGATGCGCTGCGAGAGCATGCGCTGCCGTCCCGAGATGTTGATGATCTCCGCGTCGGCCGCCGCCGAGCGCAGCACCGCCTGGATCACGACCTGCGTCGTGAGCGCGATGCCCGCGATCAGAGCGAGGGCGAAGGCATAGCTGAGCCGTACACGGCGAATCGGGCGATTCATTCGAGGTCCTCTCCTGACAGGGAGTTATCGTCCGGCGGCGCGAGGGCGCTTTAGGAGGGGAGCTCGCACCCGGGAGAGGGGCCCCGGGGAATGAAAAAGGGGCCGCCGGCGAAACCGGCGACCCCTTGGTTTGCTTCAGTTTACAGCGTTCGCGAATCTACTCGGGGAGCTTGAACAGCACGAGGTTGTTGAGGAAGGCGATCATCTGCGCCTGCTTGTTCTCGTTCATGGCGAGGAAGGCGTCGCGGGACGCCGCGGCCTCACCACCGTGCAGGAGGATCGCCTCGGTGAGCGTCGAAGCCCGACCGTCGTGCATGTACGGAGCCGTCGAGCCGACGCCCCACAGCGGCTCGGTGAGCCAGACCGAAGCACCGGTGCCGATCTCGTCGATGTTCTCGGCGAGCTCCGGGCCCATGTCGTGGCGCTTCATGTCGCCGTACATGAAGACGAGAGCGCGGCCTCGCGCGTCCGTCTCGAAGTTGCCCATGGAGAAAATGGTCCCATTGGCAAGCGGGATGACGTTGTTCGGGAGCTGCGTCGTGAGGTCGAAGAACGTCGGGAAGTTCGGGTTGAGCTGCTGCGCAACCGGATCGTCACCCGACGGGAAGACGTTGTCGCGGAAGCCTGCCGTGCGGCTCGGCTCCTGGAAGATCGGTCGGCGCAGCTTCATCTTCTCCTTGTGGCACTCGGTGCAGCCGGCCTGGTAGAAGCGGTTGCGACCCTTGCGGATCTGGTTGCGCTCTTCCGCGGTCAGCGGCAGGCCGATGCCGAGGTCCGACAGCTCGACGAGCGTCGTCGGGCGCGGCTGCGCGGCGTTGTAGATGGTCATGGCCGTGATGTCACCGACGGTCAGCTCGTTGACGATGCCATCGCCGTCCGAGTCGATTCCGGTGCCGACCAGTTCGGTCGCGGTCATGCCGAGCTCGTTGTGCGCGGCGCCGCGGATGAACTCACGAAGCGAGGCGTTCTCGCCCTTCCACTGGAACGGCTTCACGATGAGGTCGTTGTCGATGCCGACGACGCCGGACTTGTCGGTCGTGCCCGGCGTGTCGCCCGGGTCGGCCGAGATCGTGCCGAAGTTGATGCCGTTCACCGTGAGCGGAAGCGTGACGGTCGAGCCCGAGCCGTTGGCCTGGGCGATCGCCTGATCGCGGATCGAGCGGAGAACCGTCGTCATCTCTTCGGCGAGGAGCTGAACGGCGCCGATGCCGAAAAGGTGCGGCGTGTTGCGGGTGATCATCTGCGCCGGGTCGCCGGTGTGGAGCGGGTCGCGGTGGACGTTTCCGCCCGGGCCGCCCGCGCCGTCTTCCGCCGGCAGGTTGTGGCACTCGGCGC
>CAZQZX010000048.1:0-33100 GCA_964597885.1 uncultured Planctomycetota bacterium
CACGATGGGGAGCAGGTTGAACCCGCATCGGGTGGGTCTGCGAGGTTCTGACCCGCAACAACGTCGTCGCCATGGCGGCCGCGATCTCGCCGTACGCCGAGCTCCGCGACGAGCTGCGCGGCAAGATCGGCCGATTCATCGAGATCTACTGCAAGTGCTCGCTCGACGAGCTCGAGCGCCGCGACGTCAAGGGCCTGTACGCCAAGGCCCGCGCCGGTGAGATCAAGAACTTCACCGGTATCGACGACCCGTACGAAGAGCCGGCGAGCCCGGAAGTCATGATCGATTCCGAGACCGAGTCGATCGACGAAAGCGCGGCCAAGATCATCAGCTTCCTCGAGAAGAACGGGTACATCCCGGTCCCCGAGGGAGCCGGTCAGGCCGGCTGAGATTGGACCTAACAGACTGTGGGGACGCCGGATCCCCGGCGTCCCCATGGTTTGATATGGTTGGAGTCGATCCGATTCCCGAGCGGATCCGCCCCGATTTCAAAGCCCCTCTCGGTACACGCATGAAGCTGACGCGAAACGCCCTCTTTCTCGCCACCCTGCTGCTCACCGTCCTTGCCGAGCCTCTGACGGCTACCGCATCCCTCGGCTCGGTCTATATCGGCCCCGGTGCGGGCTTTGCGGCGGCAGGATCGTTCCTCGTGCTGGCGGTGAGCTTGCTCCTGGCCGTCGGCATCATGGCGATCTACCCGATCCGGATGTTCCTGCGCCTGTTCAAGCGCCGGAAGACCGAGAAAACGGGCGTCGAGAAGGTCATCATCCTCGGCCTCGACGGCATCTGCCCGAAGCGCGTGCGGCGGATGATCGACGAGGGCAAGCTCCCGAACCTGCAGCGCCTCGAGAACGAGGGCTGCTTCCACAAGCTCACCTCGACGAACCCGTCGATGTCGCCGGTCGCCTGGTCCACCTTCAGCACCGGCGTCGACCCCTCACGGCACGGCATCTTCGACTTCTTCACCCGGAACAAGAAGAGCTACCTGCCGGAGCTTTCGTCGACCGAGATCGGGGGCGTCGAGAAGACGCTGAACATCGGCAAGTACCAGATCCCGCTCGGCAAGCCGACGCTTCGCATCAAGCGGCGCGCGGTGCCGTTCTGGAAGATCGTCGGGGAGCACGAAGTGCCGTCGACGGTTCTGCGCGTGCCGATCAGCTTCCCGCCGGAGAAGCACCGCGGGCTCTCGCTCTCGGCCATGTGCACCCCGGACCTCCGGGGTACGCAGGGGACGTTCACCTTCTTCACGACGAAGACCGCGGACGTCGACCACACGCAGGGCATCCAGATCCCGCTGAAGCTCGAGGGCAACAAGATCCGCACCGAGGTCCCCGGACCCGAGAACTCGCTCCTCGAGGGCGCGCCGCCGATGAAGATCCCGATGGAGATCGAGGTGGACCGCGCCGCGAAGAAGGCGAACGTGAAGATCGGGGACGAGACGTTCACCCTCGAAGGGCAGGGCTACTCGCCCTGGATCAAGCTCGTCTTCAAGCCCGGCCTCGGCAAGAAGGTCAACGGGATCGCGCGGTTCTGCGTGCGCTCGTTCGATCCCGAGTTCGAGCTGTACATGACGCCGATCCACATCGATCCCGGCAGCCCCGTGATGCCGATCTCGCAGCCGCAGACGTACGCGATGTACCTGTCGAAGCTGCTCGGCCCGTACGCCACGCTCGGACTCGCCGAGGACACCTGGGCGCTCAACGCGCGCGTCCTCGACGAAGGGTCGTGGCTCGAGCAGGCCAACGGCATCCACGAAGAGCGCGAGAAGATGTTCTTCCACTCGCTCGACATGAGCAAGAAGGGGCTCATCGGCGTGGTCTTCGACGGGACCGACCGCATCCAGCACATGTTCATGCGGTACGAGTACCCCGATCACCCGGCGAACGAGGGCAAGGACACGACCGAGTTCAAGGACACGATCGAGAACCTGTACCAGGAAGCGGACGACCTCGTCGGTCGCACCCTGAAGTACGTCGACGACAAGACCGTCGTCATGGTCATCTCGGACCACGGCTTCACGCACTTCTCGTGGGGCGTGAACCTGAACTCGTGGCTCCACAAGGAAGGCTACCTGGTCCTGAAGGACGGGCACACGACGAGCGGCGACTGGTTCCCGCACGTCGACTGGTCGAAGACGAAGGCGTTCGCGCTCGGTCTCACCGGCCTGTTCATCAACCGCAAGGGACGCGAAGGGCGGGGCATCGTCACCAAGGACGAGCTCGAACCGCTCAAGAAGGAGCTCACCGAGAAGCTCACCGGCCTGGTCGATCATCGGAACGGTCAGGTCGCGATCAACCGGATCTTCGACACCGAGAAGTTCTACGACGGTCCGTTCACGGATGACGCGCCGGACTTCATCATCGGATACGCGGACGGCTACCGCGCGTCGTGGGAGTGCGCGGTCGGAGTGGTGGACGACGACGTCTTCGTCGACAACACGCGGAGCTGGAGCGGCGACCACTGCCTCGACTACGAGACGGTGCCCGGGATCTTCTTCTGCAACCGTCGCATCGACGTCGACAAGCCCCGCATCATGGACATCGCGCCGTCGGTGCTGAAGCTCTTCGGCATCGGCATTCCCAAGCACATCACGGGGCAGTCGCTCTTCAACGGCAGCCTCAAAGGAACGTCGTCGCGCGCCGCGGCGGAGCACAAACCCGAGAGGGAAGCCAGTGTCTCGTCGAGCTGATCACGAGCGGGCTGAATCCATGCGAGCTGAATACGACAACACTTCGCTCTTCTCGATCCTGCTGCAGGCCGTTCTCGCGCTTTGCGTGCTGACGGCCGCGACGGGCTGCGGCTCGTCGTTCGACACCGACGCCAAGCGCGTGCTGGTGATCGGCATGGACGGGCTCGATCATCGGCTCGTAGAGCAGATGATGAACGAAGGGAAGCTCCCGAACTTCGCGAAGCTTCGCGATATGGGCGGCTTCCGTCCGCTGACGACGAGTATCCCGCCCGAGAGTCCCGTGGCGTGGTCGAACTTCATCTCGGGGATGAACCCGGGTGGCCACGGCGTGAAGGACTTCTTCCTGATGGATCCCGCGATCCAGGAGGGATCGGGCCTTCGCGACTCGGTCACGAAGATCGAGGGCGAGGCGCGCGAGCTGAACCTGTTCGGTTACAAGCTGCCGCTCGGCGGCGTGAGCGTGACGAACGGTCGAGTCGGCAAGGCCTTCTGGCAGGTGCTCGAAGAAGAGCGCGTCCCGGCGACCGTCAACCGCATGCCGGCGAACTATCCGCTCGTCGAGACGGAGCAGCGAACGCTCTCGGGGATGGGCACGCCGGAGATCGGTGGTGCGGTCCAGCACTACACGCTGCTCACGGACGACCTCCCCGCCAACCGTTACGAGATCAAGTCGGGTGACGTCCGCGAGGTGTTCCCGAGCCAGGGTCGAGTCAAGACGATGCTCACCGGGCCGCCTCAGTCCAAGGAAGGCAACCCGCCCTCCGAGACCGAGCTGCTCGTCTACTACGACGAGGAGAGCCAGGCCGCGAAGATCGTCGTCGGCGAGGAGACCGCCGTCGTCAAGGTCGGCGAGTGGAGCCGCTGGGTGCCGGTCTCGTTCGAGGTCATGCCTCTGATGAGCGTCGGCGGGATCTGCCGATTCCTCCTGCAGGAGATCGGACCGAGCTTCCGCCTGTTCGTGTCGTCAGTGCACAACGATCCGCGCGCCCCCGCGTCGCCCATCTCGACGCCGGCGGACTACGCGTCGGAGCTCTACGACGATCTCGGCTACTTCCACACCAAGGGCCTGCCGATGGAGTACAGCGCCTTCCGAGACGAGGTGCTGCGCGCCGGCGATTGGGTCAAGCAGATGGAGTTCATGCGACAGGAGGAGTTCAAGATCCTGACGCACGAGCTCGACCGCTTCGATTCGGGCCTGCTGTTCTGCTACTTCTCGCACACCGACCTGCCCATCCACTGCCTCTGGAACATGGTCGATGAGACGAGCCCGTCGCACGACAAGGAGCTCGCCGCCCGCTACGGCGATACCATCGAAGACATCTACCGCGGCGCCGACGAGTCCCTCGGGGACGTGCTCGGCTGGCTCGAGAACAACGAAGACGTCCTCTTGCTGATCCTTTCCGACCACGGAATGGGGCCGTACAACCGAGCCATCAACCTGAACACGTGGCTCGTGCAGGAGGGGTATCTGGTGCTGAAGGACGGGATCGAGCCCGGCGAGATCAAGCCCGGCGCGCCCGTCACGCTCACCAACCCCGACCACGTCGACTGGACGAAGACGCGCGCGTACGGCTTCGGCTTCGCGGGCGTGTTCGTGAACCTCATCGGACGCGAGAAGCACGGTATCGTCGCGCCCGAGGATCGAAGCGCCCTGATGGCGGAGATCTCGCAGAAGCTTCAGGCGTGGAAGGATCCCGAGAGCGACCAGCCGATGTTCAAGCGCGTCTATCGCGCCGAGGACGTCTACGACGGTCCCGAGGCGTACGAGAAGGAAGGCCCGGATCTCATCGTCGGGACCTACCGTGGGTGGCGCGTCTCGGATGACTCCGCCCAGGGCGAGGTTCCCGTCGAGCCCGTCGTCGACAACATGTCGGCGTGGAGCGGCGACCATTCGATGGCGCACGACGAGGTCCCCGGCATCCTCTTCTCGAACCGACCGATCGCGGCCGAAACGCCGGCCCTCTACGATGTGACGGCCACCATCCTGGCCGAGTACGGAATCGACAAGCTGCCCGAGATGATCGGGACGAGCGTTTTCTGATCAACGGAGATCGAAGGATGTTCGGATCCAAGAACACGGTGAAGCTGGAAAAGGATCTGATGGACAAGATCCGCAAGTACGCCGAGGTCGCGGGCTACGCGTCGCCCGATGAGTTCGTGCGGCACGCCCTCGAGAAGGAGATCGCGCAGCTCGAAGAAGCCGACTCCGACGAGGACATCAAGGACAAGCTGAAGGGCCTCGGCTACATCTCGTAGCGCGGGTTTCATCGCGCAACGGTAGGGCAGAGACCAAGACGACCCCATGCAAGCGATCAATCAATTCCTGAACCTCGTGTTCGACGTGCTGCTGCTCGATTTCCTCGGGCTCCCCGCGTTCTGGGAGCTCGCCGTGATCTCGGTGCTGTTCGCCGTCGTTGCGCTCTTCGCCTTCAAGAAGATCTCGAATCAGAAGGCGATCCGTGCCGCGAAGGACAAGATCATGGGGCACCTGCTCGAGATCATCCTGTACCGGGACGACGTCCGGGTCGTGATGCGAGCGCAGGTGAAGGTCATGCGCTACAACCTCGCCTACCTGGGTCACAACTGCGTGCCCATGTTCTTCCTGCTCGTTCCGTTCGTGGTCGTGGTGATGAACCTCGATCCGCGATACCGGTACGATCCGATCGCGCCGGGGCAGGAGGCGATCGTCACGGCGACGCTCAAAGACGGTGTCTCGTTCGACGATCTCGACGTCGCGCTCGAAGCGCCGGCCGGGGTCACAGTTGAAGCGGGCCCGGTGCGCGCGCCTTCGATCCACACCGTCGACTGGCGGGTGCGCTCCGACGAAGCGGGCGTCTACGAGCTCGCGTTCAAGGTCAACGACGAGTCGGTCACCAAGCGGTTCGTCGTCGGCGAGCGGGTGAAGATGCTCGCGCCGAAGCGAGAGGGGGGAGCGAACTTCCTCTTCAAGCTCGCGAACCCCGGCGAGCCGCTGCTCCCGGGCGATTCCGCGGTCTCGATGATCGAGGTTTCCTACGCGCGCAACCAGACGGTCCCGGTGCTCGGCATCGACATGCACTGGATCCTGGTGTTTCTGCTCGTCTCGCTCGCGTTCGGCTTCGGCATCAAGGGCTTCCTCGGCGTCGAGATCTGATCCGACGCGCGCGGTTCCGGGGGCGTCAGCTTCCCAGAAGGTCCAGGACCGCCGACACGAAGCTCGTCACGCCGGTCCGAATCGAGGGCTCGGCATCCGGCGCGAAGCGGCTGTTGTGGAGCGGCGCCGGCGCGGGCCCGCCGTTCTTCGAAGCGGCCAGCTCTTCCGGCTTGACGACGCCGAGCCACATCATGCAGATCGGCACGTCGCCTCCGACCGTATAGCGACCGAAGTCCTCGCCGGCCATCACCGGTTCCGCTTCGACGACATGCTGCTTGCCGAGTGCGTTCTCGAGGATCGAGCGGAGCCGTGACGTGAGCTCCGGGTCGTTGTAGGTCGACGGCGTGGTGGCGGTGGTGGAGACCTCCACGCTGATGCCGCTCTCGGGGATCCCGGCACCGAGCGCCGTCTGCGTCGCGATCTCGCGGATCCGCGTGAGGAGCTGTTCGCGTACCTCGGGCTTGTAGGAGCGCACCGTCAGCTGCAGATGGGCCTCGTCCGGGATGATGTTGTGCGCGGTGCCGGCATGGAACGATCCGACGGTGATGACGGCCGGATCGAAGGGCGAGACGTTTCGGCTGACGATCGTCTGCAGCGACACGACGATCTGGGCCGCCGTCGTCACGGGGTCGATCGTGAGGTGGGGCATCGCGCCGTGACCGCCCTTGCCGGTGACGTGAATGTCGACCGAGTCGACGTTCGCGAGTGCGTAACCGGGACACAGTCCGACGGAGCCCGACGCGACCGAGGGGCTGCAGTGGAGCGCGATCGCGTAGTCCGGCCGCGGGAACTTCTCGTAGAGCCCGTCGGCGAGAAGCGCCTTCGCACCGGCGCCGCGCTCTTCGGCGGGCTGTCCGATGAACACGACCGTTCCCTTCCATCGATCGCGAAGGTCCGAGACGATCTTGGCGGCCCCGAGGAAGCACGTCATGTGCATGTCGTGCCCGCACGCGTGCATTGCCGGAACCGTACGGCCGGAGACATTCTTCACCATCGCCTCGCTCGCGTAGGGGAGTCCCGTCTTCTCGGGCATCGGCAGCGCGTCGAGGTCGGTGCGGACGAGTACCGTCGGGCCGTCGCCGTTTCGCAGCACGCCCACGACGCCGTGGCAGGGGCGTTCGATTCCGTAGTCCCCGAAGCCGCGGGTCACCTCGAAGCCGGCGGCGCGCAGGGCGTCGGCGACCCGGGCCGAGGTCTTCTCTTCCTGGAACGAGACCTCGGGGTGGCGGTGGAGGTCCTCGTACGTGGCCACGAGCCCTTCGAGCTCGGCCTCGACCCTCGACGAGACTTCCGTCGCCGAGACCTTCGCCCCAGCGGACGCCGGCACGGCGGGCTCGGACGCTGCGAGGGACCGCGGGCCTAGCCAGAAGACGAGGGCGAGCGCGGCCAGGACGAGGCCGCGGGTGCGGTCGAAACGGGTCGGATCGGACGACATGGTGGAGCCTCCGGGGCGAAAGTCGTTTGCAGATCGGTCGTTCGAAAGGCCATCATAGAGTCCGCACCGAGGATGGGAAGAGGGTGGAGCTCGACGGCGAGGGGGCGATTCCGGGCCCCGGAAGGCGAAAGATCGTCCGTCCTGGCGCGTACGGGTGGCTGATGAACGATACGATGCGAGGAGACCGGCAGCTCGAGCGCTTCGCCCGCGAGGAATCCGACACGCTGTACTCGCTCTTCAGGCGGGCGGTGGGGGACGCGGACGTGGCCCGGGATCTGCTCCAGGACACGTTCCACGACGCCTGGCGGAACATCGACCGCTACGACGAGGAGCGTCCCTTCCGGCACTGGATCATCCGGATCGGCCTGAACCGGCTCCGGAGCTTCCTGCGCCGCCAGAAGCTCGAGCGGAAGTGGGTGGGGACGCTCGCGGCCGAGCCCCCGACGGACGCGCCACCCGATCGACGGGCCCGCGCCGACGAGAGCGCTCGGAAGCTCGAGGCCGCCATCGAGCGCCTGCCGGAGAAGCAACGCGTGGCCATCCTGCTGCGCTATCACGAGGGGCTTTCGTGCGCCGAGATCGGAGACGTTCTCGACACGACGCCCAACGCCGTTTCGATTCAGCTCCACCGGGCCCGCCACAACCTGCGACGCTGGCTCGGCGATTCACCTCTTGGGGACCGGGAAGCATGAACTGTCACGAATTCCTGCAGCAGTACGATCTGCTGCTCGACCACGAGGCCGGCCGGGCCGATCTGGACCCGGACCTGGTCGAGACGCTTCGGACGCACCACTACGAGTGCGCCCTTTGCCAGTGGGAGATCCGTCGGGACGAGGCGCTGGCGCGAGGCATCCGATTGCTGCCGACGATCGACGCGCCTCGCGAGGCGGCCGAGGCCACGGCGGCAACCGGATCCCGTCGCGGGGCGTTGCTGGGTGCGACGCTGCGCCGGCGAGCGGCCATCGCGGTGGTCGCGGCGGCGGCCACGATCCTCGGTGTCGTCGGAATCCGCCAGATGACTCCACGCGAAGATCCGCTCCCGCGGCTCGTCGCGCTCGAGGCCTTCCGGGACGGACGCTGGTCCGAAGCCGAGGGCGAGCTCCTCCAGTTCGGCGAAGCTCTCCGGAGCGGTCCGGCCGCGACGATCCTTCCGCTGTCGCACGACGTGTCGCTCGAGATCGATGCCCACACGTCGCTGGCCGTGCGCGACCGAGAGGCGATCCGCCTCGACGAGGGGCTCGTGTCGGCCTGGGTGCGACCGGGCGAGCCGTTCCGAGTGACGACTCCGCTCGCCGATGTGGTCTCGAAGGGCACGGTGTTCACGGTCGATGTCGATTCCCCCGGGGCAGGGAGTAACGAGATGCGAATGGGAGCGGGCGATGTCGCGGTCGCGGGCGTGGTCACGGTGGCCGTGGCGACCGGATCGGTCACGGTGATGAACTCGTTCGGGAGCGTGGATCTCGAGCCGCAGCGCGTCGCGCGGATCGAGCCGGGCCGAGCGCCGATCCTCCTGGCGAAGGCGCAGGGCGACTCGGCGATGACGCGGACGATGGACGATCTTCGAGCCGAGCTCCGCTTGCTGCGGGATCGGGTCGAGGCGCAGGATGCCGAGCTCGCGGAGCTGCGTCGTGCGGCGGAGCTCGCACCGGACGCGGCCGAGCCGATGACGCTCGCGGATCCGAGCGAGCTTCGCGACGAGCTCGACGACCTGCTCGCCGAGTTCGGGTATGGCGCGTTCCTGAACCCGCGATTCAGTCAGCTCGCCGCCGAGCTTCGCGCGCTCGGTGCCGAGGGCGTGGCGTTCCTCGCGGACGCGATGAGAAGTGCCGACGCCGAGAAGCGTTTTGCCGCGGCTTCGCTCGCCGGGAGTCTCGGGGATCCGCGCGTCGTGCCGGTGCTCGCGGATCTGCTGTTCGGCGACGACGAGCTGCTGGTGCGACGGATGTCCTCGCACTCGCTCGCGACGATGGACTCGGAGGTCGCGGTCGACGTGCTCGCGGAGCTCTGGTCGCAATCGCCGGGGCCGTCGGACGCCGGGATCCTGCTGAACAGCTGGTACGGGCTCGCGCGCCTCGGTCGCGACGTCGCGTTCTCCTCTCTGTCGCGCCTGCTCGATTCGGCGACCGAAGAGCTCACCGAGAACACGATGTTCGGGACGATCCTCCTCGTGGACGATGCGCGGCTCGACTCGGCCCTCGAGGAGGCGTTCTATCGCACCGCGGTGTCGAGCAAGCACAAGCTTCTGATCCTCGAGCGGATCGGCGCGGCGTCGGGCGGGGCCAGCGAGTTCCTCTGGCAGGTCGCCGACGACATCTACCTCGACGAGAGCCTGCGCCGCCGCGCCGAGGAGCTGCTCCGGTGACGGAGGACTTCGCGGGACGGATGCCGGTTCGGGTTGTGCTCGCCGCCGTCGTGCTCCTCCTCGGGATGGTGGAGGTGCCGCGTCGGGCTTCGGGAGTCGCGACCCGTTCCTGGTCGCTCGAGGCACCGGCCTTCGTGGGTTCGTGGGAGGGCGTTCTGCAGACGGGGGCGGCCCCGCTTCGACTCGTCCTGCACGTGTCTCTCGGGTCGAACGCACGCGACCTCGAGGCGACGCTCGACAGTCCCGACCAGGGGCAGTACGCGATCCCGTGCACCTCCGTCGAGGGCGATCCGGCTACGGGCTACGTCGTTCGGATCGAGCTCATCGGCGCCGAGATCCGAGCGAAGATCCGCGAGGGCGGTAACGGTCTCGACGCGACCTTCCATCAGTCGGGCGTGCAGCTCGACTTCCCTTGCGAGCGCGTCGAGGAGTCGACGCTGGCGGCCCGACCGCAGACGCCGAAGCCTCCGTATCCCTACCGCGCGATCGACGTGACCGTCGAGTCCGAAGGCGCGACACTCGCGGGCTCGCTGACGCTTCCGGGAAAGAGCGCCGGTTCGGATCGCGTCCCCGCGGTGATCCTCGTCGCCGGGATCAAGAGAGACCGGGACGGCAGCGTCGTGCGACACGAGCCGCAGCGCGTGCTCGCCGATCATCTCACCCGGGCGGGGTACGCGGTGCTGCGCCTCGACGACCGAGGCGTCGGCGAGTCGACGGGCGACCTCGAGTCGGCCACGATGGCCGATCGAGCGGTGGATCTCCTGGCTGCGCGCCGATTCCTCGCGGCGCGATCCGGGATTCGCGCGGACCGCATCGGGCTCGTGGGACATGGAGACGGCGGCAACATCGCGGCGCTCGCCGCGGCCGGCAAGGACGCGTTCGCATTTGTCGTGATGCTGAACTCGCTCGGGCGTCCCGGGCACGAAGTGCTCCTCCGGCAGCAGCTCGACCTCGCGAAGGTGGCAGGGCGTCCGACGGCCGAGATCCGCGCGATGGAACGGATCCAGAGGCGCATCTACGGCGTGCTTCTCGCCGAAGACGATCCGGACCGGGCTCGCGAGAAGCTCATGGCGGAGCTTCGCGGGGATCCGCTCTTCGTGATGCGGGATCGGTCGGTCATCGAGGCGCAGGTCGAGAAGGCGACGACCCCGGTGTACCGTTCCTTTGTACGTCACGATCCGGCGCTCGCGCTCGCGCGCGTTCGGTGCCCGGTCCTCGTGCTTCATGGCGAGCATGATCTCGAGGTCGCGCCGTCCGAGAACCTCGAGGCGATTCGCGGCGCTCTTCACAAGGGCGGGAACGCGCGGGTGACGGCCGAAGTGTTGGCCGACGTCAATCATCTGCTTCAGACTTGCGAAGACGGTGCGCCGTCTCGGTACGCGTCGATCGAGGAAACGTACGCCGTCGCGGCGCTGTTGCGGATCGAGGCTTGGATCACGGCCACGCTTCGGTCCGACACGGGCGGGGCCGGTCCGATTCGAGCCGAGCGATAGGACCGTGCGAGGGTACGTTCCGGGGCGGGCGATCTAAGCCCAAGTCAGGTAAAGCATTCCTCAGGGGAATTACTTGCCGTCCCGCGATCCGGTTGCTAGGATTGGCCATCTTCGAGAAAGAAGGATCTTGGTCCAGATGAATCGCGGGCGGCGACTCCTGGGCGGGGGCATCATTGCCTCGGCACTGGTTATCGGTTTCGGAACGGTACTCATCAGCGGTACTGCTGGCTGCGCAATGTTCAAGCGCGACCCCGATCCCGAGATGTCCCCCTGGTACGTCGGCCCGGAAGAGATCCTTTGGGACGCAACGCTCGAAGTCGTCAGCATGCGGTTCCGGTTGGGAGACGTGGATCGCTCCAAGGGCACGTTCAAGTCCCTGCATATGGAGTCCTTGTCACCCTTCAAGGGGGAGGGGCGCCGACGCCAGGTGGACGGCTCCATCAAGGAAGACGGAAACCGCTACAGGATCGAGCTGCAGGTGTGGGTCGAAACCAACATGGAAATCGACCATCCGACCAGCAGCGACAAAGCGAAGTGGAAGAAGCGCCACGACGATCCCATGGCAGCCCAGATCATGCTCGCTCAGATCGAGCGGCTCCTCCGGGCCAGTGGATCCTTCACGATTGGCGCTGATTCCTGAGCTGATCGCATGCCTCACGGCGCGCGAGACGGATCGGACGATGGGACCGATTCCCGCGTGAGACGGATTGCCGCGTGAGGCAGTACCGCGCTGGGGCTCTCGATGGAGAGCACCCGACGACCGGCGAATGATCCGGCGTCGGGATCCTCGACTGGAGGCCCCTCAGGCGGGACTCGCGATCCGTACGGCAGACGAGAGCATGGACCCGGAATACTCGTCAAACAACGCCCGAGGCCCAAGATGGCCGGGACTGATCCGATGGGCGATCCTCGTGCTCGCGCTCGAGGTCGTGATCGTCGGCTTGGCGGTATGGCTCTTCAGTGATCGCCTCGGCGCGGCCGGAATCGCGACGCTGCTCGCCGCGACGCTGCTCGCGTCCGGCGGTGCGCTGGCCGGCTTCCTGTGGTTCCTGAGGACGCGCGTGGAGCAGCCGCTCAACCGGATGGTCGCGGCGTTCGTGGAGCTCGAAGGCGGGAATCTCGACGCGGCGCGTCTTCCCACCGGGGGACCGCACGAGGGCGGCGGCAGCACGAACGGCTGGGGTTCCCGGCTCGAGCGACTCGTCCGATCGCACAACGCGGCCGTCGACCGACTGGGAGACACGATGGACCGGCTGTATCGCGCGAACCAGGAGATCGCCGACCGCAACGACCGGATCCAGAGCAACCGTGAGAAGCTTCACGAGAACTACCTCGTCCTCGAGGCGATCAAGGACGCGCTGGCTCAGCGCAACCGTCGCCTCAAAGAGGTCGATCAGCGAAAGTCGGAGTTCCTGGCGAGTATCTCGCACGATCTGCGGGGGCCCATCAACGCGATCACGGGCTTTACCGAGCTCACGATGAAGACGCAGAAGGGGCTGAATTCGCGCGGTCGAAAGAACCTCGAGCGCGTGGTGCGAAGCGGTCATGAGCTTTCGAAGCTGGTGACCGACATCCTGGATCTCGCGAGGCTCGAAGCCGGAACGATTCCGATCGAGACCGAAGAGTTCGAGCTGCGCGAGCTGATCGACGACTGTCTCGTGACGATCGATCCACTGCTTCTCGACAAGTCGCTCGAAATCTCGATCGACATCGAAGGAGGTCTGGATCGCGTGCGACAGGATCGCAGCAAGGTCCGGCAAATCCTTCTGAATCTGCTCGGCAACGCTGCGAAGTTTACCGAGAAGGGAGCGATCGTCGTGCGAGCCACGGCGTCGAGCGGAGACTGCGTGCCCGACGGGCTCGGAGTGCTTCGTTCAGAGCTCGGATCGGGATACTTCCAGATCGAAGTGCAGGACACGGGCGTCGGTATCGCGCCGGAGCATCTCGATCGCATCTTCGAACAGTTCAGCCAGGTCGACGAAGCGTCGGCGGGCAAGTTCGGTGGCACCGGACTCGGGCTTCACATCGTGAAGCGACTCTCGCGACTCCTCGGCGGTGAGGCCTTCGCGAAGAGCGAGCCGGATCAAGGATCGACGTTCTCGGTCGTGCTTCCTCGAGTCGCCGCGACGGTGCGGCCGGTGTCGGCCAACGCGGGTTGACGTCGAGGTGCATCGATCCCGCGCGCATCGATTCGACCTCGATCGAGGCGATGCGAAGCGACAAGCAACGACGGCCTCGGCGAGATCGAGGCCGGGTGGGGAGGGGCAGTTTTGTGTTGAGTTCCGAATTGGGATCAGTTACCATGCGGAGGCTGTACGAAAGCTTTTTCCGAGGCCGTTTCGGCCTCGCTCTTCCCCAGCTTCTCCTCCCGGTACTTGGTGCCTCCGTCGCGGGATCTCCGTCCGTGGACATCTCGCACAGTTCCGACATGATCGGCTCCAACCGGGAGTCGGTCGGCCCAGCCGGGAGTCGGTCCGCTGACTTGCGCGCTCTTCGGGAGTTGCGCTCCAGAACGGGCCCCCAGTCGGGAATCCCTCAGGACCTGAACCTGAGAAGCCAGAGAGATCGAAGGACAAATTGATGAGTAATCAGAGTGGCGCTTCGAACCGAGGCAAGTCCGGTGGTCGAGGACGTGGCCAGGGTGGAGGCGGCAGCCAGGGCGGTGGTGGCGGCCAGGGCGGCGGCGGTGGTCGTTCGCGTGGTCGAGGCCAGGGCGGTGGCGGTGGTCGTTCGCAGGGCCAGGGCGGCGGTGGCGGCGGCGGCCAGGGTGGCGGGGGGAATCGCAACCAGAAGCGAACCAAGAAGAAGTCCAAGGGCCGACGCGGTCCGCGGCGTGGTGGCGGTGGCGGCGGTCACCAGCATCACGCGAATCAGGTTCCGAGCGATGCGCCGGAAGCGAAGGTCGAGGGGGTCCTCGACCTGCACGGCGAAGGCTACGGATTCCTCCGTGCGGCGTCGCGCAACTATCTCCCGGGCCCGGATGACATCTACGTTCCGACGCAGATGATCCGGCGTCACCATCTTCGAGCCGGATGCCTCGTCGCGGGACGAGTCGCACCGCCGCGTCGCGATGGGCAGAAGCCGGCCCTCGCCGCGGTCGACGGCGTCGAAGGGATGCCGCCCGAGGAATACAAAGAGATCCCGAAGTTCGCGAACCTGATCTCGCTCGATCCCGATGAACGCCTGGAGCTCGAGACGGACGAAGATCCGGACATCTCCATGCGCATCATGGATCTGTTCACGCCGATCGGAAAGGGACAGCGAGGACTGATCGTCGCGCCGCCTCGATCCGGTAAGACGATGCTTCTGCAGAAGCTCGCGAACTCGATCACGACGAACAACCCCGAGGTCGTGCTCTTCGTGCTGCTCATCAATGAGCGCCCCGAAGAAGTCACGGACATGCGCCGCAACATCAAGGGCGAGGTGGTGAGCTCGTCGCTCGACGACGTTTCCGAGAACCACGTGCGCGTCGCCGAGATCATGCAGGAACGCGCCAAGCGCCTCGTCGAGATGGGCAAGGATGTCGTCATCCTGCTCGACAGTCTCACGCGCCTCGGCCGTGCCTACAACATGGAGATCAACTCCTCGGGCCGAACGCTTTCCGGTGGTCTCGATGCGCGAAGCCTCGAGAAGCCGAAGCAGATCTTCGGCTCGGCGCGTAAGGTGGAAAGCGGTGGCAGCCTCACGATTGTCGCCACCGCGCTGGTCGATACCGGAAGCCGGATGGACCAGATCATCTTCGAAGAGTTCAAGGGCACCGGTAACATGGAGCTCGTGCTCGACCGAGAGCTCGCCAACCGCCGCATCTTCCCCGCGATCGACATCAACGCGTCGGGTACGCGAAAGGAAGAGAAGCTCTTCACCGAAGAAGAGCTGCGCATGGTTTGGATGCTGCGCAAGGTCCTGTCGAAGATGAAGCCGCTCGAAGCGTCGGAGCTTCTCATTCAGAAGATGAGCAAGACCGAAACGAACGCGCAGTTCTTCGGGGTTCTCGCTCAGTCCACGCGCGCCTGATCGGCGTCGCGTAGAGCGGTTCGAAAGGCGGCGCGCTCCTCGAGGCGCCGCACGGTCGGCTCGCGTCGGACCCACGAGCCGTCGCTGAGCCCGCGTCGCCGGGCTTCCACGATGTGCGCGGCCGCGGTATCGGTATCGTCCGTCAGCGTCGCGAGCGCCCAGTAGGCCTCGGGAGGCGCGTCGCCCGCGACGATACCTTCGAGGATCCGTCGCGCTTCCGCCGGCGCGCCCGCATCGACTCGATCGAGCGCGAGTGCCACCGACTTCCGTGCGTTGGCGTCCTCGAGCAGCGGGAAGTAGAGGAGGCTCGACGCGTTCTCTTCCTGGAGCCGGCCGTAGCAGCTCACGATCGCGTCGTACGTCGGGATGTGACGGGGGCGGAGCGCCGACGCTTCTTCGTAGGTGCGCACCGCGTCGGCGAGCTGCCCCTCGATTTCGTAGAGGCGGGCTCGATTGAAGCGGATGGTCGGGTCGAGCGGCGCGAGCTCGACCGCGCGGTCCAGCTGCTCACGTGCTCCTTCGAGATCGCCCTTGCCCGCGAGTCGGACGGCGAGGTTGGATGCGGCCGTGGGGTCCTCGGGACGCACTCGCAAAGCGGTCCGGAACGCCTCGGCGGAAGCGTCGGTATCGCCGAGCGCAGCGGTCACCTGTCCGATACGAAACCACGTCTCGTAATCGTGAGGGGCGGCGTCGGCCGCGAGCCGCAGCGAGCGTTCGGCGCGCTCGAGGTCGCGCCGGGCTTCCTCGGGGACAGTGCTGCGGATGGCGTCGTCCTGCCAGCCGAGCGCCGTGCGGAGGTGTCGATCGGATCGTAGCGCGCGATCCTGCGTCACGACAGCGGGCAGGAAGGCCAGCAGCGCGAAGGCCGGGGCGAGCCGAGCTCCGAGGCCGTGCACCGGGACGAGTCGCGCCGCGTGCGCCGTCGCGATGGCGGCTGCGGCCGCGAAGCCGAGCGCTGCCGCCGGGTTCAAGAGCGGGTTCCGGAACAGGCCGTTCACCAGGAACGCTGCCACGCTCGCGATCGCCGCGCACTCGAGCGCCGTTCGGTGTGGTGCTCGGTCTCCGTTGCCGCGGGAGAGGCCGCGCCGGGTCACGGTTGCCGCGAACGCCAGCCACAGGGCGAGCCCGAGGATGCCGAGCTCGACGGCGAGATGCAGGTAGTCGTTGTGCGCGGTGTCTACGCGCGAGAGGTAGCCCGAGAGCTCGGCCTCGACGCGCGTTCGGTAGTAGGGGTAGGCGAGTCCGAAGTTCCCGGCGCCGTAGCCGTGGAGCGGACGGTCCGCGATCATGTCGATCGCGCTCTCCCACAGGTGCAGTCGAACCCGGGTCGAGGGATGCTCGGCGTCCGCGATCGTCGAGGCCTTCTCGACGACGGCGCCGCCCCGCAGCGCGGGTGCGGCGAGAGCGAGCAGGGCTAGGGTCGCGGCGCCGATGAGGATCGCCGCCTTCTTCCGAAGTGTGGACCGATCGAGCTGACGCCTCAGGGCGAGAAGGCCGAGCACGGCGACCGCAGCGGCGAGCGAGACGAGGCCGGCGCGGGTCTCGGTCAACATCAGGTGAAGGATCGTCATGCCGAGCGCGAGCGCCCAGAGCACCTCGGTGAGGCGTCGCCGTGCGTCGAGCACGAGCCCGACGAGCAGGGGGATCGCCACCACCAGAACCTCGGACGCGAAGTTCGTGTTGCCGAGCGTCGAGACGGCTCGCCTGGAATCGAGCGCCGGCGACGATGCGAAGTCGATGCCCGTGCGTTGCAGAATGCCGTAGAGCGCGATCACGGCCGCGCTCGTGGCGAATGCGCCGGCGACGCGGGTCGCGCCGCCGGGATCGAGGACGCGCGGAACGAGGAGCGCGAACGCGCCGGCGACGAGCGAGAGATGCGCGGCGCGGTCGAGGGTCAGCGATGGATTCGCCGTCCACAGGGCGCTGAGCGCGGTCCAGAAGAGCAGGGCGGCGAGGATCGGAAGACCGGCCGCGACCGGGAAGCTCGCCTCGCTCGCGTTGGTTCGGGCGCGGCTCGCGCGGAAGATCCGGACTGCCTCGACGAGCGCCAGGACGAGCATCACGACCGCGAAGAACGCCCACTTCGGAGCGTCGTAGTCGTGAACGGCGCGAAGTCCGGCAGGCTCTCCCGGGCCGGGCGAGTGGAACAGGAGGCTCGGAAGCGGAAGGATCGGCACGAGCGCGAGGCCGAGCGCGGCGACGATCCCCGCGACGTGCCTCATTCGAACATCGCCTCGACGAACTTCTCGGCGTCGAAGGCTTCGATGTCGTCGGGTTGTTCGCCGAGCCCGACGAACTTCACCGGGATGTCGATCTTGTCGCGGATCGCGACGACCACGCCGCCCTTCGCGGTGCCATCGAGCTTCGAGAGAAAGATCCCCGTGACGTCGACGACCTGCTTGAACATGTCGGCCTGCTGCAGCGCGTTCTGGCCGGTCGTTCCGTCGAGCACGAGCAGCACCTCGTGGGGCGCATCGCTGATCTTCTTCTGGATGACGCGGCGGATCTTGCCGAGCTCTTCCATCAGGTCGGCCTTCGTGTGAAGTCGCCCCGCGGTGTCGACGATCAGGACGTCGGCCTTGCGAGCCACGGCCGCTTCGGCCGCGTCGTAGGCGACGGCGGCCGGGTCGGCACCCGTATCATGCTTCACGATCTCCACGCCGAGGCGCTTGCTCCAGATGTCGAGCTGATCGACGGCGGCGGCACGGAACGTGTCACTCGCGCCGAGGACGACCTTCTTGCCTTCCTTCGTCAACAGATTCGCGAGCTTCGCGATCGACGTCGTCTTGCCGCAGCCGTTCACGCCGACGACGAGGATGACCGTCGGCGGGCTCGGGGCCGTCAGCAGGTCGAGGCCGTCGCCTTCGAGCAGCTTGCGGATCTCGTTCTTGATGAAGGGGAGCAGGTCGTCGGTCGTGTCGATCTGCCGTTTCTTGTAGGCCTCCCGGGAGCTCTCGACGATTCGCATCGCGGCGCTCGGTCCGAGGTCGGCTTCCACGAGCTTCTCCTCGAGCTCGTCGAGCAAGTCGTCGTCGATCTTGCGTCCGAGCGTGAAGAAGCCCTTCAGGTTCGACGCGATTTTCTCGCGCGTCTTGCGAAGTCCTTCGCGAATCTTGCTCAGCTTGAAGATCATGGCTCGGTCCTTTCCCCGGGTCTCGGGAACCGGGTTATCGGAGGAGGGGTTTTCGGAGCGGTCGATTCGGAGGTGTCCGTGCTCGGGGATCTCGCCTCGATGGCGCTGTCGCCGTCTCCGGCGGCTTCCTCGGAGTCGTCCGCGGCCTCGACCTCGTCGGGCGCGGTCGCGTCGAGGGCTTCACCCTTCCGTGCGATCTCCGGATGATCCTTCCTCAAGCGGTCGAGGATCCCGTTGATGAACGCGCCCGAGCCCTTGGTGCTGAATCGCTTGCCGAGCTCGATGGCCTCGTTGATCGATACCTTGGGCGGAATGTCGTCCCGGTGGAAGAGCTCGTGGATGGCGAGCCTCAGGATGTTCCGGTCGAGCACGGCCATCCGGTCGATGTCCCAGTGCTCGGCCACCTTGCGGATGTGATCGTCGAGCTCGGCCCGCTGTTGCCAGCAGGCCTGGACGAGATCGCGCGCGAAGTCCTTGGCGTCGTCGGGAATCGTGCTCCAGTTGGACGTGGAGTCGACCGTCTCCTCGTCGTACTTACCCGCCGTATCGAGCTGGTACAGACACTGGATGGCGAGCTCGCGCGCCTGGGTTCGCTTTCTCGACGAAGACATCGCGGATTCCTACAGCTCTCGGACGAGGTTGGCCATCTCGAGAGCGGTCATGGCGGCGTCGAAGCCCTTGTTTCCGGCCTTGGTGCCGGCGCGCTCGATCGCCTGCTCGATGGTATCCGTCGTGATGACGCCGAAGACGGCCGGGACGCCGGTTTCGCGTCCGACGCGTCCGACGCCGCGCGCGGCCTCGCCACAGACGAGATCGTAGTGGGACGTCGCCCCGCGGATGACCGCGCCGAGGCAGATGATGGCGTCGTAGTTGCCGCTCTGGGCGAGCTTCATCGCCACGAGCGGGAGCTCGAAACAGCCGGGCACCCAGACCGTGGTGACGTCGTTATCGGCGACGCCATGGCGGCGAAGTGCGTCCGCGGCTCCGCTGGTCAGCTCGCGCGTGACGAACGAGTTGAAACGTCCGATCACGATGGCGAAGCGCCGGCCTTTCCCGTCGAGGGATCCTTCGATGTTCTTGGGCATGATTTCCGCTCTGGGCCCCGAATACCGTGCGTCAACGTCAGAATCAGGGAGGGTAGCACCCGGTGAGGTCGGGGTGCAATCGGGAGCGGAAAGACCCCGCGCCGGGACGCTCGTCCGCAGACGAGCGTCCCGACCGGGAGGTGTCGGTGGCGCGAGGCGCCGCCGAGGAAGCCGGCGGTCGGGGCATGGACCTTCCCCCGCGGATGTCGTGAGCCCACGATCCGCTCGGCAGTCGTGTTGAGCCGGTGCGAGACGTGTCGGCGAGGGACGGAGCCTGGGCGCCGGAATGGCGGTGGGGAGGCCCGTTCGGCTCGAGGCCGAATCCTCGCAGAATGTCTCCAAGAGGTGGTCCTGCGGGCGGGGCGTGAGCAGTCGCTCGGAAGGCCACTTCTTCTTACCGGGGAAGTATACCCGCGAACCCCCGAAGGTCAAAAAACGCCGAAGAAAGTCCTTCAGTGCCCCGAGACATTTCGTTCGCGACGGGGATCGCCGTGGCGATTGCAGATCGGTCGACCCTCAGGAGATCGCGCCCGCTTGCGCCGCGGCGCCTCCCTTCGACTTCAGGATGCGGGTGAGCGCACTCCGCGCGATGCGTCCGATGTCGTCGAAGAAGGTGTAGAAGAGGGGGACGATGAAGAGCGTGAAGATCGTGGCGACGAACAGTCCGCCGATCACCGCGCGCGCCATCGTCAGGTAGGACACCCCCTCCGTCGACGCTTCGCGGATGGCCATCGGAAGAAGCCCGAGGACGGTGGTGAGCGCCGTCATCCAGATCGGGCGGAACCGGTTTCGCGCGGCTTCGAGGATGGCCTCGGTGCGCGACGAGCCCGCGCGGCGGATCCGGTTGATGGCGTCGACGAGCACGATCGCGTTGTTCACCACGACGCCGGCGAGGATGATGAAGCCGACCATCGCCACGCTGTCGAGCGGCGTGCGCGTCGCGACGAGGCCCCAGAGCCCGCCGCAGATCGAGAAGGGGATCGCCAGCAGCACGGACAGCGGGAGCACGAAGCTCTCGAACAGGATACCCATCAGCAGGAAAACGAAGACGACGGCGAGAATCATCGCCTTGCCGACTTCGCTGAAGCGTTCCTCGAACTCGCGGAATCCTCCGCTCTCGATGACGCGGTATCCCTGCGGCAGGACGATCGGGGCGAGGGCGGCGCGGACTTGCCGTTCGATCTTCGACTGGTCGTCCTCGGCGTAGCGGGCGTTCACGGACATGACTGTTCTTCGGTCCTCGCGCTGGATGGCGCGGTAGCCGCGCGCGCGCTCGAAGGACGCCACGGTGGCGAGCGGAACGGAGCCCCCGTCCGGGGTGGGGAGCTGCAGGTTGGCGAGCCGGTCGATTCCACCGGCGCGATCTTCCTCGCGGAAACGGACCCACACCTCGAGTGTCTCGCGTCCGCGCTCGTAGTCGGGGAGCCTTGCCCCGCGCAGGCTGTACGAGACCAGCCCGAGGACTTCCTGCGGGTTCACGTCGTACCGCCGGGTCAGGTCGCGGGCGAGGCCGACCCGGATCTCGTCGGTGCCTTCCTCGTCGAGGTCGCTGCGGACGTCCTGGAGTCCGTCGATCGTCTGCAGCTTGGAGCGCACGTCGCTCGCGATCTCGGCGAGCACCTCGCTGTCGGGGCCGGTGACGAGGACGCGCAGGCGTGCCTCGCGATTGTCGGATTCCTCGCTGCCGAACCGCATCTCGGTCCCGGCTCGAACGGGGAGAATCTGCCGGAGCTCCGCGACGACGTCTTCCTTGTCGACCTCGGCCTCGCGCTCGAGGAAGAGCGTGAAGTCGGCGCGTCGCTTCGTGAACTGTGCGGCGAAGAAGTCGTAGCCGAGCTCGCTGCGTCGCTTCTCCAGGATCGTTTCGAACTCGCGCACGATCTCGTCGGCATCCGAAAGGCTCAGGTTCGTGGGGAACTCGAGGTCGATCTGGACCTGGCTCGAATCGCCGCCGAGGTCGGCTGTCTTCTTGACCCACGAGAACGCCAGCGACGTGCTGAGCAGGAACGGCACGACGCCGAACACGATCATCTCGACGCGGTAGCGAAGCACGTAGGGGAGAAGCCGCGCGTACAGCTTCACGGCCGGGTTGAGGAACCACGGATGCGCGAGCTTTGTCGCGAGCCCGGTGCGGTTCGGGTCGGCGCCGCGACGGTCGAACAGAAGGATCGCCAGGGGGACGAACACCAGCGCGACGAACAGCGAAGCCGCGAGGGCATAAATCACCGGCAGGCCGATCTCGCGGAGCATCACCCGGGTGTTCGAGTCTTCGCCGAGGAAGATCATCGGGACGAACACCACGGCGGTCGTGGCGGTCGACAGCACGATGGCCAGGCTGACCTGGCTCGGCCCGAGGAGCGCGGACAGCCGGATGGGATTTCCTTCGCGCCGCAGCCGGTCGATGTTCTCGGCGACGACGATCGAGTTGTCGACGAGCATGCCGATCCCCACCGTGAGGCCCATCATCGTGAAGACGTTCAGGGTTCCGCCGGTGAAGTACAGGATCACGAGCGCGAGAAGGATCGACGTCGGAATCGCGAGCGCGACCGTGAACGTCATCGCGATCCTTTTCATGAACACGAACAGGACGACCAGGGCCAGGAGCCCGCCGATCAGGGCCGTCTCGCGAAGCACGCCGATCGACTCGACGATGAACTTGCCCTGATCGAAGTACGTGTGGAACTCCAATCCGGCGAGACGAGGGTCGTCGTTCAGGAGCGCGAGCTCCTCGTCGAGCTTGCGGCAGACGTCCACGGTGTTCGCAGCGGACTCCTTGTTCGCGAGAAGGATCGCGGCGGGCTTGCGATTCACCCGGGTGATCGACTCCTCCTCGCTCTCGACGATGCGGATGTCGGCGACGTCGCTGAGACTGAGCCCGGGACGGACCGGGAAGCTCTCGATCTCCTCGAGCGTCTCGAGCTCGCCCATGGCGCGAACGAGATACTGCCGCTGTCCTTCTTCGACGTCGCCGCACGAGAGCGTGCGGTTCTCGCGGGTCATCCTCTGGATGAGCTCGTAGAGCGGGATGTCGAGTGCGGTGATCGCCTCGCGGTCGATCTCGATCTCGATCTCGCGCGTGCGCAGCCCGAAAATGTTGACCCGAGCCACGCCGTCGAGCCGTTCGAGCCGCGGTGTGACCAGCTCGTCGATCCGCCGATTCGGATCCTCGACGCTCTCGTCGATCAGGATGCCGGCGAAGATGATCGGGAGCGCGTCGTCCATGTCGAACTTGTAGAGGAAGTAGCGGTCGGCCCCTTCGGGGAAGCGCTTCTTCGTGCGCTCGAGCTGCTCCTTGAGGTCGGCTTGCGCGAGGTGGATGTCGGTCGTGGCGTGGAACTCGACGCGGATCTGGGCGGCGTCGGACCCGGCCGTCGCCCGGATTTGCTTGACGCCCGGCACACGGCCGATCGCCTCTTCGACGGGCCGGACGATCGACTCCTCGCACTCGCGAGGGCTCGCGTTCGGATAGGGCACCACGATCGTGATCGACCGACCCGAGAAACCCTCCGACGGAAGGAGCTGCAGCGGAAGCTTCAGGTAGGTGACGATCCCCATCGCGAGGATCAGGCAGAACATCATCGCCACCGCGATCGGTCGGCGGAGCGACTCGCGGACGAGCGGCGTCGGGCGGACGGTTTCGCGGGGCGAGCTCATGCGGGTGCCTCCATCGCGGCTTCCGTCTTGCGAGAGGGCCGGGACAGGATCGAGTAGCCGACGGGTACGACCAGAAGCGTCAGGAACGTCGAAGCCAGCAGGCCGGCGATCACCGTGATGGCCATGGGCGCGCGGATCTCGGTGCCTTCGCCGGATCCCATCCAAGCGCCGAGGAAGGGCAGCGCGGCGTGCAGTCCCGTGAGCGGAAGCAGGCCGAGCACGGTCGTGAGCGTGGTCATCAGGATCGGGCGGAACCGGATCGAGCTCGCGGTCTGGATGGCTTCGATGCGATCCATCCCGTCGCGGCGGAGTCGATTGATCGCGTCGATGAGGACGATGGCGTTGTTGACGACGATTCCGGCGAGCATGATCATCCCGATGAAGACGACCACCGAGAGCGGAATGTCGAGGAGGTACAGCGTCGGGATCACGCCGAGCAGCGCGAGCGGGATCGCGAGCAGGATGATGAACGGCTGGAGCAGCGACTCGAACAGCGCCGCCATGACGAGGTAAACGAGGAAGATCGCGAGAATGAGGGCGTTCTGGAGGCTGCGGATGGAGACGTCCATCTCGCGCTTCTGCCCGCCGATCTCGTAGGTCGATCCCTCGCCTTCGTCTTCGAGTGCGGCGAGCTCGTCGTAGATTCGCGACGTCGCGGACGCGAGGTCGAGTCCGACGAGGTTGCAGCCGACCACGGCCCCGCGCGCGAGTCCGATGTGCCGGATCTCGCTCGGACCTTCGCGGACGTCGAACGACGCGACGTCGCGGAGCGGGCGGGGTGTGTCCTCGCCGGGATTGATCACGATGGACTCGAGGTCCGCCAGGCCGGCGATCCCGCTCTCGTCGACCTTGACGACGATGTCCACCTTGCGGTCCGATTCCGAGAAGCGCGTGGGGACATCGCCGAGGATCTTCGTACGCAGGATGTCCTGTACGTCGCCGAGATTCAGCCCCAGGCGCGCGAGCTTCTCGCGATCGAAACGGATCTGGATCTCGGGGCTCCCGCGGCGGAGCGAGCTTCGGACGTCTCGGAGCTCGGGCAGCTTCGACAGCGCGCGCTCCACCCGGTCCGCGTCGCGTCGCAGAACGTCGAGGTCGTCGTTCAGGATCTCGATCTCGATCGGTGTCTTGAAGCTGAAGAGCGACGGTCCGCGGAACTCGATCGACTCGAGCTCGGGTGTCCGCAAGGCCCCCTGGAGCTCGTCGCGGACGCGCTGCTCGAGGCGTGCCGGTCGGGTCGTCGGCTCGAGCCGGACGACCAGTCGGGCCGTGTGCGGGCCTTCGTCCTCGGTGCTGACGACATCCTCCTCGACGCCCATCACGGCGAACACGTCCGCGACTCCGTCCACGCGTCGCGTGCGTTCCTCGAGGTCCTTCACGAGCTCCGCGTTGTCGAGAAGGGGCGTGCCGGCAGGGAAGCGGATCTCGGCCGTGAACTCGCCCTGGTGAACTTCCGGGATGAGCTCGGCGCCGAGCTTGGGCAAGAGGTACGCGGAGAGCGAGGCCACCGCGACGAGGAGCACGGCGATCTCGGCGGGATGGCGAAGCGCTCCCGCGAGAAGAGGCGCGTACACGCGTCGCATCGCCTCGAAGCCGACCCCGAACGCGCCGAGGACCACGGCCCCGACGGGGCGGAGCACGAGGGCGAGGACGCGCACGGCACCCACCACCGCGACGACGATCGCGAGAACGATCGCGACGACGATCCGAGCGAGCAGCTCGAACACGAGGAACAGCGGATAGGTGGTCACCACCTGGACCAGCCAGAGGGGCCATCGGAGGGGGTGACGCGCGAAGCTGCGGGACTGCGAGCCGATGTAGCTCACAGAGCGCAGCTGGAAGAGATCTCGAATGCGGGCCGCGGACTCCGCTCCGGGGCGGAAGCGACGAGCCGCGAGCATCGGGATCAGGAAGAGCGACACGAGCAGCGAGACCAGAAGCGAGAACACGACGGTGAGCGCCTGGTCGCGGAAGATCTGGCCCGCGATCCCCTCCACGAACACCATCGGGAAGAAGACCGATACCGTCGTGAGCGTTGATGCCGTGACGGCGCCGGCCACTTCGCGCACGCCGCGGAGCGCCGCATCGCCGAGCTCGTCGCCCTCCTCGTGGCACCGCGTGATGCTCTCGAGCACGACGATCGAGTTGTCGACCAGCATGCCGATGCCGAGCGCGAGCCCGCCGAGCGACATGATGTTGATCGAGACGTCGTAGAGGTACATCGGTGCGAAGGTCGTGACGATCGACACCGGGATCGAGGTCGCGATGATGAGCGTGGGCCGGACGCGCCGCAGGAACAGGAACAGCACGACGACGGCGAGCAAGCCGCCGAGGATAGCGGCGTTTCGCACCTCGCGGATCGACGCCTCGATGAAGCGCGACTGGTCCGCGATCACGTCGAGCTGGATGACCTCGGGAAGCTCGCGCGCGAGAAAGGCGAGCTTGCGCCTCTCGGCGGCGCGCCGCTTGCGCTCTTTCTTACGCTCGCGTTTCGAGAGCTCGCGATCGTCCTCTTTCGGCTCCGTCTCGGGTGCGGTGCGCGCATCGACCGTCGCGGCGAATGCCTGCTGGGCCGGCGTCCCGAGGAGGCGCCCTCGGACGGCGTCGGCCACGCTCACGATGTTGGCTTCGGCCTCCTTGTAGATGTCGAGCAGCACGCACTCGCGGCCGTCGACGCGCGTCACCACCTCGCGCTCCTTGTGGGTGCGGCGCACGCGTGCGACATCACCGAGGCGCAGGGGAGCGTTTCCCCGCATCTCGAGCACGAGGCTCCGGATCTCGTCGATGTCGCGGAACTCGGTGAGCGTACGGACGATGTACTCCGTCTCGCCTTCGACCAGCTCGCCGCTCGCGAGGTTGAGGTTCTCCTGCGCGAGCCGCGCGCCGAGGAATCCGATGTCGAGCGAGCGCGAGGTGAGCGCGCCTTCGTCGACCTCGATCCAGATCTCGGGCTCGAGGCCGCCGCGCACGCGAACCGCGGCGACGCCGGGCACCGTCTCGAGCTCGCGCTGGATCTCTTCCTCGGCGAGGAGGCGGAGCTCGATAAGATCGTCGAAGCCCGAGACAGCCACGCGGAGGACGGGATCCTGGTCCGGGTCATAACGGAGCAGGATGGGCGCTTCGGCGTCCTCGGGCAGGACCACCTGATCGAGGAGCTCGCGGACGTCCTGCGCCGCGAACTTCATCTCGGTATCCCAGTCGAACTCGAGCGTCACATCGGAGACGCCGGCGCGGGACACGGAGTGCAGCTCGCGCAGTCCCTTGGTGACGGCGAGGGCCTGCTCGATCTTGCGGGAGATCCGGTCCTCGACATCCTCGGGCGCGGATCCGGGATACTCGGTGCGCACGGTGAGGGTCGGGTACGAGAACTCCGGCATCAGGTTGACGGGCAGCTTCGACAGCGAGATCGCGCCGAAGATGGAGATCGCGAGCGTCACCATGAAGATGGCGACGGGGCGCGACTGCGTCAGCGAAAGAGGTCCGGGTGCCTTCCCGGACTCGATCCCGACGGTGGCGCCTTGGCTTTCGCCGTCGCTCATCGCGGATCCGAAGCGCGGACCGATTCGTCCTCGACCCGGACGCCGTCCTTGAGATTCTCCTGGCCGCGCACCACGATCCGCGCTTCGGCGCCAAGGGGGAGCCCGGCGCCTTCCGGAACGATGGCCTCGATGGCGTCATCGCTCCGATAGCCGGGCTCGAACGTGACCTTGCGGGCGACGCCGTCGACGACCGCGAACACGAACGGGCGATCGCGATCGTGGAGGATCGCCTTCTTCGGGATCAGGATCGCCTCTTCGTGTACGTCGAGGATGATCCGGATCGTGAGGAACATGCCCGGCAGGAGGAGCCCGTCCGGGTTGGCGATATCGATCGTGAGCTTGAGATTGCCCTGGTCGATCACCGGGCTCACCGTTCGGACCGTGCCTTCGAAGAGAGTGCCCGGCACGGCATCGCACCGGATGTCGGCGCGCTGCCCGGGTCGGACGAAGCGCACCTCGCGCTGGGGGACGTGCACGTAGGTGATGAGCTTGCTGTTGTCGACCAGCGTGAACACCTGCTTCTCCGGACCGACGCGTTCGCCGACGCGGATCATGCGCTGCGACAGCACGCCGGCGATCGGCGCGCGGACGCGCGTGTACTCGAGCTCGAGCTCGGCGATCTCCTCGTCGACCTTGGACTGCTCGAGACGGACGCTCGTGACGCGCGAGTTGGAGCGGGCCTGATCGAGCGCGAGCTCCGAAGCGTCATGGGCGACGCGTGCGTCCTCGTACTGGTACTGCTTCTCGGCGATCTCTTCGATGGAGAGAACGCCTTCGGGCATGTCGCGGGCGCGCTCGTATTCTTGCTTCTTGCGGTTCTCGAGCAGGAGCTGCTGTTCGACCTTGCGCTCGAGCTCGGCGATCGCGGCTGCCTGGCGTTCGAGCTCGCGTTCCATCTCGCGGACGCGAAGGCCGGCAAGCGTCACGCGCATCTTGGCGTCGTCGTCGTCGAGCGTCGCGAGCACGTCGCCGGATCTCACGGTGTCGCCCTCATCCACGTGGAGCTCACGCACGATGCCGCCGGCGCCGCGCGGATGGAGGTCGGCCCAGTACTCGGCTTCCACGTCGCCCGAGGTCTCGATCTCGTTGCGGATCTCGCCGCGTTCGAGGGCGACGGTGCGGACGAGCCGTGCCGCGGTCTCGCGGGTGGTCGTCTCGTCGTCGCCCGCCTCGGCGTCACCGGTCTTGGCGGTGCGATCCTTCTTCGAGGTCGCGTCTTTCTTCGAACCGGAGCCGCGTCCCTGGTCGAAGCTGCCGTCGCAGGCGATGCTGAGGACGAGGAGGGAGAGCAGAAGCAGAATCGTACCGACGGGAGGCCGGGACGGGTCCGCGCTTGGAACGCGAATCGGAACCGACGGGTCGGACGCGGGTGCGGCCGGACGGGACATGAAAAACCTCAACGCTCGACTTCGGGAGCCCCTCTCGCCCGGGAATACGCTGGAACCCCGTTGCGTTTTCCCCGAATATTAACAAAGATATCGGCCGCTTCGCCGGGGCGGCGGAGCATCCCATCCAGACTCCACCCAGACTGTTTCATTCTCGGACGGCCGCCGCGATGCTCACCGTCGATGAAGCCCTCCGGCAGATCCTCGCCGGAATCCCCGAGCCCGGGACCCCGGACGATGTGCCCGTGGGGCAGGCGGCGGGGCGAGTGCTCGCCGAACCCGTGCGGTCCGATTCCGACTTGCCGGCGTTCGACCGTTCCGCCATGGACGGCTACGCGGTTCGGGCCGCGGACGTTGCGAGCTGCCCGGCCGATCTCGCCGTCGTCGAGGACATCCCGGCCGGCGAGGTCCCGTCGGTCGAGGTGGGAGAGGGGCAGGCCGTGCGCATCATGACGGGAGCCCCCATTCCCACGGGGGCGGATGCCGTCGTCATCGTCGAGCGCACCGAGAGCCTGGCGGCGGATCAGGTGAGGGTGCTCGAGCCCGTCTCCGAGCAGGCGAACATCCGATTCCGCGGCGAGAACGTGGCGCTGGGCGAGACCGTGCTCGAAGCCGGCCACCGGATCCGGCCCGTCGACGTCGGTCTGTTGTGCACGGCCGGTCAGGCGACGGTCCCGGTCATGAAGCGCCCGCGCGTCTCCGTGCTGGCCACGGGAGACGAGCTCGTCACTCCCTCCGAGACGCCCGGCCCGGGACAGATCCGAAACTCGAACGGCCCGATGCTCGCCTCCGACGCGCACGCCGCGGGGGCCGATGTGTGCAGCCTCGATTCCGTGGGCGACGACGAGGCCGAGCTCCGTCGAAAGATTCGCGAGGGGCTCGAGGCCGACGTCTTCCTTCTCTCCGGCGGGGTCTCGATGGGGACCCGGGATCTCGTGGCCGACGCGCTGGCCGACGAGGGAGTCGAAGTGATCTTCCATCGAGTGGCGATGCGGCCCGGCAAGCCGATCCTCTTCGGGCGCCGCGGATCCACCGATGTCTTCGGGCTCCCGGGGAATCCCGTGTCGGCGCTGGTCGGCTTCCACCTGTTCGCGCGCTCGGCGATCCAGGCGAGGCTCGGTCGGTTGGGTGCGCCCGTGCGGTTGAGCGCGCCGGCGTCGACCTCCGTCCGGCCTCGGGCGTGGAGGTCGACGTTCCTTGCGCACTCGAGCAGCAGGGAGCCGAGACCTGGACGCGGGCGGTTCGCTACGGGGGCTCGGGGGATCTGCACGGAGCCGCCCGCGCCGAAGCGCTCGCCGTGTTGCCGAAAGGCGCTTCCGCCGTGGCGCGCGGAGACCTCATCGAGGTGCTTCCGCTCGGGCGAGAGTTCTGATGCGCGGCGGGCTGAGCGCGATCGTCGCGCTGACGGCTTCGGCCGCACTCGTGATCGTGTCGTACCCGGCAGTCGACCTCGGGTGGGCCGCCTGGATCGCGCTCGTACCCTGGTTTTCGTGGCTGGTCGGCCGCGGACGCAAAGCCGCGTTTCTGGGCTCGTTCGTCCTGTTTCTCGTCACTTCGCTCTGTCTGCTCTCCTGGCTCGCGATGCTGACGCCACCGGGCCTCGGCGCGCTGGTCGTCTATCTCGGACTCTTCGGCGGCGCGCTCGGTGTTCTGTCCCGGCGGATGCTCGCGTCCGATACGCTGCTCGCGAGGTTGGGCGTCGCGTCACTTTTCGCCGGCGTGGAATGGTTGCGATCGGTTCTGTTCTCGGGCTTCCCGTGGTTGCTGGTCGGCCACACGCAGCATGACGCACTGCCCGTCGCGCAGATCGCGGATCTGGGCGGCGTCTACGCGATCACCTTCGTCGTCGTCTTCGTGAATGCATCCTTCCTCGGAGTCTGGAACGGGCTTCGGGGGGAGGAGCCGCAGCGACGAGGATCCCGGATCCTCCGGGCGGCGGGGCCGGCCGCGTTGCTGATCGTGGCGGTACTCGGCTACGGGTTCTTTCGCATGGCCGCGCCCCCGGATACCGAGGGACCGCGGGTGGCCGGGATCCAGGCGAACATCCCCGTAGCGCTCAAGCACGACGCGATGTCTTCACGCGAGGTTCTCGATCGGCACGTCGTGCTGTCGGAACGCGCGGTGCGCGAATCCGATCCCGACCTGGTGATCTGGGCCGAGACGATGTTCCCGGCCCCCTGGAACGAAGCGAGCCCGGGAGAGCTCGAGGCCGTCCAAGGGTTGATCCGAGAGCTCGTGACGGAGCGCATGGGAGGAACGCCATTCCTCGTCGGGATCACCGCGATCGGAGAGGGCAGCGACGACGATCCCCAGTCGCCCGACTACCGCCAGTGGAATCGCGCGATCCTGTTCGGCGGTGCGGGTGACGTGGCCGGGATGTACGACAAGGCGCACCTTGTTCCGGGGGGCGAGTACTTCCCGATGCGATCGATCATCCCGTTCCGTCGGCAGCTCGAAAAGGCGTTCTACGAGCTTGCGGGCTGGTATCCGACGATGCTGCGCGGCGAACGATCTCCTCGACTGGAGCTCACGACCGAGCAAGATTCGGAGCCGATCCCGTTCGGCGTAATGATCTGCTACGATAGCGTCTTTCCCGACATCGCGCGGCGCGCGACTCGGGAGGGGGCCCGGTTCCTGGTCAATCTTTCGAACGACGGATGGTATCGTCGCTCGGCGGAGCTCGACCAGATTCTCGCGATCACGCGCTTCCGCGCGATCGAGTGCCGCCGACCGATCTGCCGCGTGACGAATACGGGGATCTCTGCGATGATCGACTCGCGCGGTCGGATCCTCCAGGAGGTCACCGCGGTCGGTGCAGACGGCGTCGTCGACAACCGCGAGGTGGAAGGCGTCCTCACCGGGTCGGTCGGGATCAGTGAGAGCGGGAGTCCGTATTCCCAAGTAGGGGATGGGTTTGCGGTGCTTGCTCTCGCGCTTGGAAGCGTGCTTGTCCTGCGATCGAGACGGGGCGAGGCGGCCGGTGGTCGGGAGGAACCGACGGCAGGCTGAAGTCGGTGGAAACGGCTCGATCGGTCGGGCTGGATGTGATTATCTAAGTTACTGAAGCTACTGAGGTTGAGGTTCGCGTTGGCTCGTTGCCTTTTTTGTTGACATCAAGACCGTCGACCCTATAATAACGCGCCAGAAATACCCCTACCCAAACGAGTAGCAAGAAAAAAGGCACCACGATTCATACATGGAAGGGAGTGGAGCATGAGCGGTCTCGCCAAGGTCTTCATTGTCATCAACTTCGTGTTGGCCATCGTCTTTCTGTCCGGTGCGGGCGTCCTCCTGCACAAGACGGACGAATGGAAAGTGGCCTTCGAGGCCGAGGAAGCGGCGCACGCCACGACGAAGAAGGAAAAGGACGCCACGATTCAGGAAGTCAGCGCCCAGCGTGACAACCTGCAGAAGGGCTACGATCAGCTCACGAACGACGTGAACGACGAAAAGAACGCGGTCCAGAAGCTGACGTCCGACCTCAGTGATGAGCGTCAGGCGAGCAAGGAGCTTCGCGACGCGGTCAACAAGCTGCAGGAGTCCTTCGACAACATGGAGGGCAACCAGAAGGCTTCGACCGATCGTATCGCCGAGCTGACGTCGCAGGTCGATTCGGAGCGCAGCCGCGCGAACGACGCCGTCAACAAGCAGATGTCGGCCGAAGACGAGCGCACCCGCCTCCAGGCGGAGCTCTCGAACGCGAACGATCGCCTCGCGCAGTACGAAGCGGACGTCGAGATGATGCGCAAGGCCAACGAGGACCTCTCGCTGCAGGTTGCGGCGGCGGTCAGCGCGGGCTTCGATCCGAACGAGCTCACGGCCGCGCCGGCGATCAACGGCGTCATCAAGGCCGTCGACAACAGCACGGGCGTCTTCATCCTGAGCGTCGGCTCGGACGATGGCGTCAAGAAGGGCTACAAGTTCTTCGTGTACCGCGGTAACGAGTACCTCGGTGAGGTCTACGTCGACCAGGTCCAGTCGGACCTGTGCTCGGCCGTCGCGCGTGAGCCGCTCGCCGGCGCCGTGCAGGCCATGGATTCGGTCACGACCCGCCTCTAAGGGACTCGAGAAAGGGAGACGAAGATATGGCCCGCAAGAAGAAGAAGGGCGGCGCGAAGCCGAAGGCCAAGCCGGCCAAGAAGAGGGAATCGCGGCAGCAGCCGGTCGTCGTCGCCGATGAAGGCGAGCAGGACGATCCGATCGCGCTCGGCGTGATCATCATGACGGCCGTGTTCCTCCTCGCCGCGGTGCTCGTGAACATGGTTCACCTCGGCAACTACGGAGTCGGCCCGTTCAAGTAGGCCGGCGGCATCGCCACCCAGCAGGACCAGATCGAACTTGACCACGCCGGTCGGGCTCACCGAGCCCGGCCGGCGTGTTTCGCTCCGTGCCGGAGTGATCGAGGCTGTTGCTGTAGCTTGCGTTGGGGCGGGCGCTCGGGTAGGATGAGCGCCTGATACGCGTTGGGAACGCCGAGGCGGTCGTTTCTGACGCGGCGGTTGGTTGGTTGCCACGACCGGGTACGTCATCGGCTCGGAGGGCCCGACTCGGGAGACCGAGCGGGGCGAGCGGATCGACACGAGAGGTCGTGGGTCTTCGGGGCGGGCTCCTGCCAGGCGGGGGAGCCCGGACACGATGCGCTTTGCGCCCGGTCCATGCCCGCGGCAGGCCGGCTCCCACTGGAGCGGCCTCCATCACGAATACGGGGAGGGGAATCCGCCATGAAGGGAGTCTTCGAGTGGCTGCTCGGGCGGTTCTCGGTCGATCTGGGCATCGACCTCGGAACCGCGAACACACTCGTTTGCCTCGAGGGTGAGGGGATCGTCCTCACCGAGCCATCGGTCGTCGCCGTCCAGAAGGGGACGAACCGGGTACTCTTGAACGGCAACGCGGTCGGTGAGTCCGCGAAGGAGATGCTCGGGAAGACCCCGGGCAACATCATCGCGGTGCGGCCGCTGAAGGACGGCGTCATCGCCGACTTCGAAGTCGCCGAAGCGATGCTCCGCTACTTCATCCAGCGCGTCCACAAGCGCAAGTGGGGTGTGCGTCCGCGCGTCGTCGTCGCGATCCCGTCGGGAATCACGGCGGTCGGGCGCAGGGCGGTCATCAACTCGGCGGAGCGGGGCGGAGCGCGCCGCGTGTTCCTGATCGACGAGCCGCTTGTGGCCGGAATCGGTG
>CAZQZX010000049.1:0-32728 GCA_964597885.1 uncultured Planctomycetota bacterium
CCCTGCTCCGAGATGAACTGGCCGCCGACCCAGAGGTCGTTGTTCGCGTCGACCGCGAGCACGTACGGATCGATCGCGGCCGTGCGTACGAAGTTGAGGATCGCCTCGTCGTCGGCCGTCGAGACGCCGCCGCAGGTGTCGGCCATGCCGGCGTTGTCCCAGTCGAAGACGTCGCCCACCCCGCGCGACGTGCGGATGAGACCATCGCCGTCGCGATCGAAGCACGTCGAGTAGTCGAACGGCGGCTTCAGGTACTCGCCGTTCGGATCCGGGTCGCCGTTCTGGTTCACGCGCGTGCCGCCGATCACGACGCCGATCCGCGTCACCGAGCCCATGCTGACCTCATCGCTGCAGGAGCCGTCAGTCTCGAAGAAGTTGCCGATCCACACGTTCCCGAGGTTGTCGACCGCAACCCGGCGAACGTCCGTGCTCATCCCGAAGGGCGCAGCCGCGAACTCGCCGAGGATCGTCCCCGTCTCGACCTCGACGCGCGTCACCGTGCCACGCTCGGTCGGAATCCACATGTACGGAAGCGGCGTCGAGTTCTCGTCGAACGTCAATCGATCGCCGTCGTCGTTCAGGCTGATGATGAGCCCGCTCTGGAAGTCGCCGCGCGTCTCGTAACGCCGGCCCTGCGCGAAGGCCGTACTGGCGAGAATCCCCGTCAGGGCCAGGGCGGTCATCGCCGCCGCGAGCGCGCCTGTTCGATGCATCTTCATTCGCTTCACCTCTCCTTCGTCCGATCCACGTCTCCCCGGGCCCCCCGTGAGGGCGCCGCCCGGATGCCGTAACTCCATTCGTCAGAACCAGCAACGCTCACGGCCATCGCGGCGGTGAACGTCCTCACCTGGCTAAGCGCTCTCCGGAGCCGGAATCCCCAGGAAAGGGCACAGAAAAATGAGCGAGCGTGACCTCGGGGCAGACGGGACGTCTCCAGGGGTGGGGCGAAGGGAACGTGGTAGGATCGGCCAAGAGCCCGAACCGGAGGCAGAAGTCATGAGCGCCGACAAGATCCGAGACGCGTTCCGAAGCAAGCCATTCCGACCCTTCGCGGTGTGGATGGCGGACGGACGATCCATCCCCGTGAAGCACCCGGATTACGCGCTCCTGTGCCCGCTCGGACGAACGCTCGTCGTGTATCAGCCGGACAGCACGATGGACATTCTCGATGTCCGGCTCATCACCGACCTGCAGTGCGAGCCGGCGTAAGCCCCTCGAAGCAGTTCCCGCCGACCTGAGTCCTCCCAAGCAGGCTACCAGCCGCGGCGGCTTGCCTCTTCCGCGAGGGCGGTGAACGCGGGCTTGTCCTCCCCCGCGCCCGCGTAGGTGCGGAGCCCCAGCGTCGCGAGATAGTCGCGGAACGCCGGGTGGCTCACGCCGTAGTACTGCTGCAGCGTCGCGACGCTCGCGGGCGAAGAGTCGTGCATCCACGTGAACTTCACGAGGGCAATGCGACGGCGGTGCGTATCCCACGCGCGGAACATCTCTCGAATGAACGCCGCCTGAAGCTCGGGCGTGCTGCCGGTGGGCGCCGAACCGCCCGGGCCCCGCGACGGATCTCCCGAAGGATACCCGCACTCGAGGAGGCGGATCGGACGCTTCGTCGACGGGTACTTGCCCACCAGCACCTTCATGTCCTGATGAACGACGCCGGGAGCGCGCACGCGAAACGACGAATCGAGCGGGTAGTACGTGACGAGCACCGTATCGGCCTCGAGGTTCAACCGACGGAGCGGCTTCGGGGCGGTCTCCATCAGGCCGACGTAGGTCGACTTCACGCCGACCGGCGTTCCCGCGCGATGCGAGCGAACGCGCTTGCGCGCCGCGCGGAAGAACGTCCGGTAGGCCTCGTAGGCCGCGGGATCCTCACCCAGGTAGACGTCGACCTCGTTGCCGATCGCGACGCAGTCGAGCGTCAGATCCGGAATCTGCTCGAACACCCAATCGAGGACGTTTGCGTAGCGCGAGATCACCAGCGGATCGTCCATCGACCGACCGACGAGGTCCGCGGGCAGATGCAGGACGGTCGTGTCGATCGGGTTCACGTTCAGTACGATGCGGATCTCGTGCTGCGGGTAGTACTGGTTGGCGATCGCGAGCCAGTTCGGCTCCGGGTCATAGACGCCGGGCGCGACTTCGATGTCGGTCCACAGCATCGGAATCTCGACGACCTGCGACCCGACTTCCAGCGCCCGAACGAACGCCGCGTCGAAGTCCCCGTCTTGCGGCGTCGTGACATCGACCCCGAAGAGTCGATCTCCGCGCGGCGCCACGCGTCCGTCGGGCGCGCCCGACTGCGCGAAGGCCACACCGGATGCCAAGCCGATCGCGATGAGCACCGCCAGGAACTTCGGAATCTGTCGGGTCATGTCCCACGCCTTTCTCCACGCATTCTCGGCGTACGGATCCCGGGAGGCAAGCGAGATCCCCTGCATCCCCGTCTACAGGGAATCCCCGCGATCGGTTTCAAGAAAAGAACGGAGGTGGCGTCGGACCCTATTCCACCCGCACGACCACGGCATTCGTCACGCTGGCCGGCGCGACGGCCGTCGAACGGTCGTCGAACATGAAGCCCTGAAGGGTGAGCACCAGGCCGGGCGGAAGGTTCTCGGGACGGATGCGAAACAGAAGATGCGGCGCCGGCTCCGAAGGACGGTGGGGCTGACCGAGGCGACCCGGCGATCCGATATTGTTCCAGATGCAGTCGAGAGCCCTTTGCGCATCACCGGAAAGCGGCGTGCCGAACGCCATCCATCCGAGGCCGCCCGGCTGGCGCGAGATCGTATCGATCGTCGGCTCGCCCCGGAACGCGTACAAGACATAGGGAGCCAACTCGGGACCCAGTAACGGCGCGATGAGACGAACCTCCAGCCAATCGTCAGGACCGAGGTGGACCTCGCGCAAGTCGTCGCCACCCGCCCTTCCGCTCACGTGGAGCACGACACCCAGGGGGCGGTCCGGGTCGGCCGCGCCGATCTGACCGAAACGGACGGCGTGCTCGAGCGCCATTTCGTCGGCGCCGATATCGATGCGCGGCTCGACGCCCGGGCGACCCGGAAGCTGCCTCGGCTGCCCGTCCAGATCGAAGTCGAGTAGCTCGGGAGCGGCAAGCGTGCCGGCATCGACGCACGGGGACTCGATCCGCAGGCGTGGATCGCCTTCGAGCCCTCCGATGCACAGGGGATGCGCGTCGATGTTGCCAACGCCCGGCCAACCCCCGCGGATCAAACAATGCGTGGCGGACAGCGAGCCTTGCGCGCCAAGCACGACGGGGGCGTGATCCCGATGCCAGAAGATCGTGTTGACGGCGGTGACGTCGCAGAACTCGATCTCCATTCGCGCATCCAGGAAGGTGTTGTTGACGAGCGCCGCTCGCGGACTCGACCGGATCAAGTTCGTGGCGCCCGACAGATCGAGCAGGAAGGCGTTGCCGATCACGATCGCGTCCGGTGAGTCGACTAGCTCGAAGCTACCCAGGCTGGTGGGGTTCAGCGGCGGGAGGAATAGATTCGACTCGAGGCGAAGCCGTGGGCACCCGGATATGAAAAGCGCTCGTCTCACGCCTCCCTCGCGGACTCGGTTCCCTCGAAAGACCACCTCGGAAGCCGACTCGATGTGAACCCCTCTCGCCCCCGCGTACGAAGTGTTCCCGGAGATCGCGTTGTCATCGATGACGGCACGCGCTCCACTGACCACCGCGATCGCACCGCCGAAGCCGGCGAGGTTCCCTTGAAAGGTGTTGCCTCGGATCACCGGAGCCGCGTTCCCGGTACAGTGAATCGCCCCGCCGGAACCGGACGGTCCTCCGTTGTTGCTCAGAAACATGTTGTCGTCGATCAGAGGAGAGGCGGATCCCGAGCAGTGGATCCCGGCACCCGCCCATCCGGCGTTCCGGACGATCCGGTTGCCGGCGATCGTCGGCGAGGCGTCGATACAGTTGATGCCTCCGGCCGGCCTCTGGAAGCCTGGACGACCGTTCTGGATCGTGAAGCCCGCCAGGATCGCCGTGCTCCTCTCGCCGCCGCAGAAGACCACGACGGGCCACGACGAGGCGCCATCGAGGAAGGTGACTTCCGGCCCCTCGACCGCCAGGACGGCGATGTCCTTCCCCAGGAAGTCGAGCCGCTCGCTATACGTCCCCGGCGCAACGCGGACCACGTCGCCGTCGTTCGCGGACTGGATGGCTTGCTGGATCGTGAAGTATTCGTCGGGGACGTTCAGGACGTCAGCGCGCCCGGTGGCGGCCAACGACAGGACGATCGCACCGAGAACGACGAGAAACGTCAAGCGCATCGAATGGCACATGGGTCGCTCCTTTCGCGGATAGAACAACGTCCCCCATGCGCAAGCACCGTGCCGCTCGGATCCTCTCCCTGGAGCACCTGTGAGGCTTCACGCCGGCTCCCGTGTTACCGAAGGGCGCGTCGATTCCATTCGGGTAACGCATCGCGGATACCGTGTCGTCTCGAGCCGAAGGTTCGTGAACCGCTCCGACGGCCCGCGGCGTTTCAGGGGCGAAGGAAAGACAGCGACGCCAACGCCTCGAAGAACTGACCGGCCGAAGAAGGAGGATCCCATGTACCGCAACGGAGTGAGGGTCTGTCTGTTGTTGGGGCTCGTGCTGAGTGCCGTGGAGACGACGCAGGCACAGTGGCCCTACCGGTCTCGATTCGATGCCGCGGAGAGCCAGGACTTCGCGATTCCGTTTCTGGCCAGGCCTGTCGTCATCGACGTCGACCTCGATGGAAACGGCGATCTCGTGTACACGCGCACGCACACGAGTCCGGGGATGTTCGCGCGCTTCGGCAACGGAGCGGGTGAGTTCAGCCCGCCGATTCCTGTCGGCCCGACCGAAGGGGCCGGGGTCGGGGTTACCGGCGATTTCAACGAGGACGGCCGCGAGGATATCGTCTGGAGGCACTTCGACCTTCGCGTCGCTCTGAGCGACGGAACGGGTCGGTACACCGACCATGAGCTGACCGACCTGCGCGCGTTGAGCCACGCCGTGGCCGACGTCGACGGCGACGGGCATCTCGACATCGTCGTCCACTACGGAGGGATCCGCGTGTACCGCGGTCGGGGCGACGGGACCTTCGTCGATTCCGGCGATCCCTACCCGGCGATCTCCGGATTCTTCACGCTCACGCTTCACGACCTCGACGGAGACGGCGCGCTCGACATCATCGGACACACGCAGCGCGACTGTCCGTTCGCGGGCGCGTGCCGCACGCAGCGTATCGGCATCCTCTACGGCGACGGGGCCGGCGGCTTCGGCCCGCACATCGAGCCCGACGTCGGGTTCGAAGTCGCCGCGGCCGCGGGGCTCGATGTCGACCAGGACGGGCACGGGGACATCGTCTTCAATGCGCTCGACCTCGACGACACGACGCTCTACGTCCTGCGCGGGCTCGGCAACCGCGAGTACTCGTCTCCCGAGCCGCTGCTGCAGGGCTTCGCGATGCGCCAGCTCGCTCTCGCAGATGTCGATGCCGACGGTTTCGTCGACGTGTACGGGCGCGGCCGCTATGAATCGCCGTTACTGAACAACGAGCTCGGCATCGTGTGGTCGACCCGGTCTGCGGCTCCGCGACATCTCGTGATCCGAACGCACGCGAGCCATGTCTCCGCAGGCCGGATCGACTCGGACGAGATCACGGACTTCGTCTCCGTGTACGCCCGCGAGGACCTGCTCTCGAGCCACCTATCGCTCGGCGGAACGGAATACGTGAACACGCAAGGACTCGCGGTCGACGAGAGCCCCGACTTCGTCGTCGCGGCCGATGCGAACGGGGACGGCATCGCCGACCTGGTCGCGAGCCGCACCGAGGGCTACGGCGGCACGTCGACGCTGTGGCTCGGCTCCCCCGATCGCGTCGGACAGTTCGAACGCGGCCCGACGATCGGCGGTGCGACCCTGTCGCAACCCTTCGCCGACTTCGACGGAGACGGGCACCTCGACTGGCTCGTACGGCGCACGCGTATCGCCTGGATCTACTTCGGTGATGGCGCGGGATCCTACCCGCGAACCGGCGGCGTGACGCTCAGCCGGCGGATCGAGTCGCTCGAGGCCGGAGACTTCGACCAGGACGGGCACGCGGACATCCTCGCCGTCGACGACCGCATCCGTTTCTTCCGTGGACACGGGGACGGAACGTTCACCGAGACCTGGGCTGAAGAACGCGAAGAGATCACGAAACGCCTCGTGGCGAGAGACATCGACCGCGACGGCGTCCTGGACCTGGTCGGCGTCAACACGCGAAACGAATACGGCGGAAGCCTGCACATCTACCTCGGGAGCCTCGTCGACGGCGCCTACCGCGTCGAGTCCTCGCGGGGGAGCGGCGGATCGGTCGTCACGTCCCTGCCCGCGCTCGCCGATTTCGACGGGAACGGGCGGCTGGATGTCGCCGCGCCACACGACGAATCCGGCTTCGTCCTCTTCCGGTGGACGCCGAGCGGTTACTTCGACTACGACCACGCGACCGACGCTCCGCGGCTCCGGAGCGTCGCGGCCGGCGACTTCGATGGCGACGGGCATGCCGACGTCGCCGGCGTCTCGGAGGATCGCGACGAGCTGCTCGTCTTCCACGGCGACGGGCTCGGCAACTTCGGAGATCCCGAACGTCGCTTCCGCACCGGCGCGGACCCGAACGCCGTCATCCCGATCGATCTCGAAGGTGACGGCGACCTCGACCTCGTCGTCGCCAACTCGTATCAGCACACGATCTCCGTTCTGAAGAATCGCGTCGTGCTTCCGGAGTTCCGGATGCGCAAGGGCACCGTGAACGCAGGCGTCGGAGAGAACGCCGACGTGCTGTTCGTCAACGGCAGCGCGGGCGAGGGGCGAAGACGACGCGTGTTCGTCGATCGCGGAGACGAGGTCGTGATCCGCGTCGACTCGCCGCCCGCGGCATCGACAGGCGAGCCGAGCCCCTTCGTTCTGTGGATCTGGCCCGGGGCCCCCTCGAGTCACACGCTGACCCGCCTGCCGGACGGGCTCGGCTTCATCGGGATGCCGACACCGCTCACCCGCGCACGCGGCCCGCAGCCGATCCGGATCGCGAACAACCTCGGGTTCCCGCGCGCGCTCGGTCGCGAGCTCTGGCCGGGCACCCCCACCCAACCGGCGCCGACGGTGCTGCCGCGCGGACCGCGTATGGAAGGACACGTGCTCTACCTGCAGGGAATCATCGCCGACCCCGGCGCACCGAACGGGGCCCACGCGGTGACGAACGGCATCGAGATCCGACCGCGTCCCTAGAGTCTCACTCTCCCTCAGTTGAATTCCTGTCGAGTTTCGCCAACGCAGCAAGGGCGAGCCGCGATGTCTTCGCGCAGGTCTCGTCCGACGAGAGCAGCTCGTAGACAGGCCTTAGCCTCTCCACCGGATACGACGCTAGGTACCTCAGGAGGTCTGCCCGTACCGAATTTTGGGAATCCGTCTCATACCAGTGCATCAGTACGTCTTCGAAGATTGGAATGACGATGTCAGCTTGCTCGGGATGGTGGCCTAGTCCGTTGAGAAGACCGAGCAGTCGCGCACCCTCCAGCCGCGCATCGCTCTCATCCAGGATTCCGTTGGGATCTCGCCCCACTCCCAAGCTCAGAATCTCGCTAGGCGACGCCACGAATCCGAGGTTCAGGGTCGCTACTTCCGAGACAACGGCATCGTCGGCTCGAATCAGTTCTACGAATCTCTGGATGGCCAATGCGTCACCGGGGATCGCACCTCCAAGCGAGACTGCAACGAGCACGCCGGCAGCCGTTGCCGGTTGCTGGACATCGGCCCTAATGAGCGCATCGACGACCGCGTTTCTCCTCTCATCGTCGAGAGGAGGGATCGATCTCGCGAGTACGCTGGCTACCAGTTGCCCCACGTGTTCCTCTAACCCGCGAGGCATCAACTCGCCAGTCGCATTGTAGTGACCGAGGACTACACCGATGAGTCCGTCAACGACAGCATTCGGATCGCCTTCCAGCAACAGTGTTCGGATCCCGCTTTCGAGCCGCGCTAGGTCACCTTCGATGAGCCAAGATGTGAGCTGCGCAAGACAGTGGTCCCACGATTCGCGCGAAGTCGATTCCACGCATTCGAGAATCGACGACTCCGATGTAGCGGACAACTTCGCCTTGTCGTTCAGGCTCGCGGCATGCAACCTGGATCGATCGTGGATTCGGTCAATGGGCAGGTCGGGTTGTCGCGAGACGCGAGGAATTTCGACCGGTTGTCTCTCCGGTACGGAGGCGGTACGACGCGGCGAACGCTGATCGGTGGAGCTCGATCCAACCAACCAGATCACGAACACCACGATTCCGAGACCAACGGCAGAAATGAGGAGCCCCTTCATGAGCACACGTCCCGGTCCATACTACGCTGGTCTTCTCAGCCAGGGGACCGGTGCCGCCTCGCAGGGGAGACCTTTGCACAGGTCCTAACCGGTCCGAACGGCGACCTGGGAGATCTGCGTCGCGATGCTATCAGCCCACGAGCAGCCTCTTCAACAGCACCGCGGGGCCGAAGGCTGAACGCGCTGGGCGCCAGTACGTTATCGACTTTCCTCTTCCGTGGGCGTCACTCGACGCGGACCACCACCGCGTTCGTCACGCTGACCGGCACGGTCGCCGTGGATCGATCGTCGAACATGAAGCCTTGCAGCGTCACGACCAGGCCGGGCGGCAAGGTCTCGTGGCGGAGGCGGAACAGGAGATGCGGCGCCGAATCGGACGGGCGATGGTGCCGACCCAGCCGATCCGGGAACCCGATGTTGTTCCAGATGCAGTCGAGGGACGCGGGCGCATCGCCGGAGAGCGGCGTCCCGAACGTCATCCAGCCGAGACCACCGGGCTGCTGCGACACGGTATCCATCGTGGGCTCGCCGCTGTATGCGTACAGCGCGAAGGACGCTTCGGCAGGACCCATCGCGGGCGGCTCGAGGCGAAGCTCGAAGTCGTCGCCGGGGCCGACCCGGACTTCGCGGAGCGTATCGCCGGCGCTGCCGTTCACGAGCACGACCTCGCCAGGCGGTTGCGCGGGGTCGGCCGCGCCGATCTGGCCGAAGCGGGACGCATGCTCGATCGCCATCTCGTCTGCGCCGATGTCGATGCGAGGCGTGGCTCCCGGTACGCCCGCGAGCACGCGCGGCTGTCCGTCGAGATCCGTTTCGCCGACCCCGATCGGAACGGACGGCGCTCCGGCATCCACGCAGGGCGAGTCGACGCGGAGACGCACGTCGTCACCGACCGCCCCTCCGACGCACAGGGGATCGGCGTCGAGGTTTCCGGTGCCGGGCCATCCGCCACGGATCACGCAGTAGGTCGCCGCCAGCGTTCCGCCCGAGGTCAGCCGGATCGGACTCAGCGAGTCGTGCCAGAAGATCGAGTTCACGGCCGTGGCCGGACTCAGCGAGATCTCGACACGCGCATCGACGAACGAGTTCTGGATCAGCATCGATCCCGGACTCGACGTGATATGCAGGGTCCCCGAGCAACGGTTGCTGACCAGGAGTGCGTTCGGGCTCGCCGACACCAGCGAGTAGTCGACGGGAAAGTCATTGTCCTCCAGGCGCAGGTTCGGGCACCCGTAGAGCCGGACCGCGCCGCGCTGATCGAGCACGCGATTGCCGCGAACGAGGAGATCGCCGAGCGGCCTGTCCGCGAAGACGCCTTCATTCCCGTACAACGACGAGAAGTTATCGACGAAGACGTTGTCGAGGATCGCGGGGCAAGCACCGGTAACCATCGCCACCGTGCCGAACGCGTCCGCCCAGTTACCGCGAAAGTCATTCCCCTCGATCACCGGATCCGCACCCGCCCCCGAACAGTAGATCGCCGAGCCGAAGCCACGGCCTCGGCCATTCCCGCACGAGTTCCCGACGAAGACGTTCTCCTCGATGCGCGGCGACGCGCCGAAAGTACACGCGATCCCCCCACCGCTCGCGTTGACGGCGTTGCCCTCGATCCAGTTTCCCTGGATCGTCGGCGACGAACCGTTGCAGGTGATCCCTCCAGCCGCGTTCGCCGTGAACGCGTAGCCGTTTCGGATCGTGAACCCGGTCAGGATCGATCCGCTTCCTTCCCCCGACGCGAAGGTCACGACCGTCCCCTGGACCTCCCCGTCGAGGATCGTCGCCTCCGGGCCGTCCACCGCGATCACGGCGATGGACTTGCCCATGAAGTTGATGCGTTCGAGATAGGTGCCGGCGCTCACGCGGACGATATCGCGGTTCGCGGCAAAGACGATCGCTTGCTGGATCGACTCGTACTGCTCGGGAACTCGAAGGACCGACGCGAGAGTCCGGGGGGCCTCGAGCCCGAGGGCGACGACGAGACCCAGGACGAACAGGAGTGAGCGAGGTGACCGAGTCATGACGAAACCTCCCGAAAGGGCCATGGTCCGCACGTGCCTCGTTCCAACCGCAAGCACCGTTCCCATCCGCTCCGGCCCGGCAAGCGCCTCCCTGGCGGCTCGGAGGCAGCTCCCGGGTTACGGCGAGGGGGAGACGGTTTCGACTCGGTAACGCGTCTCGGCGGCTCTAGCCCGCCGCGGCGGCGTCCAGGTAGGTTCCGAGCTGCTCGATGTGGTGGAGATCATGCCCCGCGCACATCATGCGGATCGTGCGGAGCTTCTCCTCGCCGCGCTCGTTGTGGAGACCGACCCGGTCGAGGTGCGCGTCGGTCAGGCTGCGCCACACGGCGAGATTGATCTGCCGGAGCGCGCGGAACTCCTCGACGAGCGCCGCCGGGTGGCGGTCGACATGCCGATGTCCCTCGACCCAGCAATCGGGATCCATGCCGACGAGCGTCGGGCGATCATCGAAGGCGATCGCGCGCATGCGTGCGCCGAATACCCACTCGGTGTCCACGAGATGCCCGAGGATCTCGACCGGCGTCCACTTCCCTTCGAACGGTCGAGCCGTCAGGTGCTCGCCGCGCTCCCGAACGATCGACGCGAGATGATCCGCCGTCTCGGCCATGATCGCGAGCGGGTCTCGTCCGTCGACTCTCTTCTCGAGCATCGCCCGGTACGCGGTCGGGTCGTCGATCTCCAGTCTCGGTTGACTCATCGGTCCGTCTCCTCGGAACCCAGGTCTTGTGCGTCAGGATACTCGTAGCGCCAGTCGTCGCTCGGCAGCCACTTCGCGATCAGCTTCGCGAGGCGGGGATCGTACTGCTCGAGCTCCGTGCGCGTGTTGATCGAGTTGTGGACGCCGTCGGGCTCGGCGCGCTCGGGGTTGGCATCGAACCACGACTGGACGCCCTCCGCCCAGTACTCTTCCGCGTTGCTCGCGGCGTAGGTGTTCTCGAAGAGCCCGTCCTTCAATGCGGCGGCGTAGGTCTTAAGGAGCGCTCGGTCGAAGCCCTTGTCGATCGAGCGAAGCGCCATGTGCAGCGTGTGGGCGAACTCGTGGATCAGGATGCTCTCGCCCCGGTAGCGGTCGCCGGGAAGGCCGAGCAGGTTCTCCTCTCCCACGCTCGTCGCCGGACGCGCCTTCGTCGCGCCGAGTCCGCGGGCTCGCTCGTCCCAGTTCGTCTCCGGGAAGGCGCGATTGAGATCGGCGTGCTCGGGGATGTCGGTCGTCTTCTGCGAGCGGCCGAGAATCGCCACGCGGACGCGATCGCGGGCCAGCGCCTTCGCGAACGCCGCGTGCTTCTTCGAGGTCATCCTCAGGACGAGCTCCCGCGCCCGCCCGAGGGCCTCGTCGTCCACGACCTCGGAGGCGAGGATCGGGATGCCGTCGGCGTCGATCCACTTCGTGTAGAACTTGTCGAGATCGTACTGGCGACGCAGGGAGGCCGGGATGGTCGTCACGCTCGGTCCGGAATCGGACGTCGCGCCCTTCTCTCCTGCAGTGGCGGACAGGATCCCGAGAAGCACGAGCCAGACTGTGAATCGCATCGAGGGTCTCTCCGTTTCGGCCGCCGCGAATCGCGGTTGAAGTCCGCGAGGCGACGGTCTACGATCCTTCAGGTTCGGACCCACCGTAACACGAAACGATCCCGAGAGAGGCAACAACCGGATGCGACACCTCCCGTCTTCCTGCACCTGCTTCGGCGTGCTCTGGCTCCTCGTCTGGGTGACCGCCGGCTGCGGCGCGAGCGCCCCCGGACCCGCCGCGACGCTTCGTTTCTCCGGGATCCCCGACTCCGACAAGGAGAAGCTGCAGCAACAGTACGAGGTCGTCACGAGCTACCTGAGCGACGAGATCGGCATGCCCGTCGAGTTCGTCTTCGCGTCGGACTACACGGCCGCCGTGACCGCGCTCGCCGCGAACAAGGTCGATCTGGTATGGCTCGGCGGCGTCACGTCGGTGCAGGCCGAGGAACAGACCGGCGGCGAGGTCACGTTCGTCGCGACCCGCGTCTCGGACCTCGAGTTTCAGTCGTACTTCATCGCGAACGCGTCGCTCGGCCTCGAGCCCGTCGATTCTCTCGAGGATCTGAAGACGGTCCTCGGCGAGCACACGTTCACGTTCGGAAGCAAGAGCTCGACCTCCGGACACATCATGCCGCGCTACTTCATGACCCAGGCCGGGATCAGCCCCGAAGACGACACGAAGGGCGGCGCCAAGTTCCAGCTCCAGGGCGGACACTCGGCGACGCTCCGCGTGGTGGCGAACGGCTCGACCGATCTCGGAGCGCTCAACTACAAGGCGTGGCTCGGAACCGACGCCGCCACCAAGGCCAAGGCGCCGGTGATCTACGAGACGCCACCCTACGTCGACTACTGCATGGTGGCGCACAATCGGCTGGGCGCAGATCGGATCGAGGCGATTCGGCGCGCGTTCACGTCGCTCGATCCCACGGTTCCCGAACACGCCGAGGTGCTCGAGGCCTTCGAAGCCGCGAAGTTCGTCGCCGCGGAGTCCGAGGACTGGGACGGCATCCGCAAGGTGCTGGCCGATCCTGCCGTCCGCTCGGCGATGCGATGAACCCCGAAAGGCGGTAATGCGATCGAAGCGAGCCCCGCTGCCTCCCGGAACGTGATCGAGCTCGACGGAGTCTCCCGTCGATTCGGCGACGTCGAAGTGCTCGGCGATCTGTCGCTCACGGTTCGTGCCGGCGAGCGCGTCGCGCTGATCGGGCCCTCGGGCGCGGGAAAGACCACGCTGCTGCGCCTTCTGTCCGCGGCGCTGTGGCCGACCGCCGGACGCGCCGTCGTCCTCGGCGAAGCGACCGATCGGCTCCGCGGGCGCGCGCTTCGCGACTTTCGCCGCCGCGTCGGCTCGCTGTACCAGAACGACAACCTCGTCGCGGGCCTGCGCGTCATCCACAACGTCCTCATGGGACGCCTCGGCACGTGGAGCCTGCCCCGCGCGATGCTCTCGCTCTTGATCCCGCAGGAAGTCCGCACGGCCCGCGAAGCGCTCCGCGAAGTCGAGCTCGAGGAACGGCTCTGGGCGCTCCCCGCGACTCTGTCGGGAGGGCAGCAGCAGCGCGTCGCGATCGCCCGGCTCCTCGTGCAGCGCCCCGAGCTGATGCTCGCCGACGAGCCGGTCAGCTCGCTCGACATCCGGCTCGGCCGCGAGGTGGTTCGACTGCTGGCCGCGGCCGCCGAGAAGAACGCGGCCACGCTGATCGTCAGCCTGCACTCGCTCGACCTGCTCGACGATCCGTTCCAGCGCGTGATCGCGCTCCGCGACGGCCGCATCGTATGGGACGGCGCGCCCGCCGCCCTCACCCGCGACCTCCTGCGCGACATCTACGGGGCCGAGTACCGCACGCTCCACCTCGACGAGCTGGAGCTCGGAAGCGAGTGACGCTCCGCAACGACCCGCCGCGGCCGCTCGGCACCTGGCTCTTCGGGCTCACCGTCGCCGTGCTGATGCTCGCGTCGTTCTCGGCGCTCGAGTGGGATCTCGAGACGCTGCTCGATGCCGAGGAGCGGTCGGCGGCCTTCCGGCGCCTCGGCGAGTTCCTCGGATCGTTCGGCTCGCCCGACCTCTCGGCCGAGTACCTGGGCGAAGCGACCGGCATCGCGATGAACACGCTGGCCACCGCGCTTCTCGGGACGCTGCTCGGGATCGGCCTCGGATACGGGCTCGCGCTCGGCGCGGCGCGGTGCATTGCGGTCGGCAGCGATGAAGGCCCGGGTCGATCCAGGCTCCGCATCGCGCGTCGCATCGCGAACGAGGGCTGCCGTCTCGCCCTCGACGTCCTGCGCGGAGTGCCCGACTTCGTCTGGGCGATCGTGATCCTTACCGGCCCGGGCCCCGGTGCGGTGACCGGCATCCTCGCCATCGCGTTGAACGTCGCCGGGATCCTCGGGAAGATCTACAGCGAGCTCTGGGACGCTGTTCCCGAGCGATCCTACGAAGCCGTGCGGGCGACCGGCAGCGGTCGTCTCGCGACGTTCTTCTTCGGAATCCAGCCCCGGACCGCCCGCTCCATGCTGTCGTTCACGCTGATGCGGACCGAGTGCGCGATCCGGAACGCCTCCGTGATCGGCGTCGTCAGCCGCGGCGGGCTCGGCGCCGCGCTCTTCGACGAGTTCAACTTCGGGAACTACGACCGCGTCGTGACGCTGCTGATGTTCACGATCCTGCTGACCGCCTCGGCGGACGCGCTCTCGAACGTCCTGCGGTATCAGCTGCGAAGCGATCCCAATCATCCGCGAACGGCGCGGGGCACCGGGTTCCGCGAGACGATGACCCGACGCGGCTTCGGGCTCCTGGGCGCAGGTGGGCTCGTCGTGTTCAGCGCCGTCTGGCTACGCGAGGGTTTCGCGAAGGCGGCCGAGCAAATGCAGCGCATCGAATGGGAGTGGATCCGCGGTCAGTTCGGACAGTTCCTCATGCCCGACCTCGCGCCCGCGACGCTGCTCGAGGCCGCGCGAGAGTGCGTCTTCCCGCTGGCCATCGGGTTCCTCGGCACGATCTTCGGCGTCGCGCTCGCCGCCCTGCTCGCGTACCCGGCTTCGATGGCGTTCCAGGTCGAGCCGGATCGATTCAGCGGCGAGCGTACCCCGACGTGGCTCCGCTCGCTCCGGATCGCGATCCTCACCGTGACCCGCGGCACCGCGCTCGTCTTTCGCGCCGTGCCGGAGGTCGCGTGGATCCTGATTCTCGCGTCGTTCTTCCGCCTCGGCGTTGTCGCGGGACTCCTCGCACTCGTGCTCCACACCGCCGGCGTCCTCGCCCGCGTTTTCACCGAAGCCGTCGACAACGTTCCGTACCGACAGCACGAGCGGGTGTTCTCGGGCTCGCGCTTCGCGACGTTCGTGTACAGCGCGCTGCCGGCCGCGCGCACCGACTGGTCGGCCTACTCGTTCCTGCAGCTCGAGTCGAGCGTGAGGGCGGGCGTGGTGCTCGGCGTCATCGGGATCGGCGGCATCGGCAACTCGTTCCACACGAGCTTCCAGCACTTCAGCTATCACCGCGCGGGGACGTTCCTGCTCGCGATGATCGTGTTGACCGTCATCGTCGACCGTCTGTCGCGGATCCGGTCGCGACGACTCGCCGCGTAACGGTCGACTAGCCTTCGACCTCGCCGGACGCGATCGCCTCGAGGGTCTCCCACCGTTCGTAGGCCGCGGCGACCTTCTCCTCGAGATCCTTCAGACGAGTCGTCTCGCGCGCGATCGTGTCTCCGTCCTGCTTGAAGAAATCGGGCGAGGACATCGCCGTCGAAAGCTCTTCCTTCTCCGCTTCGAGCTCCTCGAGCTGACGCGGCAGCGCCTCGAGCTCCTGCTTCTCCTTGAAGCTGAGCCGCCGCGGGGTCGCCGTCTTCGGCTTGCCCTTGGACTTGGCTTTCGCGCTCGCCTTCGCCTTCGTCTCGGACTTCGTCGCGGCGTCCGACGAGGACTCTTTCCCTTGCGTCTGCGTGAGCCAGTCCTGGTACCCGCCGAAGTACTCGTGCACGCGGGCCTCTCCTTCGAACACGATCGTCGAGGTGACGACGTTGTCGATGAAGTCGCGGTCGTGGCTGACGAGGAGCAGCGTGCCCGAGTAATCGACCAGCAGGCTCTCGAGCAGCTCGAGCGTCTCGAGATCGAGGTCGTTCGTCGGTTCGTCGAGGACGAGCAGGTTGCAGGGCCTCGCGAGGATCCGCGCGAGCTGCAGTCGATTGCGCTCGCCGCCCGAGAGCTCGCGGATCGGACCGCGAATCTGGTCCGGCGTGAACAGGAAATCCTGCAGATATCCCATGATGTGACGCGACGCGCCGCCGACCGTCAGCGTCTCGCCATGGGGAAGCACGTTCTCCTGCACCGTCTTCGTCTCGTCGAGCACCGAGTGCAGCTGATCGAAGTGCGCGACCTCGAGGTTCACGCCGTGATGGACGTTTCCCTCGGTCGGCGCGAGATCGCGAAGCAGGATGCGAAGCAGCGTGGTCTTCCCAGACCCGTTCGGTCCGAGGATTCCCACGCGATCGCCCCGCTGGATCTCGGTCGAGAAACCTTCGATCACGAGATGATCGCCGAAGGAGTGCGCGACGTCGCTCGCCCGCAGGACGACGCGGCCGCTGCGGTCGGCATCCGTCAGACGCGCCTTCACCGTCCCGACGACCTCGCGACGATCCGCGCGCTGCCTTCGCATCTCCTGGAGCGCCCGCACGCGCCCCTCGTTCCGGGTCCGGCGAGCCTTGATGCCGCGGCGGATCCACGCTTCCTCCTGCGCGAGCTTCTTGTCGAACTGCGCATTCGCCTCGGCCTCGGCCTCGAGATCGGACGCCTTGCGCTCGAGGTAGGTCTCGTAGTCGCAGGCGTAGCTCCGCAGCACCCCGCGATCGAGATCGAGAATGCGCGTGGCCAGTCGACGCAGGAACGCGCGATCGTGGGTCACGAAGACGAGAGCCCCCTGGCGCCGCAACAGCAGATCCTCGACGGCGGCGACGGTCTCGATGTCGAGATGGTTCGTCGGTTCGTCGAGAAGCAGCACGTCCGGCTCCTGCGCGAGCGCCCGCGCGAGAAGCACGCGACGCTTCGTGCCGGCGGAGAGATCTTCCATGCGCGCCGCGGGATCGAGCGCCAGCCGCGACGCGACCCGTTCGATCTGCGCGCTCGTCTGCCAGTCGGCGGCCGCCTCCGCGTCGGATCCATCGAGCGGCGTGCGCAAGATGTCACCCACCGGCCCGCGGAGCTCTTCCGGAACTTCCTGTGCGAGCCGCGCAACGACGAGGCCGCGACGGCGTCCGACCTCGCCGCTGTCGGGCGGAACCTCCCCCGCGATCACCTTCATCAGCGTGGACTTGCCGCAGCCGTTGCGACCGAGCAAACCCACGCGCTCGCCCGCGTCGATGCGCAGACTGACGCCGTCCAGCAGCTGCACGTCGCCGTACGCGAGGCTCAGGTTGTCGATATCCAGCTCGGGCATCCGGGCAAAACCCCTCGAAGGACCGTCGTTCGGTTTCCGGAGCCGGAGGATACTTCGCCCGGCCCGACGCCGCATCCGCCGGACATCCTGCCACTCGGGCAGAACGGCACACCCGTTCGCCAAGTGCCGCCACAGACACGGAGATAGCGCAGTTTGTACCCCCGTCAGAGCCATCCCCGAAGAAACGGGCCTTCGCCGCTAAACTCAAGCGGGAAAGATCCCTAGGTGACACAAGACCCACGGCGAGCGCCGTGAGGGCCCCGTCAGACCCGTCTCGACCGAGCGATTGCGCGGCCGCCAGCGACCGGAATCCGGCACCGGAGCAGGGCTCACACGTCCCTCATTCGAATCCAACTCGCTCGGACAAATGGACTAGCGATGCTAGATTCTGAGCGCTCGGGGATACCCCTCAGCGAAGGGCGGTTGGATCGGGCCGAGTCTGCGGGACCGATGAATGATCGGGACCGAGGCCCAACTTCGTTCGAATCGCCGAGCTCGAGCCAGGCTGTGGAGTCCGGTTCGATCGACTTGGTTCAGTGTTCAAGATTTGCGGAGGAGAAACACATGCGCTCTCGAGTGTCTGCTGGCATCGTTCTCGCGTCGATTCTCGCGGTCATCACCCTGACCGGATGCTACTCGGCGCCGATCATGCCCCCGACCGGTATGCTCTACAACGACACGGCGGCCCCGATGAACATGGGTGGCGCGGAGATGGGCAGCAAGAGCGGAGAAGCGACCGCGACGTCGTTCTTCGGTCTCGTCTCGATGGGTGACTGCAGTGTCAAGGCTGCGGCCGAGGCCGGTGGCATCACGAACGTGAAGCACACCGACTACCACTTCTCGAACATCCTCGGCTACCAGCGCTTCACGACGATCGTGTACGGCGACTGAGTTGAGTTCCTTGACCCTAGATACGAGGTGCAACGTGCAAAAGCGAATGCAGCGTAGCCTCGTCACTCTGTCCGTGCTCGCCGCGGTCGTCTTCATGAACGTCGCTTGCGTCAACCGGCCCGCGGGCCAGATCGCGAACCAGCACCCCGTGATGAGGGCTTACGCCCAGAACGCGGGTGATGCCCGTTCGCCGGTCCAGCCCGGCTTCGGATTCATCTACACGAAGCAGAAGGGTCCGATCCGAGGCGGTGCACAGCCCGTCTCGGCGTCGAAGTCCGGAAGCGCGAAGACTCACTTCGTGAGCATCCTGTGGTACCCGATCATCGCCGGATGGGAGAACGCCAGCGTCGAGCAGGCGGCCCGCAACGGCGGCATCACGAAGGTCGAGTACGCAGAGTGGGAGGAATTCTCGATTCTCGGTACCTACGGAGAATTCGGGGTCACCGTCTACGGACAGTGATTGACAGCGATCCACCGATCGGCGGCTCCGCGATGCGGGGTCGCCGATTTTTTTTGCCCGTGACGCCTCCGACTCGAGCCGTCACTCCTCGCTTTCGATCGGCTTCGGTCGCGCGACCATCCGGAACCCGATCCCGACGGCCTTGAGAGCCTCGCCGCGGCCGAGGCGATACGCGAGCCGGTAGTTCCGTTCGTCAGGCTCGCCCCACGATCCGCCCTTCAGGGTGCGTAGCGCGCGCCTCTCGCTGAACAGGTCGGCCGTCCACTCACGAACACCGCCCGCCAGATCGCGAACGCCGAACGGGGACTCGTCGGCCAGGAAAGACCCGACGAGCACCGAGCGCGACCGCCCCCCCGACAGCGACTCGTTTCCGCACAGGAACGACCAGTCGAACCGGTTGCCCCACGGGAAGACGCGGCCGTCCGCACCCCGCGACGCGCGCTCCCACTCGAGCTCGGTCGGGAGGCCGAGCTCGAAGGCACGACCTCGAGACTCGTGGTACGCGGTAAGCGTCGTCCCCATGTCGACCGCCGCGCTCCAGTGAACGCCGCGGATCGCCTGCAGACTGTCCCAACCTTCGGCGACCTCGATCTGCTGGGGCCCCACCGTGTAGATCTCCTCCTTCGGGAGGTAGGACTCGAACTGCTGTCGCGTCACTGCCGAGTTCGTGCGCCGCGGAAACAACGAGAGGAACGCACCGTACTCGCGGACCGTGGTCTCGAAGCGCGAGATGAAGAAGCCCGGCACCGATTCGACGCTGCGCGCGAAGCCTGAGAGCGCGAGCGGATCCCCGCCGATGATCGACGGCCCCGCCGGAATCCACACCCAGCGCGCCGGACCGGGCTCGGGGAACTCCTCGGCTCGCTTCAGCACGATGCTCTGCGGTCGCTGAAAGAGAACTCCGCGGTCGACCAGGAGCGGATAGCGCACCGATTCGTAACCCTCGGCCTCGACGACGAGCAGGTACGAGCCCGACGGAAGCCGCGCCTCGATCGGACTCCCGGGCGCCGTCACGCCGAGATCGTTCAGATCGCCCGGGTCGAGATGGTCGTCGATCCGCGTGTACACGCTCGAGACGGGACGACGCTTCCGGCCTCCCTCGGCATCACCCGTCTCGAACTCAACCCCGACGCGGCGTCCCCCCTCGACGTCGAACGGAACCGGATGCAGACGCCACCCGTGCTCGACGAACTCGAAGAGATGGATGCGCGCACCGGGAGGCTCGGTCTGCAGGCGCACGAGCGTGCGTTTGTCGAGGATACGCGCCAGCGTGCCGTCCTCGTCATCGTAGCGTCGCGCCTCGGCGTTGAAGCTCGCGGCCTCGGCGAAGTTCCCCTCTCGCTCGCACTCGAGCGCGCGCTCGACGTACGCACGGCCGAGCTCGAGCCTTGCCGCGCGATACCCTTGTCCCTCGATCTCGAGCGCCGACTGGAACGAATGCAGCGCGCTGCCCCACGCATTTGCCCGCTCCCGGACACCGCGCTCGATCGATCGGGTCTTCTCGCGCAGCGGCTGCCGATCGTCGTTGGCCTCGAGGCTGTCCTTCATCTCGCGGAGCTCGCGACGCTCGCGTGAGAGACGCTCCCCGATCTCGCCGAAGAGCTGCATGTGCTCGACACCCTCCGCCACATGACGCGCGGCACGTCGTTCGCGCTCCCGCCCGTCTTGCACGCGGCCGACGATGAGGGTCACCGCAACGCTCACCATCAGCACGATCATCGCGACCGCGACCTTCCAGCGGCGACGGATCGTCTTCATCAGCACGTAGCCGACGGTCGCCGGCCGCGCGTGTACGGGAAGCCCGCTCCGCCAGCGCTCGATGTCCTGGGCGATCTCGAGCGCCGTCGAGTAGCGTCGCTCGCGCTTCTTCTCGAGGCACTGCAGCACGATGGCCTCGAGATCCCGCGGGATCGATCGGTTGAAACGTCGAGGACGCGGCACCTCGTCCGACAGGATGCGCTGAAGCACCTCGAATTCCGGGAGCGCTTCCGGCCCGAAGAAGGGTCGCAGCGTCAGAAGCTCCCAGAGCGTCACCCCCAGGCTGTAGACGTCGGCACGGCGATCGATCTCGCCGACGTTGTGGATCTGCTCGGGGCTGATGTAGGGCGGGGTTCCGAGCGTCTGGCGGGAGCGCGTCAGCCTCGACTCGCGCCCGCCGGCTCCCTCGATCCGAGCGAGTCCGAGGTCCATCAGGACCGCGTCGGTTCCGTCCATGCCGATGGCGATGTTGCCGGGCTTGATGTCTCGGTGAACGACGCCGGCCTCGTGCAGCGCGTGCGCGGCCTCGGCGACCTGTCGGCCGAGCTCCGCGACGATCGCGACATGGGAGCGCGTGCCTCGATGCAAGGTGATCTCGCGGGCCGCCATGTCGAGCTCTTCGCCGAGCGACGTCGTCGCCTCGGGGTCGGGCGTCAGCACGCGCTCGGCGTCTCGCGTCTCGCGCCAGCCGCTCTGGATCGCGTCGCGCCAGTCGCCGACGCTGACTCGCGTCGAATTCGAATCGAGGAAACCGCGGGCCACGCGAGAGAGGCTCACGCCCTCGATCAGCTCCATCGCGTAGTAGAAGCGGTTGCCGTCGATGCCGTCCGCGTAGATCTTCACGAGGTGCGGATGCTCCACGCGAGCGAGCGCTCGAATCTCGCGCTGGAACCGCGCTTCGGCTCGCGCGTCCCCCGAATGGAGCAGGCACTTCACGGCGACCTCGCGACCGAGCGACGGCTGCCACGCGCGGTAGACGACGCCCATGCCGCCGCGTCCGAGCTCCGAGATGAGCTGGAGCTCCCCGAACGGACGGCCTCTCGGCTCGAGCGCGCCCTCGGGAAGTCTCGCCCGTTCGTCCTCGGCGCTCTCGCGCTCCCGGGCTTCCAGATCGAACGATTCCGGAGGCACTCCCACGAGATCGGCAACGCGCTCGCGAAGGGCGTGGCGGTGACTCTCGCGGGTCAAACAGCGTCCCGTCGAGTACGAGAGCCACTCCGCCCGTTCCGATCCGGGCCGCGCGCGGAGGAAGAACAGCTCGTCCGCACCGGAGTCGAAGACGAGCAGAGGGTGCAGGTCGATGAGCTGCGGCGGGCTGCCCTCCGCGAGCCGCTCGATCTCGACGTGCCCCGGAACGGGGAGAGCCTCGCCGGGAGCCATGGCTTCCATCGTGAGCGCGGGCAGGAGCTGCGGATGCTCGCCGGCAAGATCGAGCCGATCGATGAGGAACCCGCCTTCCCGCCTCGGACGCACGTCGACGACGAAGACGAGCCGACCGCCGTCGAGCACATCGACACGACGCAGGAAATCGGTCGCGGTCGCGAGAAGCTCGCGCCCCCTCGTCGCGTAGTGCTCGCGAGGTTTCTGGCCGGCGCACGCGTGCCCCATCTCGGCCCGCCCGTACGAGACGAGGTCGTCGATCGTCGTGAGGTCCTCGGACGTCACCCCCGCTCGACTCGAGAGCTCGGCACGGACAAGACGCCACCAGTCACCGAACGTGGGACGAGCGAGCCGTCCGAGGGCCTCTCGCCTCGATCCGGGTTCGTCCTCGCTCTCGGGGCCTTCCCCGGTCGACACGGACGCCGAGCCCAGCAACCGGATCGCGGCTTCCATCATGTAGAAGGCCGCGTCGTGTCGCTCGATCTCGCTCTTCGCGTTGTACGAACGCCGGTAGAGCTGCGCCAGCGGAAGCGGGAGCCGCACGGCGAGCTTCGGGTCGAGGGCTGATCGGTCGGTCATGCCGCGCTCAGCCTATCCGATCGCCTGCCCGGCTGTGAAGCGCCGACGGCCGAATCCGATCGGCCGTCGGCGAAAACCGCTGCGAAACCGGGTCCGACCCGGCTCCGCTCATCCAATCAGTTCTCCGGCGATCCCGGAATGGGCGTCACGAGGTAAGGGAACGTCGTATCGAAGAAGCTCGCGTCGAGGATCGCTCCGTCCGTGAACGGAAGCTGCCCGGCCGGCGCGACCTCCGGGGGAAGGATCACCCCCATGACCACGCGCAGCTCGATATCGACGACGTCGTCGCCGGGGCGTCGGCCGTTGGGGAAGCCCGCAGCGTCCCCGGCGATCAGTCCGAGGCTGTTCTGCTGGGCGGCCGGAACGACCGGCGTGTCCATGTTGAGGCGCAGCATCTCACCGACCGCCCCGTTCGCGTTCAGACCGTCGAAGCCGGTCAGGAACGCGGCCACGAGGTCCTCACGCGGGAAGAGCGTCGGCGCCTGCACGCCCGGGAACAGGATCTCGAGCAGCGCCGGCAGCGTCGGGTGCGTGACGTAGTCGAGGAACTGCGCGTCGTCCTTCGGCTCGCTCCGGTTGAACGCGTCCTTGTCCTTCAGGCCGATGACGACCTCGTTCACGAGCGGACTCGAGAGCCGCGAGATCTGCGTGTAGCCGAACGGATTTCCTTCGAGCGGTCGGTCGACGCGCGCCTTGAACGTACCGGCCGCCGTCCAGGCTCCGATGACCGGCGCCGTGCTGCCGGCGAGGAAGCTCTTCGGAAGCTCGAGGGCGAACGTCGTCACGTTCTTGTCGGCGAGCGAATCCGTCTCGCCGTCACGCGGGCCGACCGGATCGAGGTTGACCAGGTCGAACGTCTCACCCAGGTTCACGACGAACGAATCCTTGCGCTGACCGACAAACATGCGCCCCTTCTCTTCGGTGCCGGGAAGGTCGATCTCGTAGATGAACGAGTTCGCGTATGACGCGTAGTCGGGAATCGACTTGTTGCCGATGTTGTCGATCGGCTTGGCGAAGAGGTCGCTTCCGTCACCGGCGTTCGTCACCGGGAATACGGTTCCCTCGCGGCGGTCGCCGAGGATCACCCGGACGCGGTAGTTCTCGTTGACGTTCTGTCCCGCGTTGTCGGTCTCCGAGATCGGCGCGACGTTGACGAGCGGCACCGAGACCAGCTTCTGATCGCCCTCGGGGCCGATCGGAAGCTGGATGTCCCGGTTGTTGTTGAAGAAACGGAAGCGGAACGTGATGTCCTCGCGGGCGTCGCCATCGTTGTCGATCATGATCGCGTAGACGCCTTCGGGGTCCATCGTGAAGTAGTTCGGACCGCCGTACGGATCCTGCAGGGGCAGGTAGTTCGCGACGATCGTCACGAAGTCCTCTCGCCCGGGCTCGTAGCTGTTGAACAGGTAGAAGTCGGTCGAGTCGAGCTTGGGGACCTTCGTGATGAACGGGGCTTCGCGGTGGCTCGAAGCGCTGGCCGGCGACAGGACGGCGAGCAGCGCGGCGAAGCCGGCCACGACCAGCACCCCAGCACGAACGCGGAGTGGAACTCGGATCTGGGAAATCATCGGTATTACCTCCATGACGTAGTTCGATCGATCGGGCGCGGACGCTTTGCACACCGATGTGCCGAGGCCCGCCGCCCGTGGGTTCTGATTTACTCGGACGGCTCGACGGCCTCGGCGGCCGCCACATCTGCAATCGGAGCCTCGAACGTGAGCGAGGCCCAGAAGCTCTCCCAGTCGGCACTCGGCAGAGAGTCGCCGGCTTCGACGCGGCGCATCACGACGGCGGAGATCAGCCACGCCCCGCCTCGTGGCAGGTCAAAACGGACGCGCCCGCGTGAGTCGCTCCTCGCCCGGAGCTTTCGCCCCGGATCCTCGCGGTTCACGGCCACGACGAGCGCGTCCTTGGATGGCTTTCCTTTGAAGCGGAGCTCGGCCTCGAAGCTCCCGCCGGCGCCGGCAAGCGCGCCGGGATCGGACAGCGCGATCAGCTCGACCGGGAGTCCGAGCGCGCGGTCCGGGGAGGCCGACATCGCGCCCCCCACACCGAGCAGCGCCTTCGCACAGCGCGTGTAGCGCTCTCGACCCGGCTCGTCACGCTCGCCGCGGTCGCGGCGCTCCGCGAGCGCCCGCTCGAGACCGTCCTCGAGCAGATACGTCTCGAAGTGCTTCGGCTCGATCTCGGTCGCGACGGGCCGGCTCACGTAAGCGACGATGTGATCGCCTGCCGTCGCCGGCCGCACTATTCCCGCGATCCGTTTCCCCTCGAGTCCGCGAACGGGGACGGTTCGCTCGCGGCTCACGCTGACGAATCGCTCGATCCGCGAATCGATCCGCGGGACGACCTCGCCCGCGAAGCCCTCTCCTACCTGCAGCACCAGCGTCACGAGCTCGCCCGCCGCAGGACGGAACGTGCTCGGTTCGATCCAGAACTCGTGCGCCTGTGATCGTCCGGCTCCTGCCACCAGGAGCACCAGCGCCAGGACGGCGACAAGCGTTCGACTGCTTCCTCGATGCGACTTCACGATGAGCCTCCTTTTCCCGTCGGTTGGGTCGGAGTCCCCGGCGACCGTTTCGCGCGAGGACACCAGGAGGCTATCCGTCGGTCATGACGGAGGCGTTCCCAGGGTCTTCCTTCTGCATTCCTTCTCGCGAGGCGGTGCGAGGGAAGGACTTGGGAGGGATCGAATCAGGTGGCGGGAGCGATCCGATCGAGGATCTGCTGGAACCCGGCGTGGGAGCGGAGGGCGTCGAAAACGGGGTCGACTCGCAGGTACACGAGGCGATCGTAGCGGGCCTCGACCGCCCTCGTGAGCAGCTCGATGGCCGTGTCGGCCTCGCCGAGTCCGGTGCGGATCATGGCTTCGCAGTAGTCGGGGACGTAGCCGCGGGACGACAGCCCGGCCAGCTCGCCGAGCACGCCGTGCGCTCGATCTTCGCGACCGGCGCGGCCGCACGCATGACCGAGCGCGCCGAGCGCGAGCGGGAACGGTCCATCCGTGATGCGGATCGCCTCGTCGATCTCGGCAATCGCGCGATCGGCGTCGCCCGACTCGAGCGTCGCGAGCCCCAGCACCAGGCGCGCGACGGCGAAGCGGGGATCCATGTCGAGCGATTCGCGCAGCAGCCCGGCCGCCCGATCGAAGTCCCGCGCGAAGTAGCGTCCCCAGCCGACGTCGGTCTTGATGATGACCGACAGCGGATCGAGGGACTCGGCCGCGCCGATCTGCTCGCGGGCTTCCTCGAAGCGGCCGCACGCCGTGAGGAGCTCGTGGTACCAGTGGTGTGCGGTCGCGTAGCCGTCGTTCGCGTCGAGCGCGGTGCGGAAGTCCTCCTCCGACCGGCGGAAGTCCCAGTCGTAGTAGAAGCGCGCATAAGCGAGCGACGTCCAGGCCTCGGCCAGCGTGTCGTCGATGCGGAGGGCCTGCTCGGCGGCGGCCTTCGCGCGCGGCATCACGCTTCGCGGTGGCTCGACTCCGTAGAGGCCGAGCAGGTTGTAGCCGTCGGCCAGCCCCGAGTACGCACGCGCGTAGGCCGGGTCGTGATCGAGTGCGCTCTCGAAGTATCCGATCGCACGACGGATCGCCTCGTCGGTCCGCTTGTTCCAGAAGAACCGGCCGCGCAGATAATCCTGGTAGGCTTCGGTGCTCTCGGTCTGTCGCCGCCCGAGACGGTTCTCGTCCACGCGCGTCAGCTTCAGTCGAAGCTTGCGAGAGATGTCGCGCGAGATCTCTTCCTCGACGGCGAAGATGTCGGCCGACGGTCGGTCGAAGCGCTCGCCCCACTGGAGCGCTCCATCCGCAACGCGAACGAGCTCGACCCCGACGCTGAGGCGTTCGCTGAACTGCACGACGCGGCCGATGAGCGCGACATCCGCATCGAGCTCACGCGCGACCGACAGCGGATCGGCTCCGGGCGCGACGGCACGGAAGACCGTGCTCCGCGCGAGCACGCGCAGCCGCGGAAGCTCCGAGAGGTTGTGGATCAGCGTCTCGGTCACGCCGTCGACCAGATAGTCGAGCTCGGCGTCGTCGCTCTCGTTGCGGAACGGGAGCACCGCGAGTGTCGGCTCGTCGGAGTCGAGACGATCGTTCGCCGCGGATGCGCGCGGGGCGACGGCCGGCTCGATCGCCGGCTCCGCGACCGTCGTCTCGGCGCCCGTCGAAAGTCCGCGGTAAAGCTCCACCGTCGTTTCGTCGGGCTCGGCATCGACCTCTCTTCGCAGGGCGTCCCGACAAGCCTCGAACTGGCGAAGCGCCTTGTCGCGATGCCCGGCCTGCGCGTGCAGGCGCATCAGCCGACGATGCGCTTCCTCGTTCGCCGGCTCGTGCTCGAGGAGCTGGATCAGACGTTCGATCGCCGCCGTCGACTCGCCGCGCGCGACGTGGGAATCGGCCGCGCCCTGCAGCAGGTCGAGGTATCGCAGCCGGAGCCGCTCGCGCCTCGCATGCGCCCAGTCTTCGTATCGGTCTTCGGCGAGGAGATCGCCGGCATAGAGCGCGAGCGCGTCATCGTACTGCGAAGGATCCTCTCCGCCCGCGGCGCGACGCGAAGCTTCCTCGAACGACGCGACATCCACGACCAGTGGATCGCCGGCGAGCCGCACACGATCGGCGACACGCTGCACGAAGCGGGATGCGCCGCCCGACGCCAGGCCCGGCTCGAGGGCTCGGCGCGTGAGGAGGATGATCTTGTTGAGATTGTTGGCCGCGGTGTCCGCCGACGTGCGCGGCCACAAGCGCTCCATCGCCTCGTCGCGGTGGATCTCATAGCCGGGGCTGAGCGCGAGGAGCTTCACCAGGGTCGTGCACTTGCGACGCGACCACCGCTCCGGCTCGACGACGACTCCGTCGGCGCGGACACGGAAAGGTCCGAGCAGGCAGACGTGCAGCGATCCTTCCGGTTGGGTCACGGACGGGGTCCCGGTGCTCATCACGGTGGCAGTCGACGCGGCGCCCGGCCGGATGCAGGAACATCCGATCGCCGCGAGGCTTCACTCTATCTCGTGACGAGGTTCCCGGCACCCCCCTAGGGCGTCACGCGGAACGTGATCCGGTCCTTCGCGTCGACCGAGCAGGCGAGCACACGCGTCCCGAAGGCGGCGCTCGTCACGCCCCGCCCCGTCACGCCCGCCTCCGGCGCGGGCAGAAGCTTCCACTGGTTGGCCTTGGGGGCCTTGCGCATGAACTGCGGCACGGGGTTCCCCTTCTGGTCGTCTCCCGAGTAGGTCGCGTAGATCGCGCCGGACGCATCCTGGAAGAGGTACGGAGCGCTGAACGCGAGCGTGCTCCACAGCTCCGGCTTGAAGACGAACTCGTGCCGGTACCAGTCGGCCGCGGCGCTCCGCCACTGCGGATCGATCGTCACCTCGCCGAAGAGGAGGTTGCGCCACTTGGCTCCCGTGGCGTTGCGGATACCGAGGCCGATCGCCACCTTGGTGGCCGAAGCCGCTCCGGACGTCGGCATCGCGACGCTCGAGACTCCGTCGCCCCCGGCCTTCAGGGCGTCTTTCAGAGTTTGCACCTTCTTGGGTGTCGTGACGTTCAGCTTGTCGGCGGCCTCGATCGCGACGTGCGACACGCCTCGCGGGCTCCATTTGCGATCGCCCTTCTTCCGGTCGGCAAACAGGAACCGCGCGAACGCGACGCGCGTCTTGCTGAGTGGCGAGACGAGCGCGAGCAGCACACCGCCGTCGACCGCCGTCAAACCGAACTCGCCGATCGCGACGAGCTCCGGGATCGGGCTCTTGGGGATAACCAGATCGCCGCCGCCGCGCAGCTCGTTGCCGATGTAGCGCACGTAGTGCAGCGTGCCGCAATCCTTGCGAGGCCCTTCGCCGGCGCCGAAGAACACGTAGAGCTCGTTACGGGACGGCACCGACACGGCCTGCGGACGCTGGAAGGTGCACAGCTTCTCGGGGCCCTTGCCTCCGACCGCCGAGACGGCCGTGAAGGTCGGCGCGCCCGCACCACCGGCACCGGGGGCTCCCGTCGCGCCCTCGGAGGCCCGCACGCTCATCAGACGGCCGTCTTTCCCCACGAAGAAGATCCACGTGGCGCCGCCGTGCGACACCGTGCAGGGTGCCGACGCGGCCTTCGTCCCGGCGATCGTTCCGGAAGAGCCGGCCTGCGCAGCCGACGAGAGTCCGCCGGCCAGAGCCGACACCAGGATCGCCACCACCGCCTGTCGCCACATCGCGAACCACTTCATGAAGCCTCCTCGCACCCCGCATCCGGGATGGGTTGTCGTCTCAATCACGGGACACAGCATCGCCGCAGAACGCGCGGAGAATCCCCGGAGGGATCCCGCACCCCCCAAGGCGCTTCTGCGAGGGGCGATTTTACCGGAAGGAATCGCGCAAGGCGAACGGCCGCTCGGGATGCACCCCTACTCCGAGATCACCTGGATGCCGTTCGTGACGGCCGCGGCGCCGTGGAGCGAGCCCTCGTCGAGGATGATGCCCTGCGCGAAGAAGGTCCCTCGCCGACCGACACCGGAAGGGGCGCTGGCGAGAACGGTCGGGGCCGGGCTTGACGGGGCGGTGGGCGTCCCGAGGTAGCGGTTGCGTCCGATGCTGTTGTAGATGACGCTCGGCATCGGCCCGAGGGCCGTCGCCGGCGGGGCCGACATGCACATCAGGCCGACGCCCTGCGGAAGCGGGCTCACCGTCGATCCGTTCGGATCGCCGGCCCAGGCGTAGACGACGCACGGAGCGGGGCCGCCGCCGCGCGACGGAGGCGAGGCGATCGCGAGCTCGAACGCGGCCGTCTCCGAGATCGTAACCGTGCGCTCGTCACCGACTCCGGCGGAGCCGTTCACGAACAGCACGTCGGTGACCTCTCCGGCGCTGGCCTTCAGGTTGACGTTCCCGACCCGGCAGTGGATCGCGTCGTCGCCCGAGACACTCTTTCCTCGAGCATCCACACGTCTTCGTTGAATCCGGGGCCGCGTCCGCCGATGACGATCATGCGGTCCTCGCCCGGAATGTACACGCCCACGGACCCCTCGCGCGCGGTCGGTCGCGGGCCGGAGGGCTCGAGCGTCTCGAAGGTATTCGTGGCGAGGTCGAAAGCGACCACCTCGTCGGTCCGGCCGTTCGGCGTGTTTCCACCGAAGAGAATGGAGCGACGACGGATCGGGTCGTGCACGTGCGCCGGGAAGAAACGACCGAGCGGCCGTTCCGGCGGCGTGATGTTCGTCCACGTGTCGGTCGTGAGATCGAGCGCGTGGATATCGCCGAGCGCGCCGCTCCGCTGACCGCCGTACATGATCATGCGATGACCGGCCGCGTCGTAGCTCGCGGTGTGCAGGCAGCGCTGCCGCGGCGCCTGTTCCATCGAAACGTCCGTCCAGGCCGGCGAGCCGAGCGACAGACGCCACGTATCTTCGAAGCGCCCCTGGTTCGTGAAGCCCGCGTACATCACGAGGTCTTTGGCGACCGGATCGTAGACGCCGGCCGAGCCGTAGCGGACGGCCGGCTTCGGATCGCCGGGCATCAGCTCCGTCCAGGTGTTGGACCCCAGGTCGAAGCTCCACGAGTCGTTGAAGAACACCGTGCCCTGCCCCGAGTGGATGACCATCGCGTGCGCGTCCGGGTCGTAGACCGTCACCGGCGTGTTGCGTCCCGCCGGCGCCGTTCCCGAACCGTCATGCAGGAGCGTGAAGCGTCTCGTCCGCAGATCGAACTCCCAGACGTCATTCTGGAAGCCGCCGCCCGAGCCTCCGAAGAGGACGATGCGATGGTCGACCGGATCGTAGATGCCGCCGGCCGTCGTACGTCCGGACGGGACCGGTCCTTCGGTGGGCGTGATCTCGACCCAGCGCTGTGCGAGGGCCTCGGTCGCGACACAACCGAGAAGGAAGATCGAGAGCAGGGAGACGAGCAGGGACGTTCTCATGGCTGGCTTACTCCGGGGTTCCTGGTGGATCTCCATCGTCGCACGAGGATCCGACATCGACAACCCGTCTCTTGGCGGATCCGCGCCGGAAAGTCCCGTCTATTGCCGGCTTTGCGGCTCCTCGGTATCCTCGTCCGCATGAAAGCCCGTACGACGCTCCTACTGCTCGCGGTATTCATCGGCTCGATGTCCGCCGCCCCCCGGCCCGAAGAGCCCGATCTGCGCCGCATCCTCGGGGACGACGCCGTCGCCTCCCGCTGGATCTACGACGACTGGGAAGCCGCCCGGGCACAGGCCGAGCGACTGGGGAAGCCCGTGTTCGCGCTCTTCCGCTGCGTGCCGTGACGCGGCTGCCGCACGTTCGACGGGCAGGTCGTCCGTCCCGGTAGCGAGCTCGGCTCCCTTCTCGATCGCTTCGTGTGCGTGCGCATGGTCAAGATGCGCGGCGTGGATCTGGCGCAGTTCCGGTTCGACTACGATCTCAAGTGGGCGGCGCTGTTCCTGAACGCCGACGGAACGGTGTACGCGCGCTACGGGTCGGGCTCGGCCGACGGCGACATGGCGCTGCAATCGGTCGCCGGCCTTCGCGGGACGATGGAGCGCGTCCTCGAAGCGCATGGCGCCTACCCCGCGAACCGGGATCGCTTCGCGGCGAAGCGCGGACCGACGCCGCCCTACCCGCGTGCGGAGTCGATTCCTTCCCCGAAGATCCAGCGGCTGCTCGCCGGCGACGCGCGTCGAAGCTGTTTGCACTGCCACAACGTGTACGACGGTCTGCACGACGTGCTCGACGATCGCGAGGACTTCGAACCGCGCGATCACGTCTTCAAGTATCCGATGCCCGACAGAATCGGCCTCTCGGTCGACGCGGAGGATGGATCGCGGATCACGGCGGTTCTCGACGGCTCCCCCGCGGCGAAGGGCGGAGTGCGCGCAGGCGATCGACTGATGGCGGTGGACGGCCAGTCGATTCTCTCACTCGCCGACGTCCAGTTCGCGCTGCACTTCCTCGGCGAGGAGGCGACGGCCCGGCTGACGCTCGAACGAGCCGCGGGGAAGAAAGATGAAGAACGCGAAACGATCGAGGCCGTCGTGCGCCTCGAGCCCGGCTGGCGCGAGAGCGATATCTCGTGGCGCGGCTCGATGTGGAATCTCCCGCCGGGTCCCGGCTTCTGGACCGAGGAGCTCTCCGACGCACGCAAACGGGCGCTCGGCATCGAGCCCGACCGGACGGGACTCCTCGTCCGCGGCGTGTGGCACGACGACGTGAAGAAGGCCGGCATCCGCAAGGACGACGTCATCGTCGCGATCGACGGCCAAACCGAGGCGCGCACCGCGGCGCAGTTCGCGGCGCACATCCGCCTGCACTGCTACCGTCCGGGGTCGAAGCTCCCGCTCGCCATCCTCCGGAGCGGGAGCCGCTCCGAGGTCACGGTCGTCTACGGTCGATGAGCGACGTCTCGAGCGAACGTTCCGTCCTCTTCGGTATAATCACGGGACCTCGCGCGAAGCGCGTTTCGAGCCCCTGCGAATGCATCCCGTTCCGGGAGGGAGCCAGGATGATGTCGGCACGCCAGCACCAATCCTTCGTCCAGCTCGTCGTTTTCGGCGGCCTGCTCGCAGCCCTGTGCGCGCTCGCCGGTTGTGCGGCCGGGCCGACGCCACGTGCACAGCTCCTCGACCTGTTCGCCCGTGACTGGGAAGCCCGCCTCGAGGAGGATCCGTGGCTCGCGACCGAGGTCGGCGACGCGCGGGGGCGCGGTCGACTGCCTTCGGTGACGATCGAGGATCTCGAGCGCCGGGCCGCGCGCCAGAGGGAGATGCTCTCGGAGCTCGCCGCTATCGATCGCGACGCTCTCCCGGAAGACGATCGCATCAACGCCGCGCTCTTCGAGCGGCAGCTCCGCCTGGCCGTCGAGGCCTTCGACCTCGGCGCGCACGAGATTCCGTTCACGACCGACACGGGCTTCCACATCGCGTTGACGCGACTGCCCGGCGACTCTCCCTTCGAGACGGTCGACGATTACGAGGCGTACATCGAGCGGCTGCACGCGATCCCCGCCTACATCGAAGGGCAGATCGCCAACCTGAAGCGCGGGCTCGACCGCGGGTTCACGCAGCCGCGCGCCGTTCTCGATCGCATCGGACCGATGATCGCGTCGCAGGCCGTCACGGATCCGGCCGAGAGCCTCTTCTGGAAACCGTTCGAATCGTTCCCGAGTGGCATGCCCGAATCGACGCGATCCGATCTCCGAACGAAAGGCGTGCGCGCCGTCCTCGAGGGTGCGGCCATGGGCTATCGGAAGCTTCTCGACTTCTGGAACGAGGAGTATCTGCCCGGAGCGCGGGAAACGCTCGGCGCGAGCGAGCTTCCCGACGGCGCCGCGTACTACCGCCACGCGATCCGTGAGTACACGACGCTCGCCCTCGATCCCCAGGAGATCCACG
>CAZQZX010000050.1:0-32676 GCA_964597885.1 uncultured Planctomycetota bacterium
CGCTCGTCAGGCGGACGCCCGCCTCCGGTTGGGTCATTCTGCGTTCCGAGATAAATGTGGAAATAATCGATGCTTAGGCTAGGTCGGAGGGTCACGAAAACTACCAACCGCGCGCGGGGAGTGTCAAGCCGAGCCACGCCATCCGGGCATTTTCGGGCAGAATCGGCCGGCCTCGCCGGAAGTCGGGCAGCCGAGTGGCAGGACCAATCCGATTCGATGCTTCCGAGGAGGTTTCCATGATGACGTCCCGATCCTTGTGGCCCTTGTTCGTCACCCTGTTCGTCACCCTGTTCGTCGCGGCGAGCGCCGCCCGAGCTTCGGCCGAAGAGCCGACGAAGACCGCCGAGCGATACGTCTGTCCGCCGTGCGGCTCGGACTGTCACGACGAGACCTTCGATGCGCCGGGCTCGTGTTCGGTGTGCGGGATGACGCTCGTGCGCGAGTCGACGGTTCGCAACGTCGCCATCGTGGTCTGGAACGGCGCCGAGGTGCTCGACTTCACCGGGCCCGCCGAGGTCTATGCGGCGAGCTCGTCGGATGCGGGAGCCTTCCGGGTCTACACGGTCGCCTCGAGCGCGGAGCCGATCGTCAGTCAGGGCTTCCTGAACGTGGTCCCGAACTACTCCATCGCGGATTGCCCCGCACCGGATATCGTCGTGCTTCCCGGCGGGGGCACGGGATCGGCGCTCGAAGACGCGGCGCTGATGAAGTGGCTGGCCGATGTCTCGAAGCGAGCCGAGTACATGACGTCGGTCTGCACCGGTGCGTTCCTGCTGGCGCGGATCGGGCTGCTCGATGGGAAGACGGCCACGACGTGGCACGGGGCCGTCGACAGGCTGCGCGAGCTCGCGCCGAGAACGAAGGTCGTCGCCGATGCACGCGTCGTGGACAACGGCTCGGTACTGACGAGCGCCGGCGTCTCGGCCGGGATCGACGGAGCGCTCTACCTGGTCTCCCGGCTTCACGGCGAGGAGGCGGCCCGTCGTACGGCCCGCTACATGGAGTACGACTGGCGTCCGGAGCGGCTCCGATTCGTGCGGCCGGCGTCGGTCGAGGGGACCGAACGGTTGCAACCGCCCGCCGAATCGGGAGAATGACGGCGGGTTTCGGGACCGTCCCGGAGCCGCTGCTACGGACTTTTCAGGACGGAAGCCGAACATGCGACGTCTCCCGGCGCTCCCGCTGCTCCTTCTCCTTTTCGTACTCCTCGGACCGGCCCCTGCGGAAGGCACCGAGCCGGACGCGCTCTCACCGGAGCCGCAGCCGGCTCCCTGGCCTGTTGCGGATGTCGTACCGCTGGTCGAGCTCCGGCCGAGCGCCCTCGTGGCCATCGAACGGGTCGTCGCGATGCCCGAGGAGGAGCCGGACGAATCGCTCGATACCGTCGCGCAGCCGCCCGCGGATGATGTCGACGACGACGACGAGAAGAAGTGGCGATTCACGCTGACGCCGTACGCGTGGCTGCTCGGGATCGATGGCGATGTCCGCGTCCAGGACACGCGTGCGGACGTCAATCAGAGCTTCTCCGATGTTCTCAAGAAGCTGAGCTTCGTGGCTGAGGGTCGGCTCGAGGCCTACTACGGCGATTGGGGATTTACCGCCGACCTGACGTACGGCCTGCTGAAGGACGATTCGACGACCAACGGCGTGAAAATCGATGCCGAGACGCACATGTGGCTCGGGACATTCGCCGTGAACCACAAGCTCGTTCGCGGCAAGTGGCTCGGCGGCGAACGCGACTACCTGGTCGAGGCTTCGGTGGGCGCGATTCTCGTCGACATCGATACGGATCTGTCGATCTCGGGCGGCATCCCGGATCGGAGATTCGAGGAGGGCTGGGTCGATGTCGCGGGTGGCGCGCGCTTCACGGGCGAGCTCTCGGAGAACTGGTCCTTTCGGGCTTCAGGGTTGCTCGGCGGCTTCGGCATCGGCGAGTCGGCGGAGCTGAGCTGGGGCGCGGAGGGGTTGTTCGGTTACCAGCGCGACGCGGAGTCGTCGTGGCGGTTCTGGGCGGGATATCGTGCGCTCGGCCTCGATTACGAGCGGTCGCGATACGATCTCGACATCGTGATTCACGGACCGATCCTCGGCGCGACGTACCGCTTCTGATCGTCGGCTTCGACGACGGGGCGTTCGCTCAGGGCGCCGCTCCTCGCGTGGCGAGAGCGAGCGGGACGAGGATCGTCAGAATCACCGTCGACCCGAGGACCACGGTCGCGATCAGGTGGACGTTCGGGCCGGCATCCTCCAGATAGCGCACCGCGAGTCGGTGCGTGAGGATGGCCCCGCCGATCGAGAGCGCGAGAATCCCGACGACCAGCGCGGCTCCGAGGCCTTCGCGTACCGAGTCCGTCCCGAAGGCGAGCACGCCGATCCCGAGCGAGAGCGCCATCGTGAGCTGAAATCCCGCCCAGCTCGCGAGCATGCGATTCACCCGCCGGACGAACGCCGACATCAGTTCTTCGTCGGGCAACGGGCTCAGGGCATCTCTCCCACGGGTAGCACGAGGGTCAGGAACGTCACGGCGGAGAGCGCGACGAACGTGATCATCGAGAAGCGTGCGGTGCGACCGCGGATCAGGTGACGCACCGTGAACGCGGCGACGATTCCGAGGACCGCACCGAGGAGGACGCCGAGCGTATTCATCAGGAACGCCCAACCGAACCAGAAGCCGATCCATGCGGCGAGGACCAGGGTGCCGATGTGGATCGTGATCGGGAGGTCGGCGGGTGCGGGGCGGTCGCTTCCAGGGCGGGATGTCGGTCTCATGGTCGCAAGAGACCAGACGCCGCATTCCGAGTCAAGGGCACCGCGTAGGCGGAGGGGGTGATGCGACGTCGTGCAGGCGGGAGTCGGCGCGGGAGAAAAGACGGGGCCCCCGCCGCGAGCCAGCGCACGAACCAATCGTACGAGGCATCCCCTTCCCATTAGGTAGGCGGACCGTCTTTGAGCAAGACAGGGAAGGGCCCGCAAGCGGGGGCCGTGTCACCGAGCCCCCTCTCGGGGACTCACCCATGAAACGCCGCGAGGCCCGGATCGGGGTTCACGCTAGACAACTTTTTGCCGGCGGTCGCAAAGCGTTTTGCTTCATGCGGATGTCGAGCGCTGGAGGCCGAGGCCCGGCGGTTTTTCGGGATTCGACGGCCCGGGAGGCAGGCTATCGGCCGCCGGCACCCGACTCGGTGGGGCTTCCGGGGGCTGCTTCGGTCTCGGCCGGCGCGGGCTCGAGGGCGGCCCAGTTCCGTCGCGCCGAGGCCTCCCAGCCGTACAGCTGGAAGAACGCGGGGGGAACGCGATCCGCGGGGCGATCGGGAGCGAGGACCAGGCTGATGCCCATGCCCCCGGGGTCGGTGTCGGCGCGGCGTCCGTTGAAGCGCGTGCGCCCGGCGCGCTCGCCGACGGCGACCCAATCGAGCGCCACGAAGGCCTCTCGGTCGGCATCGAAAGTGGCGGTGCCGAAGACGCGTGTGTCGAACGAGCGCTCTTCGATCGAAGCGTCGCGACGGCGTCCTCCCCAGGTTCGCCAACCCCGGGTGCCGTGGGCGCTCGTCTTGCCTCGGAACAGGAGATCGACGCGACTGCCGTCCACGCGCACGATCTCGGCTTCGAGCTCCGCCTCGCGGATGTCGCCGGGGTCGTACGCGGTCGTCTGCCCGCGCACGGAATCGAGAAGATGGAAGCGGGCGAGACGGACGACCAGCTCTCGCGGAACGTCGCGGCGTTCCCCCACCCTCAGTCGGTCGGGGACGAACGTTCGCGCTTCGCTCTTCGTGAACCAGGCGTGATCGTGGTTCCAGCGGCCGGTGGGCTCCTCCGTCTCTTCGGGAAGATCGCGACTCGTTGTACGCAGGACGAGGCCGTCCTCCGGATACGCCCACTCGTAGCGGATGCGACCCGGCGGTGTCGGATCGAGCGCGGGGCCGGCGAGACGCTCTTCGGGCGTCAGCGCCTGCCACTCCTGCCACGCGGCCTCGATCATCTCGGCGACGCGCGTGGCGTTGTTCGAGTTCAGCGATCCGAGGCGACGGCCGCGCGGGGTGAAGGCGTAGATGCCCTGCCGCGTGCGGCCGGGGTTCGGCTCGGTGTGCTTGCCGTCGCTCGCCATGGTGCGGAAGAACACGCACTCGGGGCCTTCACCGGACTGGAGGCGGAAGACCTCATCGGCGACGGGCAGGAATCCACGCGCCGCCTGCTGCACTCGCTCGTTGGACCAGACAACCTGCCGGCCGCGGACACCGTTGTTTCAGGTGCACCCGAGCGGATGGCCGTTCATGGCCCAGAAGAGAACCGGTCGCCGATCGCGCTCGGCTTCCAGGACAGCCTCCCAGAAGGTGTGACGCCAGGGGATCTCGGCCCAGGCGTTCTCGGCTTCGGTCGGGAGGATTCGCGTCTTGAACCGGGCGACGTCCGCCCGGATTCGCGCCTCGACCTCGGGATCGGGCGCGACGGAAGCGGCCGTGGGGGTTGCGGGGGCCTCGGGGGGCGTCAACGTCCCGCCTCGGTCGGTGTGGCAGGCGGAGACGGTCAGCGCGAGGCCGAGAACGGCCGCGCCGAGGCCGGTGGCGCGTCGCGATTGCAGGCGGATTCTCATGGCAGAGAGGATAGCGACCCGGCCGCCAAAGAGCCAGAAGACGCTCCCAATCCCGGTCTGCGTTGCTACAATCGGCCCCCCCGGCCCCCGCACCGAACCCGGTGTGGGGCCCCCATTCGAGTTTTGGAGAGAGAAAACCATGCGCTTCCTGCTGCTCCTCGCCGCGGCGATTTGCCTGCTCGCGGCCGCCGGTCTTCCCGCGAACGCCCAGGAGGTCGAGCTCCTGTTCAAGGACGGCCACCGGATGAAGGGCGAAGTGATCTCGACAACCGCGAGCTCGGTCGTCTTCAAGTACGAGACGAGCAAGGGACCGAGCAGCCGCACGTTCCGAGTTCGCGACCTCGACCCGCACTCCTTCCTGAACGTGCGCTCGGTCGAGATCGGCGACGACGCGGCGGCTCTTCTCGAGCTCGCGACGTTCGCGCTCGACAACGACCTGTTCTCGCAGGCGCGCATGATGTACCAGCGGTCGAAGCAGCTCGACCCGGCACTGGTGGCCGAGTTCGACAAGGCGCAGCTCCCGCGAGTGCTCGAGGGTGCCGCGTCCCGCCTGCTCGATCGTGCCCGCAAGATGGCCGACCGTGGTCATCTGGACGAAGCCGAGAAGAACGCGTCGATCGTGCTCACGTACTTCTCGACGACGAAGGCCGCGACGGACGCGCGCGGGGTGATCGATCAGATCACGTCGAAGCGCGCCGAGGAGGCTCTCGCCCGGCAGCAGCGCACCGGCGCGACCGATGCGGGCTCGAAGGTCTTCAACGTCCTCATGAAGTCGGGCCGCTCGCTCCGAGCGCGCGTCCTCGCGTCGACGGCGACGTCGGTCACCGTCGAGGAGCTGAAGGGCGGCGGATCGGCCGAGTACGAGATCGCCGCTTCCGACCTGGATCCGCACTCCTACTACGACCTCCGCCTCGCCTCGATCAGCGGCGAGATCGAGGACTACATCGAGCTGGCGAAGTTCGCGGCCCGCAACGGCATGTTCACGCGCGCCCGCGCCGAGTACGAGCGCGTGAAGGCGATGGACCCGCAGCTCGTCGAGGAGCTCTCGCAGACGGAGCTTCCGACGTTCCTCGAAGGAATCGCGTTCGATCTGCTCGCCAGCGCGAAGCTCGCGTTCATGGAGGGCGATCTCACGGAAGCCCAGCGCGACGCCTCGACGATCATGACCCGCTTCCCGACGACCAAATCGGCCGACGACGCGCTCGAGCTCCTGCTGAAGATCGGCAAGAAGCAGGTCGAGAGCGAGAACATGGCGCTCGACGAAGCGATCTCTCGCCACGACGCGGCGCAGAACGTCGAAGCGAAGGCGCAGGCCGAGAAGCACAAGGAGCTCCTCGCACCCGCTCGTGAGATGGTCGAGCGCGCGCGCAAGCACAGCGAAGACGGCTTCAAGATCTTCCGGAACACGCGTTCCGAGCGCGATTTCGAATCGGCCGCGAGCTGGTTCGGCCGCGCGAGCGCGAAGCTCGAAGAGATCGCGAAGGCGCATCCGCAGGATCAGGAGCTGCGCGCGCTCATCGACGGGTACCAGGTGCAGCTCAAGAAGGAGATCGTGAACGCCCACGTGAACGCGGGCAACACGTCGATGATGAATCAGAAGTGGGACAAGGCCGCCGAGTTCGCCGACAAAGCGCTCGCCGCCGATCCGGACAGCCAGTACGCGCAGGCGTTCAGCGACCGCGTCGACGCCACGAAGATGCTCCAGCTTCGCGGCAAGAAGCCGATTCGCTGAGAGCGAACGAGGCGCGAGACCGCGCCTCGAGTAGGAAGACCCGAACCAAACGAACGCGCCGCCCGAGGCTTCTCGGGCGGCGCGTTTTTTCATGTCTTGGATTCCCGCGTGAGGCGATCCGAGCGTCGGATCAGGGGCAGCACGGGAACGGCGGGTAGGCGCTCTCGTTGAAGAGCGCGACCTGGCTCGAAAGCACCCAGTTGTCGGCGATCTTGCCGGGGATTCCGCCGTCGATGTCGACGTCGACGAGCACGGCGACGATCGGGTTCGTCATCGTGAGCGCCTCGGGCGGCGCCGTGAAGGAGATGTCGCGGAACTCGCCGTCGACGGTGATCTGCGCGTCGTCGATGCGGATGAAGTAGTCCTCCTCGGCCTTGTTGTCGTCCCAGGAGGGGTCGCGGCAGATACCGTTCATGCTGCAGGGGATCTTGTCGTCCTCGCGGCACTCGATCGGCGGCGTGCAGCGACGGAAGTCGCGGTCGTCGCTCAGCGCGACATAGACCGTGAACGTCTCGTCGGTGGACGGGTCATGCGCGGCGCGCGTGTCGCCGATGCGCACTCGCGTCGTCCAGGGGACCGTCGCCGGATCGCCGGACGCGTCGACGCTCACCATGTCGATCCGCGGAAGCGCCTTGTTGCGATCGATGTGCCGCAGCGTTCCCCACACGAGGAGCTGGTCGGCGCGGACCTCGCGGCCACCGCCGGTCGTGCCGACGATCTTGGTCGTCCCGTGGTCCTTGTTGACGCGGTAGATGAAGCGGCCATCCCACTGGTCTTCGGCGACGTCGGGGAGGCCGTTCACGAGCCCGTCGACGCTCTCCCAGAAGTCGCGGTTGCCGCCGAGCGGGTTGATCCAGTCGTGCGTGCCGGCGATGTCGATGTGGATCTTGCCGGCGTAGCGCGCGCGGTCGAAGTCGGGTCGGTAGACGTCGAAGTACGACGGCGAGTTGAAGCGGTTCTCGTGCGCCCACGAAGCGTGTCGCATCCAGCGGTGGTCGGTCGAGGGGACGGCCGAGCACGGATCGTCGTACGGGCAGTTGTTCTGGCACTCGCGCCAGTCGGTGCCGTACTTCGCGGCGGCCGAGTTCACGCCGCCGTCCATCGACTGGAAGCTCGAGACGCGGCCGGCGACGCATCGCGGATCGACGCCGACGGCGGTCATCGCGGCGCCGCCCGTCTTGGAGCCGCCCGCGTACATCACCTGGACGCGATCGACCCACGCCTGCGCGTCCGGGTCGCCGCCGAAGTGATCGACGACGGCGCGCTGGAAGAACGTGGTCGCGATCATGTAGCTCTGCGCGTTGTGGTAGCGATCGTCGAAGCGAAGGGCCTCGATGTCGAGGTTCAGCGGATCGCGCGATCGCATCCACGCCTGCGCGGCGCGCTGGAACTGCGCGGTGTTCGGGTAGCCGAACTGCGCGTGGATCTCGGGAACGGGCGTCGCGCCTTCCGGGTAGACGTCTTCCTCGGACCAGATCGCCGCGGCCATGCCCTTCTTGGCGAGCGTCTTGGCGAGGAGCACTTTCTCTTCGTACGTCACGCTGCCGCGATTCGTGCCCTTGTCGACGAGGAGCGTCGGCGTGCCGCTGAAGTTCGGGTTCGCGGGGATCCACAGCTCGACGGTCTGGCGAGACTGCTTCATGATCGCCGGGTTGCCGGACTGCGTGCAGGGATCGACGCCTTCGGTGCAATCGCAGTCGCAAGGGTCGGCGAGGTCCGGGTTGCAGTAGCCCCAGAAGACCGAACCGCGCATCGACTGGTCGAAGTAGATGAAGCGGGCCAGCGTACGGGTCGCCGGTCCGGAGAGATCGAAGTTCGCGAGCGGTCGGTTCAGGCAGTCATCGAGCACTCCGTCGGCGGTGAAGACATCGTCGAGGGAGAGCGGGGTGCCTCCGGCCGCGATCGTCTCGGTCGGGCGCGGGCCTCCGAGCCCGGCCACCCAGACGGCGGCGGTGGTAGTGAGGATGGCGGCGAGGACGAGTAGCGGACGGACAAAGCGGTTCTCGGGGGCGCGCTGCATGCTTCCTCCTGATGTCAGGGTCTCGGCCCGGCAGGGGCTGGCTCGGGGAATACAGACTCGGTTTGTCGTCTTGCGCGGAGAAGCCGTCGACGCCGGGGCGGTCCGCCAGGTAGGCCCGGATCGACCTTCGCTCTCCGGAGGATGCGAGGTGGGCGTATCCTACCCGATCGACTTTTGGGGGGGCAACGCAGATTCTCGTGAGCGAGACGCCGAAACCTCTTCCGAGAGTCCTTTCGTTTCCGCCTCGTTGAGTTAGAATTACGCGTGCTGCAAGGACTTCCGCTTCAAGATGTCACCCAGGTAGATTCGATTCGATGCGCTTCGCGTACCCAGACCCGGCCAGGCACGCTCGCCGTCCCTCGGCCCTCATCCCGATCCTGATCGCCCTCCTCGCTGTATCGCTCTGTGCCTGCGGGGGCGGGGGTGGGGGGAGCGAGCTCGACCGCCGCTTTCGGGTCGACGATCCGGATCGCGGCGCACCGGTGGCGAACTCGGCCTTCGCGTTCGACCTCGAGAATCTCGACCTCGAGCTGCAGGGCATCTACCGGGACCTCGAGGACGAGATCGAGGCGGGCGATCTGGACGCGGTGGCGGCGCGCCTGACGGACGGCTTCCGCGGCTCCGTGCCGGGCGAGCTCATCGCGGTGCCGGACGACGAGATCGCCGACCGCACGATCGGACCCTCCGAGATCTTCGTCGACGGGCCGGATGCGTTCCGCGCCGGCTTCGAGCGTTACCTCGACCAGTTCGACCAGGTCTACGAGTCGTTCCTGAAAGCGAAGGAGTATGTCGACGGCGGCGTGTTCGAGAACCGCGTCGAGGTGAAGATCAAACAGGACCTCCGCGGTCACCGCAAAGACGGCGCGATCCACCAGGAGAAGCTGGTCTGGCGGTGCTCGCTCCGCAAGGACGGCGATACCTGGAAGTTCGATCGCGCCTTCGTGATCTCCCGCCACGAGACGGCGTCGCGGCGCACGCTGTTCACGGACATCACGCGCGCGTCCGGCCTCGCGCTTGCCGAGCCGCCCGAGGTCGCGATCAGCGGTTTCCGCAATCTCGCCAAGGAAGGCTTCCTCTCCAACTACGACTACGGCGGCGTCTGCGTTTACGACGTGGACGGCGACGATCGGCTCGACATATTCCTTCCCAACGCGTTCGGCTCGTTCGCGCTGTTCATGAACCGCGGCAACGGGAAGTTCGTCGACGAGGCGGCGGTGCGCGGGATCACCGTGTCGGGCGCGGCTCGCGGGGCCGTGTTCGGGGATGTCGACAACGACGGCGATGCCGACCTCTTCGTGTGCCGCGCCGAGTCGCACCACCTGAAGATTCCCGAACGGGGCAACCTGTTCTTCGAGAACACCGGGTCGGGGCAGTTCCGCGAGCGGACGAAGGAAGCGGGCCTCGCCTACGAAGGGCCTTCGATGACGCCCGTGATGCTCGACTACGACAACGACGGCGACCTCGACATCCTCGTCGCGAACTACGGTTCCGAGATCGTGCACCATCCGTTCAAGGCGACGAACGGAGAGCGGAACCTGCTCTATCGCAACGACGGCAAGGGGCGATTCACCGAGGTCGGCAAGGAAGCGGGCCTCACCGAGACCTACTGGAGCTACGCGATCGCGGTCTGCGACTGGAACAACGATCGCTATCCCGATTTCTACGTCGCGAACGACTACGGCCGCAATCACTTCTACGTGAACGGCGGGGACGGCACGTTCGAGGAACGCGCCGCCGAGGTCGGCATCGAGGATGTCGGCAACGGCATGGGCGCGACGTTCGTCGACTGGAATCGCGACGGCGCGTGGGACCTCTACGTGACGAACATGCAGTCCGCGACGGGCCGACGCGTGCTTGCCGCCGCGTCCGACATCACCCGTCCTGAGGATCGCGCGAATCTCGAGAAGCTCACGATCGGCAACACGTTCTTCGAGGGACGTTCCGACGGGAAGGGCTTCGGAGCGAACCGAGCGATCGATCTGGGGATCGCCGACGCCGGCTGGGCGTGGCACGGCGACTTCGCCGACTTCGATGCGGACGGGGACGACGATCTCGTAGTGGTCAACGGGTACTACTCGGCGCGTGGCAAGGTCGACTGCTGAACGTTCTACTGGCGCCAGGTTCTGGAGCCTTGCCTTGCGGATCAGGGAGATCTGTCGCGACACCGCAGCTGTCTCGTCGAGGACACCGGAAAGCTGCTGCTCGGCGGCGAGGTCGATGACCGCAGCGAAGTGAAGTACACCGATCATCGCATCTCGTTCACCCTCGCGAGCAACGACGCGGTCTCGCTGAACGGCTTCGAACGCAACCTGTTCTGGGAGAACACGGGCGACGGCTTCGAATGGAAGGGCGCGCTCTCCGGGATCGACTCGAGCGTCGATGCGCGAAGCTTCGCGGTCGGCGACCTCGACCGGGACGGCGACCTCGACCTCGTCGTGAAGAACCTGCACCGCAAGCTCCTCGAGGCGTATCGCAACGATTCTGACGGCCGCGACGGCAAGGGGATCTCGCTGCGTTTCGTCGGCACCAAGTCGAACCGGGACGGTATCGGCACGCGCGTCGTCCTCACGCAGGGCGACCGTCGCGTGATGCAGGAGGTGCGCTCCGCGAGCGGCTTCCAGTCGCAGTCGCCGAACGAGGTCTACTTCGGGCTGGGGAAGGCGCCGAAGGCGGATCGGATCGAGGTACTCTTCCCCTCGGGCGAGCAGCATGTGCTCGCCGGGCTGCGCGCGGGCCATCGGATCGTCGTCCACGAGGCGGATGGCATCGTCTCGGAGGTGCCCTTCGAGGATCCGGGGACGTCGGGGCTCGCGAGTCTGACCGCCGATCAGAAGACCGACATCGCCCGCGATGCCGTATTCTCGAATCCCCGCGACGCCCACAACTTCAAGACGAGCGGCTTCGACACGAAGGCGCTCTACCGCCGACCCACGCTGATGTGCTTCACGACGACGTGGTCGGCAACGCTCGACCGCGATCTCGAGGTTCTCGGCAAGCTTCGCGAGAGCTATCGGGATCTCGAAGTCGTCGTGCTGTATGTGAACGTGCCGGGGGCGACCTACGACCCGAGCCGCTTCGAGCGCACGCAGGCGCTCGGCTTCCAGGTCGGTCGGTCGCGCACCGACCTCGCGTCGCTCTACGCGCAGCAGTCGAGCCTGACCTTCCCGTCGACCTTCCTCGTCGTCGATTCGCGGATTCTCGTCGACTCGATCGGGCCGCTCGACGAAGCGAAGCTACGGGACGCGATGCAGCCCCACGTCCGCGCGCGCTAGGAGCGCGTCGCGGTACACCCGGTCGAATCGCTTCGCCATCCGCGCGTGCGTGGCCTCATCGACGACATGCGTGCGACCCTTCCGTCCGAGCCGATCCGCACGACTCTCATCCGTGAGGAGATCGCGCAGGGCGTTCGCCAACGCGGCGGGAGTGCGCGGCGGTACGAGGTACCCCGTCTCGTCGTGCAAGACGGCGTCGGGTACGCCACCCGATCGGGTCGCCACTACCGGGCGCGCGCAGGCGGCGGCCTCGAGGAAGACGATGCCGAAGCCTTCGAAGTCGAGGGCACCCCGATCGTCGCGTTGGAACGGGGCGAGGGCGAAGACGTCGCTAGCCCGGTAGAAGAGGGGAAGGGCGTCGGGCGGGACGTCGTTCCGCCGCACGATCTCGGCGCGGCCCGAGAAGGCGCCGATCGCTTCGTCGAGCGTCACGCCGTCGGGCCCATCCCCCACGATTACCCAGAGGGGCGAGAGGTCATCGAGCTCGCCGATCGCGTCGAGCAGGTCCGCGTGACCCTTTCGCGTGACGACGCGACCGACGGTGAGGATCATCGGGCGATCGGCGGGCAGCCCGAGCTCTTTGCGCAGGCGTCGACGCTGGCGCGGGGTGTTTGAAGCAAGCGGGGAGAACCGGTGGACGTCGATGGCGGGAGGTACGATCGCGATTGGATCGCGGGCGCCTTCGCGCCAGGCCACGTCGCGCGTGAAACGGCTCACGGCCGTCACTCGATGGGCGGCGCGAAGCGAGGATCGGACGAGCTGCTCGCGTTCGGCGTCGGTCAGCCGTCCGAGCATCCAGGTCTCGGTGAGGTCCTTGCCGTGCGTGGTGACGACCGTCGCGAGCCCCGCGCGATCGAGCGCGGGCGCGACGAAGGCGAGGCCGGCCTGGAGCAGGTGCACGACGTCGGCCGAGTGGCGGTGCGCTTCGTCGACGATGCGCTTACTGAGGTGCCGGCGGGTGGCGTCCGTCGTCGCGAGGAATCCTTCGGGAGCGTCGGGCGCCAGGAGGCGAGCCTGGTGACGGGACGACGCGGCGCGCATCACGTCTTCGGTGAAGCGCTGCATCCCGCCGTGCGCCGGCGGCGCTTCGTTGGCGACCACGAGCACGCGTAGCTCGGGCGGCGGCGACGAAAGCATCGAATGACTCCCCGGGTCTCGTTCCGCAGAGTCCGTCACCACGACGGACGTCGGGGAGCATACCTCCGCGTGCGCGGTCGAGAGAGGGGCGCCGGCCCGCCGGGGCGGAGGACCGGCGCCCCTCGGTCCGGCAGCCGACCGAACCAGGGTCACCCTCGGGAATCGCCTTGCGTTACTGTCCGGCCGCGCGCTGACGGAGCGTACGGTGCTTGGGCGACGCATCCGGGTCCTGCGTCGTCCACTCGAGCGAGCCGAAGCTTCCCCAGGCGACGGTCGGGCGTCGCACGAGGCTGTAGTGGAGGAAGAGGCCGCCGCCGCTACCGCACCACACGTCGAGCATGCGGTCGTAGATGCGTCCCATCTCCTCGTCGCGGTTGGCGGCGATGAGCTTGTCGCCGAGCACCGGGTCGTTGTTCCAGCCGTTGTACTCGAGGATGTGCTGGCCGCCCTCGTACGCCACCATGCCGATGCCGTGCGCGGACGCGACGACGCGGTTCTCGTCGAGCAGGTGCTGCAGGCTCTCGATGATGCCGCCGTCGGTCGGGTCGGGGCGATCGAGCGTCAGGTTGTTGCGCGCTCGGGTCAGGATCTCCGGCACGGTGATGGTCTGGCTCTCGCCGTTCACGAGGATCTCGATGCTGATCATGTAGCCGAAGTACGCGCCGACCGCGAGGACGTCGGCCTGCACGCCGCTCGGATTGAGCGTCGGATCGTCCATCGCGGTGAGGATCGCGTCGTTACCGGGCGCATCGGCGAGCCACCCGGGCAGAACCTTCACGAGCTCGACGTCGGTCAGCCCCTGGAAGACCTGTTCGAAGATGTGGAACATCTCGGCCGATCGCTTGGCCACCATGCGACGGCGCGCTTCCTCGGGATCGGTCGACAGCCCGAGGGCGAGGCCCGAGTCGCGGCACCAGATCGACTGCGGGTACGGCGTGTCGTAGTTGAACAGCTCGTTCGAGAGCTCGACGTAGAAGCGCTTGCCGGGCGCGAGCCGCGTGCGCACCGTCTCCGCGAACTGCCAGATGTGCTCGTCGGTAGCGCCGTGCTGGATGCAGAACCACGGATCGACATCGGCGGCGTTCGCGAGATCGATCAGGTGCTCGAGAGCCACGCCGCGGCCGGTCGCCTGCGTGTAGTACGACGTCGTCGGTCGCAGCCCCCACCCCTTCTCGCACGCCGGATCCGTGACCGCGACGCCATTGTCGCACGGATAGTCCCCGTCGTTGGTTCGCATCGTCTGGCTGAAGCGAACGGCCTCGAAGTCCGAGAGGCGCTCGACCAGCGGCGGATAGAACGGCTGCGTCGTGTACGTGGTCTCGTGGCCCGGCATCACGAGGTGGATGTTGCGGATGCGGTCGTCCGGGTCCGAGACGATCAGGTGCAGATAGAGATCGCCCTGGGTCGGGTCGATCTGCACGGGGTACGTGCCGCCGGCCGTGAACGCCTGCTCGCCGTTCGAGCCGCTGAGAAGCAGAAGTCCGCTGCCGTCGAACGATAGCGTGTACGTCCCGGCGGGATAGTGCCCCTGCATGTCCGTGAAGAGGATCGAGAAGACCCCCTGCGCGGCCGCGTCCGGGTCGGCCGGCTGGTAGGGCAGCTCGAGCGGGTAGCCATCCGGGTCGAGGGGGATGTCGGCCCCGGTGTCGAACGCGCCGTTCTCGACGAGCTCGAACGCGATCCATTCCGACGCGCGCTTCATCACGTCGACGAAGAGGATCTGGGCCTCCCACGGGGCGACCACCTCGAGGTTGGCGCCGATCGGCGGACTGCAAGGTGGCTGGACGCTTGCCGGATCTGCCGCGCCAAGGCTGAACACGAGAACCAGGGGAAGGACGAAACGCATGATTCGATGCACCTCCATCATGGGAAAGAGCCCGGGGCCCTGCGGAACCGCCGTACCGCCTGAACTACGAAGCGGGCTCGTAGGTAATCTACGAGTATATTTCGTACTTTGGCGGGGAAACTTGAGTGACGATTCCGAAAGTTGTCTCCGCGGGCCTTTGTGTCCAGCCTTTCTAGGGGTGTAACGCGATGGCGTGCACGACCCCGTCGTCGTCGTAATCCGCGGTGAGGAACTGCGCGTTCAGGAGCGATTCGTACACGTCGAACACCCGCGTCTCGTCGAAACGACCGTGGGCGCCGTACGTTCGCAGCGCGTCGGTCCCGGCGAAGCGGATGCCCGTGCGTCGACCGAGCTCGTCGAGGGCCTCACCGAGGTCGAGCCCGTCGGCCTCGAAGGAGATGAGCTTCTCCTTGCGCCGTCTCAGGTCTTCCGCGGCGGCGATCGAGGCGTTGTCGATCCTGCGTCCGCGGTTTTCCGGGCCGGGCGCCGCCCACCAGTCGATGGCCACGAGCCTGCGGTCGTCGTCGTACTCGTACGAGAGCTCGTGGCGGCTGAGGAGCGTCTCGACGACGCGCCGCGCCTCGAGCGAACGCACGTCGACCCGCGCCCACAGCCGCTCGGCCGACGAGGGCAGCTCGAAGGCCACCGACGTCTGGCGTTCGATCGCCCGCAGGATGTCCGGGATCGTCATCGATTCCGAGCGGATCGTCACGGGCTCGACGAGACGCCGGAAGAACTCGCCCGGGATCGGAAGCCGGTCGGGGTCCCCGATGCGAAGAAGCTCGCCGTCTACGGCGACCCCGTCCATCTCGCGACCTTCGCACGCCGCGCGCGCGTCCATCATCACGGGGACGAGGCTCGCGACGAGCGCTGCGAACAGGACGGCGGCCAGCGCCGGCTTCGGCGGATCGGGAGAAGGCGTGAGCAATCGTCTCGCACGGCTCAGGAGCGGACCGCCGCCGTCGGCCGCGAGGACCGGCGTCGGGATCGCGCCCCGCACGCCCTCGAGAGCGAGGAGCGCACGCGTGTACAGCCGGGCGTCTCCGCATCCGCGCACGGCGATGTCGTCGCAGCAGTGCTCGCGCTCGAGTCGGACGCGCCCCGAAACCCACCACACGGCCGGGTGGAAGAAGAAGGCGGTCTCGACGAACGCCTGCGCGAGGTTGACGACGTAATCGTGTCGCCGAACGTGCGCGAGCTCGTGGAGGAGGATCGCCTCGAGCTGCGCGGGCGGGAGTCCCGTCGTCGCCGAAGCGGGCATCAGGATCACCGGTCGCAGCCAGCCGATGAGCCGCGGCGCCGAGATGCGCGTCGATACGAGGATCCATACCGGCCGGGGGATGCCGGCCCGGTGCGCGAGCGCCTCGAGGCGTCGTCGCCAGGTTTCGGGTGCGGGCGAGACGCCGCGGAGCAGGAGCTGTTTCGTGAACACGAATCCGCCGGCGAGTCGAACCGAAAGGACGAACACGCCGCCCATCCACAGCGCGACGATCCACGGCAGCGCCCGGTCGACGGGGCCTTGTGTCGGCGAATGCGTCGGGTCGTTCGAGGTGATTCCGGCCGGCGCGCTCTCGCCCGGCGGGGCTGAGGACACCGGGGCTGCCGTCGACCCGGACGAATCCGCTTCGAGGCTCTTCGCGTGCTGGAACGAGAACGTCGCGACCGGAAGCGCCACCATCGCGAGGAGGGCTCCGCAGCCGAGGGCGTACCGCGTCCCGGAGGTCGCGCGCCGTGCGGCAAAGAGCGCGACGACGAGCGCGAACGCTACCGCGAACCCTTGCCAGATCGTGTGCAGCAGCGTCATCCCGAGCGAGCGGACGAGGGTGTCGTCGGGTGCGAGAAAAGCGAGCGTCGTCAGCGTCATCGCGTTCTCAAGCCTCCATGTCGTCGAGCAGGCGTCGGATCTCGGCGATCTCTTTCTTCGAGGCGCGTCGCCGGGAGAGTGCGTGGAGGACGAGGCTCGCGGACGAGCCTCCGAACGCCGAGCGGAGCACACCGTCGAGGAAGCGGTCCTGCACTTCTTCCTCGGTCACCGCGGCCGCGTAGACGTGGGAGCGTTGCGATTCGTCCCGCGTGACGAGTCCCTTCTCGTGCATGATCTGCATGAGCTTGAGGACGGTGGTGTAGACGGTCTTGCCCTCGCGGTCGAGCTGTCCGTGCATCTCGCGCACGGTCGTCGGCCCGCCGCTCCAGAGCACGCGCAGGATCGCGAGCTCGGTCTCGGAGGGACTGGGCCCCGCCTTCTTCTTGCGCCTCCCCATGGATCGACTCCGTGATCTGCGTTCGCCGATTCCGCCCGGCCCGAGGCGCCCACCTCCGGCCGACCGCGATTGTACGAAATTTCTTCGTAGATTCAACGATCGCCCGGCGCGACGCGGTGTCGTTGCCGTTGACACCCCGCGGGTCGCTCCCGTACGATTCGCGCATGATGAAGGTCCACGTCGGAACGAGCGGCTACTCGTACAAGGAATGGAAGGGGAGCTTCTACCCCGAGGATCTCGCGGCGGACGGCATGCTCGAGTACTACGCGAGCCGTTTCACCACGGTCGAGATCAACAACACTTTCTACCGCATGCCGAAGACCTCCGTGGTCGAGGGCTGGCGCGATACCGTTCCGGCTTCGTTTCAGTTCGTGATCAAGGCGTCGCGACGGATCACGCACATGAAGCGCATCAAGAACGTCGAGGAAGAGGTCGCGTACTTCCTCGAAGTGACGTCGGCGCTCGGCGACAAGCAGGGTCCGATGCTCTTCCAGCTTCCGCCCAACCTCAAGAAGGACCTCGAGCGGCTCGACGCGTTCCTCGCTCTTCTTCCGTCCGATCGTCGCTCCGTCATGGAGTTCCGCCACGACTCCTGGCTCGACGACGAGGTATTCGATCGGCTCCGCGGTGCCGGCGTCGCGCTGTGCCACACCGATGCGGGGAAAGTGAAGAAGAAGGGCGACGACGAAGCCGAAGCCGAAGCCGCGGTCGCCGATGGAGAGCCCACGCCCATCGTCGCCACTGCAGGGTTCGGCTACTTCCGCCTGCGCGACGATCTCTACGACGACGCCGGCCTCGATGCGTGGGCGGCGCGTGTTCTCGAGCAGCCGTTCGAGGAGACGTACGTCTTCTTCAAGCACGAGGACGAGGGCAAGGGCCCGGACTTCGCGGCTCGATTCCGTGGGCGGCTCGAGGCGGGCGGGGCGGCCGCGTCGGGGTAGGCATCGCCGTCGTGGCGATCAGGGCTTCGTAGCCGGCCAGTCCTTCGCTTCGTGCAGGAGCACTTCGAGTCGATCGGTCAGGTCGCGCAGGCCGAAGCGCTCGAGGGCCAGCTCGCGCGCGCGATCCCCGAGAGCGTTCGCGAGTGGCGGATCTTCGGCAAGGCGGCGGATGGCCGTCGCGAGCGCATCGGCGTCTCCGACCGGAACCAGAAGCCCGGTCTCTTCGTGGCGCACGATCTCGGGAAGGCTGCTGACGTTCGTCGCGATTACCGGCAGGCTCGCCAGGGCGGCCTCGGCGGCGACGAATCCGAACCCCTCGTAGAGCGAAGGCACGAGGGCGACGTCGAGGTTCGCGTAGAACGCGGGCAGATCGTCGACATGGCCGTGCAGCCGCACGCGATCTCCGAGGCCGAGCTTGGCGATCTGGGCTTCGATCGACGGTCGGAGCTTCCCGTCGCCCGCGAGGTCGAGCGTCCAGTCGAGGCCGTCGAGCTTGGCGACCGCATCGAGGAGCGTCGCGTGCCCCTTCTGCCGGACGAGCCTGGCCACGGTCCCGAGCCGGAGGGGCTGGCCCTCGGCGCGCGGTACGCGCTCGCGGGCATCGAGCGTCACGGGGTTGTAGATGCGGCGCACCCGATCGCTCGGGAACCAGCGTAGGGACTGGCGAATCGTGCAGCCGGTGGCGTCCGAGTTCACGAGAATCGCGCTCAGCCGCTTCCAGGACGGGCGCCGCAGGAAGTGATCGTTCAGCGGCCGGTCGATGCCGCGGCGCATCACGAACCGGATCGGCGACTTCTTCGAGACGCCCTTGAGCGCGAAGCGAAGATCGCGACCGCTGTTCACGAGCACGACGTCGGGAGGATGATCCTTGCAGATGCGACGTAGCTCTTCCTTGGCCATCGCCGCATCGGGAGCGATCGCCTGGCAGCGCTCGTGGAGCGGGCTTCCACCCTCGGCGAAGAGCAGCACCGCATGCCCGCGCTGACGCAGAGCCACGGCCGCGTCGAGGAACCAGCGCTCGCCCCCTCCCCATTCGGGGGTCGTGTTCACCAGCGCGAGCTTCATCGCTCCGAGGGCTCGTAGCCGCATGAGCGCAGGGTGTCGGCGATCGCTTCTTCCACCGCGCGAACCTTGGCGGGCTCTTCGCTACGATGCTGCGAGACCTTGCCTCGTCGGATGTTCTTGTCGAGGTAATCGCGGCACGTCTCGTTCATCGGAACGCCGAGGAAGTCTGCGAGCGATTCCATCGTGGCGATCGGATCCTCGCAAAGCCCTTCGAACGTCATCGAGTGCACGCGCTCGGGCGGCAGCGACGCGGCCAGCTCGTTGAAGCGGCGGACCTGCCATGCCCACGACTTCGCGGCCTGCAGATAGTGCGGTTCGTCGAGTGTCCCGAGGTGCTCGAGGACCCGTCGGCCGAGCCCGCGGGTCGAGTCGTCGGTGAGGTGGTCCTTGAAAGCGAGATCCCGGCCGTCACGCACCATGTGGACGTGCAGCGCCTTGGGGAAGACCGCCTCGACGACGTTCCCGACGATGTAGGTCTCGGGGAACTTCCACCCCCAGCTCACCTGCTCGGGATCGCGGCCCTCGACCGACCAGGTCTCGCGGCGCTCGTCCATCCACTCGAGGTAGCGCCACGCGGCCTTGCGGAAGCGGCGTCGATCGGTGCCGCTCGGCTCGCCGGTCGCGGGTCGCGAGACATGCCGCATGGCGATCCGCTTGATGCGTCGGGTGAACCGCCGATCCTGCGCGTCGCCGGTCGGCTTCTCCTCGAGGGTGCCCATGCAGATGCCGAGCGCCTCGAGCGCCCACGCGAGCACCCGCGTGCCGCTGTGGCCGCGCCCCATGACGACGACGGGACGTTCACGCGCGAGGCGTTCCGTGAGATCGGATGAAAGGCCGAACATGTTCGAGCTCCAGTCTCCTGCCGGGAGCCGGCGCTCGCCCGCGCCCGTCTACTGGATGGCCGGCAGGAGGAAATCCTCCAGGAAGTCGAACACAAGATAGGAATGTGTGGACGACTCTGCACCCGTGACGTTCCAGCGCGACGTCGTGACCACCGTCAGCGCGAGCTGCGGAAAGACGAACACGAACTGGCCGCCGTATCCCCAGGCGTAGTACAGGTCGGTCTGGCCGCCGATCGTTTTGCGCCACCACCAGCCGCCGTAGGCGAGGTCTCCGTCGATCCAGCCGGGCGGCACGACCTCGGCGGTGGTCCGGTCGATCCACGATCGGGGGACGATCTGTCGGAGTGACGCGGTGCCACGCGTACGGTAGAGCTCGCCGAAGCGGGCCATGTCGCGAGGCACCATGTAGACCTCGGCCCCGCCCATGTCGACGCCGGCCGGATCGCGATCCCAGCGATGCGCGGCGATGCCGAGCGGCTCGAAGAGACGCGTCCGAGCGTACTCGCTCGTCGACGTGCCGGTCGCTTCCGTCAGGGCGTGCGACATCAGATGCGTGAGCCCGGTGCTGTACAGGAAAGCGCTTCCGGCCGGGGCCACGACGGGCTGGTCGAGCACGAATCGCGGCCAGTCGGGGCTGTAGAAGAAAGGCGCGAGGTCGGCCTCGTTCCAGGCGAGCCCGGACGTCATCGTCACGCAGTGCCAGATCGAGATCGAGCGCTTCGCGGCGTCGGGCATCGAGGCCGCGAGATCGGGAAGGGAACCGAGCACCGACTGGTCGTCGCTCTTGAAGTGCCCCTCACCGAGCGCGATCCCGACGAGCGCCGAGAGCACGCTCTTCGAGACGGACTTCACGTTGCCCGCCAGATCGCGCGTCGCGCCGCCGTAGTAGCGCTCGCCGACGAGGCGACCATTTCGCAGCACGAGGAGGCTTCGCAGGAAGTCGAGCTCGCCGGCCTCGTCGAAGGCGGCGGCGAGTGCGGCCGGGTCGAAGCCTTGCTGCGCGGGGGTGGCGGTCGGGAACTCGTAGCCGAGCGTCTCGGGGACGGGAGCGCCGGCCCAGTTGCCGGCGATCGGCACCCAGGCCCAGTCGGTCGCATCGAGCGTCCACACGAGATCCGGTCCGCCGGCCGTCGGCGTGTGACGAATCCGGACGGTCGCGTCGCCCGGAGTGTAGACCCCGATCGAGTCGTCTCCGTCTCCGTCGTGGTCGCCCGCGAACGGAATCGACGACAGCGGTCCGAACACGAAGGCGTGATCGGCGGGACCGGGACCATGGGCGTTTCGCAGCTCGAACGATCCCGTGCCGGGGATGTACACGCCGACGGTATCGACGCCGTCGCCATCCCAGTCGCCGGCGATCGGATACGAGCCCGCGGGTCCGAAGTCGTACACGAGATCGGCACTGCCGCTCCCGTTCGTGTTCCGCAGAGAGAATCGGCCGAGCGACGGATCGTAGGTTCCGATGGTGTCGACGCCGTCGCCGTTCCAGTCGCCGGCGATCGGCGTATGGAGCCGAGAGCCGAACGCGAAGACCGAATCGGCCGGGCCCGCCGTGTTCGCATTGCGAAGCCAGAAGCGGGACATCCACAGGTCGAACAGTCCGACCGTATCCGTACCGTCTCCATTCCAGTCGCCCGCGATCGGGTACATCGGGATGAGCGCGGTCGCAGGGAAGCTCGGCTGGAAGCGATGTTCGGGCTGGCCGGCCGCATCCAGAAGGAGCGTGTAGTGGCTCTCGCGCGCGAGCAGGCCCACGCGGTCCGCGGCGATGGCGGGGTGTGCGAAGCCGATCGCCAGAACGAGCGCGAGTAGAAGGCGCGAGATCGACAGCCCTCGAAGGCCGGAGAGGCGGCTCGGCGAGGGCCGGAAGCCGCGATTTCGGGTGATTTCTCCGGATGCGATCACAGGTGAAGGATAGTCCATCCAGCGAGGAGGCGCCAAGGCCAATCTTGTGCTGTGGTCCGGGGTTGCGCTCCGGACGGGCTCGGGTCAGACTGGCCCCGATGACGCCCGCGAGCACGATCTCCGCCGCCACCCGCGAGCCCGATGCGTTCCTTCAGGAGCGCGTCGCCGGCTTCGGCCTCGTGACGGCCTCGATCAGCCTGGCGTTCCTGGGCGTTCGCATCTTGGCTCCGCCGCTATTCGGGTGGAGATTCGAGAACGTCGGAACGAGCCACGCCCTCCACGCCGCGGCCATCTTGATCTTTGCCGGCGTGTGGTTGTTCCTTCGCACCGGGACCCGGCCGCGCCGCGTGGTTCGGGCGGTCGAGATCGGGGGGCTTCTGGGCGGCAGCGGTTGTTTCGTGGCGATGGCCATGGTGCACCCGATCGCGGCGCGGCCCGAGCTGCTCGCGCTGCCGGCGCTGACGTTCGGCTTCATCGCGCGCGCCGTGTACGTTCCGAGCACCGGTGCGATGACGTGCGCCCTCGGTGTCGTGATCGGGATCCCGCATGTGCTGATCACGTACGCCGGCCACCTCGATACCGATCCCGAGCGCTTCGCATTCCTCGGTACGCCGGCGGAGACGCAGGAGGGGCTGGCGCTGTGGTTCGCGGTCGTCACGACGGTGTGGTGGTCGCTGATCGTCGCGGTTTGCACGCAGGCTTCGCGCGTGATCTTCGGGCTGCGCAGCGCGATCCGGGTCGAGCGCCGTCTCGGACAGTACACGCTCGAGGAGAAGCTCGCGGAAGGCGGCATGGGAACCGTGTACCGCGCGAGCCACGCGATGCTGCGCCGTCCGACCGCGGTCAAGCTGTGCACGCCCTCGAGCGACGATCTCGGCGACACGCTCGCCCGGTTCGAACGCGAGGCGCAGCTCACCGCGCGTCTCACGCACCCGAGCACGATCCGGGTGTACGACTACGGTCGCACGCCGGACGGCATCTTCTACTACGCGATGGAGCTTCTCGACGGGGTCACCCTGCGCGAGGTCGTGAAGACCGAAGGGCCGATGTGCGAGCCCCGCGTGATCCGCATTCTCGACGAGGTGTGCGGCTCGTTGATCGAGGCGCACGGCATCGGGCTCATCCATCGCGACATCAAGCCGTCGAACATCATGATCACGCGCCAGCCGGGGACAGCCGAGCTGACCAAGGTCCTCGACTTCGGCCTGGTCCGCGAGGTGGAGGGCAAGCAGGGCGAGTCGTGGGCGAAGGTCGCGGGCACGCCCCGTTACCTCGCGCCCGAGGCGATCCTCACGCCCGGGAAGATCGACGCCCGGGCCGACCTGTACTCGCTCGGCGCGGTCGGATACTTCCTGCTGACCGGCGAGCCGCTGTTCGCGGGGGTCTCGTCGATCGGCGACGCCATGCAGAAGCAGATCCACGAGGTGCCGCTGCGGCCGTCCGAGTGCCGCGGGAAGCCCGTCCACCCGGAGCTCGAGGCGATCGTCCTCGCCTGCCTCTCGAAGGATCCCCGCCAGCGACCCGAGGACGCGGAGGAGCTGCGGGCGCGTCTGCGCGCGATCCGCGGGATCGATCGGTGGACGGATACCGACGCAGAGAGGTGGTGGAAGTGGTTCGATGGCGAGGGGATCGTGGCCACGCGGGGCACGGAGCCGGAATCGACGACGTTCGAGATCGATCGGTCCCGGGAGCGCAACGCCGCCGCTTCCACGCTCTGCGACCCCTGAGCCGCCGCTCGGGATGGCCCGAGGGGGCGCGGAACGCTAGAATACCCGGCTCGATCCGGTTTCCACGGATCGCCCCTGCAACACTGGAGACTTCAGAGCGATGACCACGAGCGAGCCTTCGGCCTCCACCGACTTCGTGAGGCAGATCATCACCGGGGATGTCGAAGCGGGCAAGCACGACGGACGCGTGCAGACCCGGTTTCCCCCAGAGCCGAACGGCTATCTTCACATCGGCCATGCCAAGGCCATCTGCCTGAACTTCGGCATCGCTCGCGAGTTCAACGGCAAGTGCAACCTTCGCTTCGACGACACGAACCCCACGACCGAAGATACCGAGTACGTCGACTCGATCCAGGAGTCGATCCGCTGGCTCGGGTTCGAGTGGGACGGTCTCCACTATGCGTCGGACTACTTCGAGCAGCTCTACTCGTTCGCGGTCGAGCTGATCCGCAAGGGCGTGGCTTTCGTCTGTGACCTGAACGGCGACGAGATGCGCGAGTATCGCGGCACGCTCAAGGAGCCGGGTCGCAACAGCCCGTACCGCGATCGGTCGGTCGAGGAGAACCTCGATCTGTTCGCGAAGATGCGCGCCGGAGAGTTCGAAGACGGGGCGAAGACGCTCCGCGCCAAGATCGACATGGCGTCGCCGAACATGAATCTGCGCGATCCCGTGCTGTACCGGATCGTCCGCGCGACGCACCATCGCACCGGCGACGCGTGGTGCATCTACCCGACCTACGACTGGGCGCACGGCCAGTCCGACTCGATCGAGCAGATCACGCATTCGCTGTGCACGCTCGAGTTCGAGAACCATCGGCCGCTGTACGACTGGTGTCTCGAGCAGTTGGGGATCTTCCATCCGCAGCAGATCGAGTTCGCTCGGCTCGCGATCACCTACACGCTGACGAGCAAGCGCAAGCTGCTGCGCCTCGTGAAGGAGAACCACGTTTCGGGCTGGGACGATCCGCGGATGCCGACCCTCGTCGGACTGCGTCGTCGCGGCTACACGCCCGAAGCGCTCCGCGAGTTCTGCAGTCGCGTGGGTGTGGCGAAGATGAACAGCACGATCGACTTCGCGGTGCTCGAGAATACGCTTCGCGAGGACCTGAACCGCCGCGCCAACCGATACATGGCCGTGCTGCGTCCCCTGAAGGTGGTCATCACGAACTACCCCGAGGGCGAGTCCGAAGAGCTCGACGCGATCAACAACCCCGAGGACGAATCCGCCGGCAGCCGCAAGGTGCCATTCGGTCGCGAGATCTACATCGAGCGGGACGACTTCATGGAGGATCCGCCGCGGAAGTTCTTCCGGCTGGCGCCGGGGCGCGAGGTGCGGCTGCGCTATGCGTACTTCGTCACGTGCACCGACGTCGTCAAGAACGACGCCGGCGAGGTCGTCGAGCTCCACTGCACGTACGATCCCGAGACGCGAGGCGGCAACGCGCCGGACGGCCGCAAGGTGAAGGGGACGATCCATTGGGTCTCCGCCGAACACGCGGTCGAAACGGAGGTCCGCCTGTACGACCACCTCTTCTGCAAGGAAGACCCGAGCAAGGTGGAGGACGAGGGGCAGGACTACCTCGCGAATCTGAATCCGCGCTCCCTCGAGGTGATCACCGACGCGAAGCTCGAACCGGCGCTCGCGAACGTGAAGGCCGGCGATCTTCCCGTGCAGTTCGAGCGGCTCGGCTATTTCTGTGCCGATGCCGACGGAACTGCCGACCGCGGGGTTTTCAATCGAACCGCCACGCTGCGCGACAGCTGGAGCAAGATCAAGAAGAAGGGCTAAGGAAGAGAGAGACCCATCATGCCGAAGCGAATGTCTTGGTTCCGGATGGCGACCCCGCTCATGCTCGGGGTCGTGCTGATCGCGACGTTTTCGTGCAGCGAGTACCAGGTGCGCGATCCGCGGACGTGGGAAAAGATCGACAAGGGCGAGTCCGCGGCGGTGAACGGCCCGTCGTCGTACACCGTCGACTTCCGCGACCGCGTCATCGATCTCGAGCCCTTCCTGATCGGTTTCCCGTACTCGAACCACATCGTGGATCTCGAGAACGGACAGCTCTTCTACATGAAGCGCGCGAAGGAAGGCCGCTGGCTGATGCACCAGCCGCTCGAGCGCACCGGCACGGTCGATCACGAGAAAGGGCGTCAGCTGACCCCGATCGACTGGTCGACGCGGAGCTTCTGGGGCGGCGAGTACCACGCGGCGACGGGGCGTCTCTTTATCAGCTCGGACGAGGCCAACGACGAGCACATCAACATCTACTCGATCGACGTCAAGACCGGCATGATGCGCCGGGAGACGGAGAACGACTACACGTACGGATGGAGCTTCTCGGAGGACGGCCGTCACCTCGCGTACCTCGCGCGGACGGGCGAGACCGAGCCCTTCAAGACGGCGCTGCGCATTCGCGACATGGAGACCGGCGACGATCGCGAGATCCTGAGCGACGAGGGCGGTGCCGATCGCTTCACGTGGAGCTCGATTCGCTTCACGCCGGACAATCGAAGCGTCTTCCTCACCGTGCAGCACGACGGTCAGCGCAACACGAAGAGCATCGCTCGCATCCGGCTGTTCGGGCTCGACGAGCCGCGCTTCGAGTTCATCCACACGGATCGCGTGGTCCGGTACTCGGTCGGGCAGGTCGACGGCTGGCTCGACGACGACACGTTCCTGTACACGTCGGCGGAGGAGGGGTTCAGCAACCTCTACCGCTACAACATCTCGACCGGCGAGACGGAGCGCATCACGGACTTCCAGGAGGAGACCGGCGGGTTCGTGCTCACCGAGACCGAGCCGAAGACGGTCGTGGCGATGGTGACGCGCCCGCACGAGTCCGAGCTGTGGCTGCTCGACGCGACGACCGGTGAGCGTCTGTACCGCGAGCTGGTGCCGGCGAGCGTCTCGATGCTCGATGCGGACGGGGTGGATCTCGTGCTGAGCCTGAACTCGCTCGAGACGCCGTGGGTCGGACGCCGCCTCAGCGTGACGCGAAAAGGCGACCGAGGGTACGTCCGCTGGTCGGACTTCGGTCGGATGCCGCGCGCCATCGAGCAGCAGATCTCCCGCTACAACGTCGAGCGGATCACGTACCCGACCTTCGACACGCTCGAGGACGGGTCACCCCGCATGCTGCACGCGTTCCTGCTGACGCCGAAGGAGCCGCCGGCGGATCCGGCGGATCGACTCATCCGCATCAAGTCGTTCTACGGCGGCGGAAACCGGTTCGACACGTCGTCGCAGATCATGGCGGCGGCGGGCGTGGCGACGCTGAGTCCGGCGCCGCGCGGCTCGAGCGGTTTCGGCGCGGAGTTCGCCGCGCTCAATGACGGCGACCTCGGGGGCGACGAGATCGTCGACATCTTGATGGCGGCGCAGTGGCTCGTCGACGAGCGAGGCTACGCGCCGCGACAGATCGGCGTCTACGGCGGCAGTCACGGCGGCTACGCGACGATGCGTGCGCTGACGTTCCCCGCGTCGACCAACGACCGCAACGTCGGCTTCGACTTCGGATTCGGCTGGAGCCACGCCGGGTTCTCGAACATCCTGACGTTCTACGAGTCGTGCAACATCCCGGACTGGGTGATCAAGGAGGCGGGAGACCCGGCGACCGAGAGCGAGAAGCTGCTCGATCGATCGCCGATCTCGCACGTGGAGCTGCTCGCGGCGCCGCTGCTTCTCACCCATGGCTCGAACGACTGGCGCGTGCCCGTCAACGAGAGTCGGGAGTTCGCGGAGGAGGCGCGTCAGCTCGGGCGGCCGGTGACCTACGTCGAGTTCGACGGGCAGGGCCACTCGATCCGAGGCTTCGAGAACCTGGTCGAGTACTACCAGACCGCGCTCGACTTCCTCGAGGGACTGTCGTCCTCGGGAAGCGACGCGGACGTCGACGGGTAAGGCCGCGTCCTACCGCGACTCGAGCGCGGCGGCTCCCTGTAGCGTGCCGACGGGTAGACGGGACTGCGTTCCCGGAACCCAGCGTCCGTAGCTCCCGTCCATCTCGAAGTGGAGGGCGGTCGACTCGTCCGGCGTGTGGCGTACAGGGGGCTCGAAGCTCGGGCCGTCGTACCGCGCGATCGTCGAGACGCGAACCGAGTCGATCTCTCCGCGGAAGCCGGAGGTGGCGCTGCTGTCCCCCCGGACGTCCGCGCCGATCAGGAACGGGAGCTCGTTCGTCTTGCGGACGCCGCGCCGGGTGGCGGAACCGATCTGACGGCCGTCGAGATACAGCCGAGCTTCCTCACCGTCGTAGACTCCGGCCACGTGGTACCAGCGACCGGGCGCAAGGCCGACTCCCTCGGGCTCGACCTCGAGGTAGCGGTCGTCGAGGAAGATCGACCAGGTCGGCACACCGTTCGAGACGAAGATTCCGTATTCCGACATCTCGGTCTTGGCGAGTAGACCGACGCGCGAGCCGAAGGACTTCGCGCGGAAGCGGCACTCGACGGTGATCGGTCCGTCAGGGACGTCGAGCCCGTCGCTCGGCACCCGGAGATGCCCGCCCTGTCCGACGGCGAGGGCGCGATCGGTCTCGGGGACCTCGGGTGCGGGCAAGGCTTCGAGATCGACCGGCAGCCACACCTCGTTCGTCGGGATCGAGTAGCGGAAGCCGTCGGCGAGGTAGTCGACGTCCACCGCGAGGATCGCTTCGCGAATGCCGGCATCGGCGCTCGGGGCGAGTCGACCGACGCGGAACTCGAAGTCCATGGCGGCGCCCGGATCGAGGACCCGATGCTGGTGGTCCGGCCCGAAGATCCATCGTGAGTCGTCCGACCTCAGGGAGAGCGCGACCTCGATGGGACGCGACGTCGGATTGGTGATGCGTGCGATGGTGGTGGCGCTCGCCGATCCGTCTTCGCGGATGGCCACCGCCGGACTCTCGATCGTGGCGATGCCGCCGACGAGCCTCTCGGTTTCGCGCTGGAGCTCATTCGTGATCTCGCGAACGTCCATCGCGGCTCCGACGGGATACGCCGTCAGCGCGACCTGCCCTTTGCGCACGGTGACGATGTGGTAGTGATGCAGCCAGCCCGCACTCGGCACCGTGCCGCGCTGGTGGCCGCCCGTCGTCGCGAGCGAGATGTACTCGATCCCGTCCCGGGGGTCGCTGCGCATTCGATGGATGTGCCCGGCGAACGCGGCCGTGACGTTGCCCGCCTCGAGCAGACGCGCGTGCACGCGATCCCAGTCGGATCCATACTGCGAAAGCCAGCGCGGGTGGTGCATGAACAGGAACACGTGATCCGCGTCCTTCGCCTTCGTGAGCATCTCGTCGAGCCACGCGAACTGCTCGGGGCTCATGACCTGGCAGGACGGCTTGCCGAAGTTCTTCTCTCCGGTGACCGGGTGCCCTTCGTCGGTGTAGAGGATGATGAAGAACGAGCCCTTGTGCGAGAACGCGTACCACAGCGGCCCGAAATGCATCTCGTAGCTCGCCTCGTGTTCGCCCTCGGGGGCGGCAGGCTCGCCGCGCCAGTAGATGTCGTGATTACCCGCGACCGGGAACCAGGGGCAGAGCAGCCGACTCATGATGTCCTTGAACTCGGTCATCTGACGCATCCAGGACGGCGTTGTGTTGTACCCCTCGATGAGGTCGCCGACCGTCATCACGAGATCGGGCTCGAGCAGGTTGACGTCGCGAACGGCGTCGGCCAGGACGGACACGCCGCGAGCGGGGCCTCCCGTACGATCCCCGAAGATCACGAACGAGAACGCCTCTTCTTCCGCGGGCAGCGGCAGGACGGCGCCGTTTCGATTCGTCGTGAATCGGGTGGCGTCGGGCGCGCTCGGGTGCTTCGGGTTGTGCGGATGCAGATGCCGGGTGTGTCCGACGTTGTCGACCGGCGCGGGGTCCTGCGCGACGGCGGGTATCGCGGCAAAGACGGCGAAAAGCAGCGGGGCGAGCGCTCGGCAGCCGAGCGCGGCGTGCGTCCGACGGGCGCCGGTCGATCGTCGGGTGGGAGTCATGTTCGGATTCCTCGATTCGCGACGGATGCGCGGACGAGCCTACTCGGTCGGGTTGCGTGCGGCGTTGATGACGGCGTCGTCGTAGAAGGCGATCCCGTGGTCGTTCCCGGCGCGGGCCTTCGCGATCCAGACGGCCTGCCCGGTGGGCCACGAGGAGTGCTCGACCACGTGCAGGACGGCGCCGAGGATCGTCGTTTCCATGCCCTGGATGTTGCGGGGCGTCTCGAGGTCGGCGTCGTCGATGGCCTCGATCGCCCGTGCGGCCTCGCCGACGGTCTCCCGGAGCTTCGCGAGAAGACCGTGACCGTCGCGGTCGTCCGGGTCCGCGAACTCGCTCGCGCGCTCGCGGTGATCGGGCGCACCGGCGAGCCCCGAGAGAATCCACTGACGGACGTTGCCTTCGAGATGCCGCAAGATGACGCCGACCGACAGCGTCGAACCGTGCGGCGCCCACCACAGGTCGCCCTGCGGGAGCGCGTCGACCGCGGCCTCGAGCCGGGGCACATAGACCTCCTTCAGGTAGTGAGCGCACTCGCGGACGAAGACACCGCTCACGGGGTCACCTCGAACTGGATCTCGGAAGCGGCGTGGACCTCGTTCGGGAAGGTGCCGACGTAGGCGCGGATCACGTAGCCCGTTCCCGGGGGCGCGCCGGCGGGGATGCGGAGCGGAAGCCCCGTCCGCTCTCGGGTGGCGCCGCCGCCGAGGTTGAACGTCTTCGGACCGAAACGCGGATTGGCGCTCGAGAGCGGTGATCCGTCGGGGCGGAAGACATCTACCCAGGCCGTGCTCAGCAGGGTTCCGCCGGTGTCGTTCGTGACCGATGCGTCGAACAGGAGCGTTCCGCCGGCAGCGACCGTCGACTGCGCCGAGGAGACGAGGACCGAAAGATCCGGGACGGCGACGGTGACGTTGTCGATGAACCAGCGATCGAGGGTGTCGTCGACGTCGGCGCGGAATCGGACGCGGAACTCGTCGTGACGGGCGAGAGCGGGAAGCTCGAAGATCGAGAACCGGAACCAGGATTCCTCCGCGCCGGTCCCTTCGAACTCGACGATCTCGTGCCAGTCGCCGTCGCTCCCGAAGTAGTCGACCGTGAGGGTCTCGCCCGGATCCGGTCCGAGCCGCTCGAGCCAGAACGACAGGTTGGCCCGCGATGCGCCGCCGAGCCGGATGAAGTTCGATCGGATCTCGTCGTCGTCGTACTCGTCGGGCCCGAAGGCGTCGAGCCCGAGAGACAGCGGCGGTGTCGGCTCGTTGTTCGCCTGCCCCGCGATTCCGGCGCGCAGGTTGTACGTCCACTTCGTCGGATCGGGGATCGCGCCGCCGGCGTCGAACGCGTCGGCGAAGGGCGGATCGATCGGCGGGACCTCCTCGTCGAGGCACTCGCCGACGTTGCGATACGTGCTGATGATGCCGCTCGCGAAAGGACCGAACTTCGTGACGTCGCCGCCGCATCCTCCGAGGCCGGAGCACATGATCCAGCACGGCGGGCTGTCGTTGCAGTGCGGCGAGTTCCAGTTGTGGCCGAGCTCGTGTGCGGTCAGTCCGACGCGCGAGTTGAAGTTGGACGAGAACCGCGACTCCGAGAGTCCGTAGCCGGCGTTCTCGCTGCACACCACTCCGAGCTGGGCGATCCCGATGACCGAGCCCTGCAGGTTCCGGCCGGTCATGAGGTGCGCGATATCGCGACGGATCGACTCGAGCTGAGTGTTCCACGTGATCTGGAACTGGCTCAAGAGGCCCGACGGGCTGTTGGTCGAGTAGGGATCCGGCTCGCCGGTACGGACGATCACGGTGGTGATCTCGTACGTGACGTTGGTGTCGCGCTCGTAGATGAGCTCGACGGCGTTCATGATCGCCTCGATGTCGTCGACCGTGCTGTCGACGTTGCTGCCGTTTCGCTGGTAGAACTCGACGTCGGCGTCGAAGGCGATCTCGCAGACGACGGGCGGCAGGCCGCTCGCTCGCGCGTCGGAGGACGGCGGCGTGTGGAGCCGATCCTCGGGCGCGATGTCGTCGTTGCCGCACGTGCCGTCGTGCTCGAGGACGTCGCCGGTTCGGTAGATGGCGTGCAGAGCGGGGGAGCTCGCCGAGAAGAGCTCGACGAGCGGCTGGACGATCCACTCGACGTCGTCGATCCGGACGAAGCCGGTGAGCGTACCGGAGGGCGAGATCGAAAGCCGTGCGACCGAACCGGGGCGATCCAGGGCGGTGCCGGCCCAGGTTCGCGGCGGGGCCACCTCGTGACGGACGAGCTCTCCGCTCAGGTCCGGGACGAGCACCTGGAAGCCGTCGGATCGAAGCGAGTGCCTCGTGAGCTCGAGCGACACACGCTCACCGGAGAGCGGGACGTCGACGCGGATGCGTCCGTCCGGCTCGGGCAGAGGGACGTCGAGCTCGGCCACGTCGACCGACGCCACGGCCAGCCGGGCGGCGACCTCATCCGCAGCGGGTGCGAACGGGCGCGGTTCCCGTGCGGCGACGCCGGCGGCGACCGTCAAGGCGACGGCAATCCACGCCGATCCCGCAAGGATTCGGGTGCGTTTCATCGGGGCTTCCTCTTCTCTCCGGAATGCGGCGCGACGTCTCCGGTGTCGCGCTACGCGGGGGGCGGCGGCGCAGCTTCAACCGGCGGCGCGATCACGCTGCCGGTCGACTTGCACCGACGGAGCTCCTCGTTCGACCAGAACTCTTCCATGATGTTCTTGAGGTCGGTCTCGATATTGGCGAGCGTGAACTCGGCTTCGTGCACCAGCTCGTGCGTGTCGTCCGAGTACCACTGGAGCTTGTCCTTCGCGCCGTCGGGCCGCGGCTGTTCGACGACGAGCCCGACCGTCCCGGCCGGACGCTTCGGGTTATGCGGAACGTTCGCGGGCAGCAGGTAGATCTCGCCCTCGCGGATGATGACGTCCTCGGGCTCGCCGGTCTCCGGGTGGATGATGCCGACCGTGATGTCCCCTTCGATCTGGTAGAAGAACTCCTCCGTGCAGTTCACGTGGTAGTCCTTCCTCGCGTTGGGGCCGGCGACGATCATCACGATCGTGCCTCGCTCATCCCGCCAGACCTGCTTGTTGCCGACCGGCGGCTTCAGCTCGTGGCGGTGCTCCTCGACCCACTTCAACAGATTGACTGGCTGAAACAGCGACATCGATGCGTGCCTCCCTGAGATGGCGGAGCGGATACGCTCGAACCGGGATGATGGTTTCCGGGCGGATTATAACCGAAATCCTCGAAACACCCGGATCCGGACGGCGCTCCCGCGCGAAGAGTAAGCCGACAGACGTGCAGCAGAGAATGTACGCCCGTGACCACCCCCAGACCCAACAGCCATGAGTCTCCAACCGGGCGGTCGCGGGCGTATTC
>CAZQZX010000051.1:0-32405 GCA_964597885.1 uncultured Planctomycetota bacterium
GGGCCACGATCGCCATCGCCATCGACGCTCACCCCGCCCGCGCGGGAGAAACCCCGATCCGATCCGTGAAGGTCGCCGAAGGATTCGAGCTGCCGGTGCTCGTGGCCGCCCCACCGGGCGATTTCGATCGGCTGCTCGTGTTCGAGCGCTGCGGGACGATCCGCATCCTGAAGCGGGGATCCTGGCTCCAGGAGCCCTACCTCGATATCACCGACCGCGTCGTCGAGCCGCTCTTCGATTTCGACGAGCGCGGCTTGCTCGGCGCCGCCTTCCACCCCGACTTCGAGAAGAACCGCGAGCTGTTCCTCCACTACACGAACCTCGACAGTCATTCCGTCATCTCGCGCTTCCGGGTTCGTGAGGATCTCGATACCGTCGATCCGGAGTCGGAAGAGATCGTGCTCGTCATCGAGCACCCCTGGCCGAACCACAATGGTGGCTCGATCGCGTTCAGCCCGAAGGACGGCTACCTCTACATCGCGATGGGCGACGGGGGCGGACAACCGTTCGATCCGGACAACAAGGCCCAGGATCCGTCCACGATGCTCGGGAAGATCCTCCGCATCGACGTCGACGGCGGAACTCCCTACGCGATCCCGCCCGACAATCCGTTCGTCGGTCCGGGCGATCCGCTCGACGAGATCTGGGCGATCGGGTTGCGCAACCCGTGGCGAATGAGCTTCGACCGCGAGAACGGCGATCTCTACATCGGTGACGTCGGTCAGTTCCGGCGCGAGGAGGTCGACTACCAGCCCGCGACGAGCCCGGGCGGCGAGAACTACGGCTGGCGATGCATGGAGGGTACACAGTGCACGGGTCTGAGCGGGTGCACCTGCGATGGCCCCGAGCTCACCGAGCCGGTTTACGAGTACGTGCACGAGGTCAACGCGGCGGTCACCGGCGGTCACGTGTACCGCGGTTGTGCGATCCCCGACCTCGTCGGCACCTATCTCTTCGCGGAGATGCAGAGCTCGAGCTTCGGATCGTTTCGGATCGTCGACGGAGTCGCGACCGACGTTCGCGATCGTTCGCCCGAGCTGTCGCCGCAAGTCGCCTGGGTGGTCTCCCTCGGGGAGGACGCGCTCGGTGAGCTCTACTTCGTGACGTATCTGGAGGGGGCGCTCTACAAGATCGTCCCCGACACGGCAACGTCGACAGACTGCGATCTCGTCGTCTGCGCCAAGGGGAACGTCAACTTCGGCGCCGGCTTCATCGACGACGTGCTGTACGTCAACGGCATGACCGGCGAGAGCAAGGGACGCGTGGTCGACGTGGCGGTCGATACGCACTTCCGCGTTGCGGTCGAAGCCCCCGAAGCCCTCCCCGCCGGCCCGGCCCCGTTCGCGCTGTACGCTTACGTTCGCCCGCCAAAGCCGAGCGACGTCACTCCGCTGCCCGCCTCCCTGCAGTCCATCTGCATGCCCACTCCGTGGATCGGGGAAGAAGCGCCTCTACCGCGTTTCGTCTGGAACAACACGCGCTACCCGAGACTCGGCAAGGCCGATCTCCCGTCCGATCCCGCCCCGACCCTGGTCGTCGACCAGCCCGCAGGTCTACCCGCCGCCTTCGACCTCTGGATCCAGGGCTTCATCGCGGATCCGGGCTCGGTGAATGGCCGTGGTTCCGTCACCAACGGAATTCACATCCGCATCCGATAGTCCGCGAACCGAGATCCGCGAATTTCGAAGGCGCACAGGGGTACACGACACCGTTCGCGCCACTCGTATCCGAATCCAATCGGTGCCGCCGCGCGAATAGCATGGTGGAAAAGGAATTCGGTTGTCCCCGCTAGCGCCGGCTCGCGTCTTTCCGATAGAGACGGCGCCCGTAGCATCGCCAAACGCGGGGCCCGGGAGGTCGAGCGGGATCGCGGATCCCGCCCCTCGAGACTCGTTCGGGTGCAGTCGCCCCCGGTTGCACCCCGAAACGGAAGGAGGGTGTCATGTCGGTGGGTCACAAGGAACACCTGGCCTGGATCGAGGACATGCTCGCGCTCGAAGACCGTAGGCTCCTCCGGGAGCTCGAGTCGAGCGGGCATACCCGGATCTGTCGAGCGTGTGAAGCGCTGACGTCGAACGATGCGGACAAGCCGGATCGCTCCGTCGTCTGTCCTCGCTGCCACACCTCGGGATCGCTCGAGACGAAGGGCTCTTTACTCGAGCTCCTGTCACGATCCTAGACTTCGATCCGACTAGCGCGGGCGCTGGTCGATGCAGACCAGCCGTCCCGCGCTGTTGCGACAGTACAGTCGCCCGTGCGCGAGGGCCGGTGCCGTCCAACACGTACCGCCCTCGAGCACACGCCGACGCGAACGCTCTTGATACCCCTCGGGCGTCGCGTCGGCAAGAACGAGATCCCCACGCTCCCCCAGGACGATCAGTCGACCGTCCGCGATCATCAGCGATCCCATCCCGAGCCCCCGCTTGCGCCACTGTTCCGCGCCCTCGAGATCGATGCACTTCAGCGTGTTCTCGTCGAAGCCGTACAGGTAGCCCTCGTGCTCGACGCAGCCCGAGAGCTTGGTACGCATCACACGATTCTCCCACAACGGCATCACCGCCTCGTCGCCCAGGCGCACCAGCGTCGCACCGTGGTTGTAGCCCGATGAGAGGAAGATCCGTCCCCCGTCGAGAACGATCGGCGTCGACGCGTTGACGGTCGTCCGCCCCTTGCGGAAGGGATGATGGTTCAGCACCCGTCCGTCCGACGGATCCACGACGTAGAGCCCTCGCTTGGTGAAAGCCGCGACGCGAGCCTTGCCGGAAGACTCGAACCGCGCCGGCGTCGAGTACATGGCTTCGAGGCTTTCGGTCACCCACACGGTCTTCGCCGTCGTCGCGTCGAGCGCCACCAAGCCCCCGACGGCATAGACCACGCGATCTCCGACGAGAAGCGGCGATGCACCAAAGCCGTATTCCGTCCCCTCGAGTCCGTGATCGCGGGCCACCTGACGGTGCCACACGAGCGTCCCGTCCGAGAGATCGAAGCACCGAAGCTCGCCCGTCCGATGGGAGACGAACACTCGATCGTCGCGAATCGTCGGCGTCGTGAGCGAGCCGCCCCCGTGCCCGAGCTGATTTCGTTCCGCCGCGTACGCGAACCGCCAGAGCTCGGCACCGGTCGCCGCGTCGAGGCAACGAACGATGTCCTGGGATGCGTCAGCGTCGAACCCGACCGTCACGAGGCGACCGCCCGCGATCGCCACGCCGGAATGCCCGAGACCGACCTCGGCGCGCCACACCGCCTCACCCTGGTCTGCAAACCCGCGCTCCGTCGAACGCCCATCCCCCCGGGGTCCGCGAAGGGCCGGCCAGTCCGTCCCGCGATAGGCTCCTGGCGCATCCGCGGCCGCGGTGGAAACGGTATCCGCATCCGCGGCGGCGGTCCGCGACTCGCTTGCGCCGTCACGAGAGCCCGCGTCACGATCCGCGGAGACGCGCCCCGGGCTACGGTGCCTCTTCGCGCGCGCCGGCGCCGTCGCGTGCGCGGGCGCCTTCGGGCGCTCGCGAAGCGATCCTCGATCCGCGTCCGGGCTCCATGCGAAGCCGAGCCGGGACGCCGCGCCCACCGCCTTCGCCTCTCCCGCGAGCGCATGCACGATGTCGAGCGCGGCTCCGGCGGACGCCGCCGCATCGCGTGCGGTGATGACGTGCCCGGACTCGAGCACCGCCACCTCCGACCGAACGGTCACGCCCTCTCCCGCTGCGGCCTGGATGCGAGCCGCGACCGCCGCCGGTGCTGTCACCGTCGAGCCCTCGAGCGTGCCGGCCTCCGCGAGGAGCCAAGTCCCGGCCCCGACGCCGAGAACGCATCGCGCCTGGTCGGACATCCGAGCGACCCAATCGAGGAGCAGCCGGTCCTGGCTCGCCGCGACGAGCCCGATCCCTCCGGGAACGACGAGCACATCGACCCGCGACGTCTCCGCGAAAGAACGGCCCGGTACGATCGTCTGAAACGCCTGACAGCGAATCGGATCACGCATATCGGCAACCGTGAAGACATGCGCCGCGTTCGAAGTCTGGAACACACTCGCGGGAATCGACATCGAACCGAGGTCGACTCCGTCGTAGACGAGCACTGCAATCTGCGGCACCGTGCTCTCTGGAACGAGCGTCATCCCGCAATGCGCACACGCGCCAGGCCCGTCGTAGGACTGGTCATGACAGTCGACGCTGCATGGCGGGCAGACCCAGACGTCCGAGGCGTCGGGTTCGCCCGGGTCCCCCTCGTCGGCCTCCCCCCAGCGGACGAGGACCCCGCCGAGAAAGATACACGCGAGAAGAGCCCCCAGAGCTGCGAGACGTCCGATCCGATTCGTCGTGATGCGCATGGCCGACCCTCCAAAGAGAATCCATCGATCTGTCGGAGAGTCCGGCGAAAGCCGTGCGATCTGCCTTCATTTCTCGACGACCGACGCCGCAACCCGACTCGGCCGCGTTCAGAAGCTCCGAGCTTCAAGTTCGACTGCACGAGCGTGGCGGGGAGCACCGCATCGGCCAAGCCTCGGGCCGTCGGCGGGGCTTCGGTCGCGCCCCTGCGCTCGCCTCTCTCGGCATCCACACGAGAGCCGCTGCCGCCAGTAGCCCGAGCACGAGCTCGATGGCGATGGCGCTTACGATCCCCGCATCGGGCATCCCGTCGAAGGCCAGGCTCAGCAGTCGCGAGACGCCGTAGGCGAGATACACCGCAGCGGCAATCGAAGTCGACGCGAGCGTGAACGCGGGCGCGAAGACTCCGACGCCCATCAGTACGCCGAGCGCCATCAAGGCTCCGCCGGGGGCCCGGACTTCGCTCAGCAGCGTCGCGTCGGGGGCGAGGTCGATCCCGTGCCGCGCATGGAACGATTCCGGGAAGAGCAGGATGGCGGCGCCGATCGTCAGCGCGATGAGAGCACTCACGGACAGAAGTACTCGGATTCCGAAGGGCGGTCGCGTGGCCGTTTCGTTCTGCATCGTAGGTCTCCTTGAGCGTTCGAGGTCAATTCGGGTTTTAGGGTCCACCAAGAGCTCGGGGCAACGAATAGCGAAACCTCAGGCCGAGGGAGCCGCGACGTCCCACGTACCACTCTTCGCGACGTTTCTCGCGTAATCGCGGAAGTCGCGAGCCGGACGCCCGAGCGCACGCTCGACCCCGTCGGCCAGCTCGGCGTTGCGGCCGTCGAGCACGGTGGTGAACAGGTAGCCGAGAAGGTCGATCTGCTCGTTCGGCATGCCGGCCGCCTCGAGTCCCGCCTTGAACGCATCGAGAGGAATCGTGGTGAAGCGGATCTCGCGGTTCGCGGCCTCGGCGATCTCGGCCACCGCGTCGGCGAACGTCATGAGACGCGGCCCGGTCACCTCGTACACCTCTCCGGCGTGACCGTCCTCGACGAGCGCGGCGACGGCGACGTCCGCGATGTCGTCGACATCGATGAACGGCTCGAGCACGTTGCCGGCGGGAAGCGTCACGTCACCCGCGACCACCAGATCTCGGAACGCGCCTTCGTCGAAGTTCTGGAAGAACCAGCTCGCGCGAACGACGGTCGACTCGATCCCGCTCTCCTGGACGATACGCTCGCATCGCTCGGCTTCCTCTTCGCCGCGGCCGGAAAGCAGCACCAGTCGACGAACGCCCTTCTCCTTCGCGATCTCGGTGAAGGCCGTGATCGCTCCCGGCGCGGCCGGCACCGCGAGATCCGGGCTGTAGACCACGTACACGCTGCCCGCCCCCTCGAGCGCAGGCCCCCACGTGGAACGATCGTCCCAGTCGAAGGTCTCGGCCGGCGTGGCGCCGTTGCGGGAGGCTCGGCGAACGGGATGGCCGGCGGCTTCCAGGCGATCGGCGACGCGACGGCCCGTCTTGCCGGAGGCGGCGATGACCAGGGTCGGGAGCGGCGAGGTCGGCTTCTGCATGACGAGGTTCCTTTCGGTCCGTGTGCTGGGTTGTCGGTTCGGAGCGCTCATTCGCTCCGCCAACAGTATCGGACAAGACCGGCGGACGCGCCATGCTACCTCGTCCGCACTTATGTGCAGATCGTCCACGACCATGGACAAATGGCGAAATCTATTCGATACTCAGGGCATGGAACGCCCAACCGAGCTCCCCCCCGCCGCCGACCCCCTCGGCGAAGCGCTGCACCTCCTGAGGCTCACGGGCTGCGTGTACGCACGCTCCACGATCACCGCCCCGTGGGGAGTCGATCTCCCGCCGCTCGAAGGACACATGATGTTTCACATCGTGACGTCCGGGCGCTGCTGGCTCGAAACGGACGGGACGCCGCCGGTGCTCCTCGAGCGCGGCAGCCTGGCCCTCGTCCCGCACGGGCTCGGACATCGCCTCGTCGACGAGCCCGGCCGCGAGGCCGTCGACTTCTTCGACCTGCCGATCGAGCGCGTCACCGAGCGCTACGAGATTCTGAACTGGGGAGGCGGCGGCGATGAGTGCCGCCTGATCTGCGTCGTGGTCCGCTTCGACCACGCCGCCGCGGAGAGGCTCGTCGACGCGCTGCCGCCCGTGCTCCACATCGACGCCTGGGACAGCGGGGACGACCGGTGGCTCTCCGATACCCTTCGCTTCATCGCGCGCGAGGCCGAAGCGCTGCGGCCCGGCGGCGAGACCGTCATCACGCGGCTCGCCGACATCCTCGTCATCCAGATGGTGCGGCACTGGATCGAGACCGAGGCCGACGTCGATAGCGGCTGGCTCGCCGCCCTTCGCGACGCGCAGCTCGGCCGAGCGATCGCCGCCATTCACCGCCGGCCCGGTGAAGACTGGACGCTCGAGACCCTTGCGCGCACCGCCGCCATGTCCCGGTCGGCCTTCGCCGCACGCTTCACCGAGGTCGTGGGCGAGCCCGCCATGCGCTACCTGACGCGCTGGCGCCTGATGCTCGCTCGAACGGCCCTGCGCGAAGGCAACGACCCGATCGGCGTCGTCGGCGAACGATTCGGATACCGGTCGGAAGCGGCCTTTTGCCGGGCGTTCAAGCGCGAGTTCGGGACCTCGCCCGGAAGCGATCGCCGGACCGAACGCCCTCCCATGACCGCAACGGCCTAGCCGTGCCCCTCGCCGCGGACCTGCTCGCGCCCCGCGAGGATCGGAATCGCGATCTTGAGCGCCACCGTGAAGACCATCAGACCGAAGGCCCAGATCCCCGCCGTGACCTTCCACTCGGCGAGGCTCGGCACGTACTCGACCATCTCGTGCAACGTGCTCGGAACGAAGCCGGGGACGATCAGCCCCATCCCCTTCTCGATCCACATCCCCACGAAGACGAGGCAGCACGCCAGCACCAGCAGCCCGGTGTGCCGCATCGTGCCCGGGTGCAGGAACAGGCCGGCGCCGATCACGTTGAACACGATCGCCGTCCAGATCCAGGGCACGAGCGCGTCGTATCCGTGGAGGCCGAAGAAGAGGTAACGCGCCGAACTGGTGTGCGCGCCTCCGGTGTAGAACTCCGTGAACAGTTCGGACGCGACCATGAGAAGATTGACCAGCACCGTCACGCGGATGATCCGGACCAGCGTGTGCATCGGCCCGTCCGGCAGCTTCACGTTGCAGAGCTTGCGAAGCACGATCATCGTCAGGACGATGAACGCCGGGCCCGCCACGAAGGCGGACGCGAGGAATCGTGGCGCCAGCAACGCGGAGTTCCAGAACGGACGGCCACCGAGACCGCAGTACAGAAACGCCGTGACCGTGTGAATCGAAATGGCCCAGACGATCGAGATCAACACGAACGGCAGATACCAAGCGGGACTCGGCTCGCGACGAAGGAACCTCATGTAGAGCAGATATCCGCAGATATGCAGATTCAGTAGCAGGTACCCGTTCAGGACGATGACGTCCCAGGTCAGCATCGAGATCGGGAAGTTGAACCGCCCGAGCCCGGGAATCAGATGCCAGAAGCGGTCCGGACGCCCGAGATCGGCAACGACGAACATGAGGCACATCACGATCGCGGATACGGCGAGGAGCTCGCCGAGGATGACCACGTCATGCATCTTGCGGTCGTGGTAGAGATAGGCCGGGATCACCATCATCACGCCACCGGCCGCGACCCCGACCATGAACGTGAAGTTCGCGATGTAGAGGCCCCAGCTCACGTGATCGGTCATGTTCGTGACGATCATGCCCTCGACGACCTGGTGAGCCCAGGCGTTGGCACCCACGAGGAAAACGGCCGTGAGGACGATCATCCACGCGTAGAAGCCGAACGATCCGTCGGTCGCGAGCACCACCGATCGCCAGAGAAACCGAGGATAGCTCTCGATCGCGCCCGCTCGCTTCCCTCGATCGTCGCTTCCCGATGCCACGGTCATGCCGGTCGCTCTCCCCCCTCTCTCACGTGTCGAAGTAGTAGAAGAAGCTCGGCTTCGCACCCAGCTCCTCCTTCAGTACGTACACCCTCTTGTTCTCGAGGATCCAACGGATGTCGGAGTCGGGATCGAGGATATTGCCGAACACACGCGCCCCGGTCGGGCAGGCCTCGAGGCACGCGGGCAATCGGCCCTCGCGCGTGCGGTGCAGACAGAAGTGGCACTTCTCGACGACCCCCTGAGGCCGGATGCGGTTGCTCAGGTATCCCTGTTCGGGATTCACCTCGGCCGCGGGGACATTCGGCTTCTTCCAGTTGAACCGCCGCGCGTGGTACGGACAGGCGGCCTCGCAGTAGCGGCAGCCGATGCACCAGTTGTAGTCGACGACGACGATCCCGTCCTCTTCCTTCCACGTGGCCTCGACCGGGCAGACGTCCGTGCACGGCGGCTCGTCGCACTGCTGGCACTGGACGGGCATGTAGAACTTCCCGTCGGCCGGCACCGTATGGTCGTACGTCGTGTTCCCCTTCTCCATGTCCATCGTGCCTTCGGGCATCTCGAGGACGCGAATGTAGGACTGGTTGGTGTCCCGATCGTGATTGTTCTCGCGATGGCACGCCTCGACGCACTTCCCGTTGCCGTTGCACGTGCTCAGGTTGATCGCGTACACGAACTTCGTGCCCGGGATCGGTCGGGGATCGCCGATGCGCACCTCGGCGCCGTAGTCTTCGCGGGTCTCGGCCTCGAGCCGGGCGATGACATCCCGCTTGCCCTCTTCATCGAGCTCTTTGTAGTGACGCTGCATGAGCTCTTCGGGGCTGAGATCGTCGCCGAGATGCCGGAGCGGCGCGACCGACGCCGCGAAAGCGCCGGCGCCCAGCGTGGCGCCGATCCCCTTCAGGACGGTTCGTCGGCTGAGGCCGTCCGTCGACGAGCTCGATGGATCACTCATGGCCAGCGCCCTTTTCACCATGCGCGGAGACCGGCCTGCGGTCCCGCGGCTTGAAGGTCGGCTTCATCTTCGGGTACGCAGGCACGTGCGGGTCGTGGCAATCGATGCAGTTGTTGCGAGTCCGCGGGCCGCGCGTCAGATCCCAGTACCCGTTCATCCCTCCGTGGGCGCCGTGCTCGTACGAGGCGAGAATCCCACCGTGGCACTGCCCGCAGAGAGTCATGACATCCGGGTAGTCGATCGTCTGGTCGTCCGCCAGTCGCAGCTTCGCGTAGCTCGGCGGTGCGTGGCACGCGAAGCAAGTGAGGTCTCCGTGCGCGAACGGCAGGTCGACGTGAAAGTCGTCGAGCCGGCTGGCCGTCGTGTTCGAGCGGTCCGGCTCGCGGGCGTCGTGGCAGGTTGCGCAGGCGACGCCGACGATCTTCCCGTCACCTCCCGGCAGTACGGCATCGATCCGGGGAGGACCGTCCGGTCGATGAATCGTGACCGGGTGGAGCAAGCCTGGCTCAGGCGTTCGGGGAGGCGATTCCGCGACAGCCGTCGGCTTGCCCGACGAGAAGAGCACGCCACCGAGCGAGACCGAAACGACGGCGAGGACGACCATCAGCATCACGGTCAACGCACGCCGGCGAAGACCCGGGTTCGAGCCCGCGTCGCGATTCATCCAAATGGACATCAAGAGACCTCCGGAATTCTCCGGAACGGCACCGCCGATGATCGACTGACGTGGACGATACTCGATTGCTCGACGCGCAGCAAGAATGTCCGCGATCCTCTTTCCAATCGCTCGGGTGTTTCGTAACGTGACGGGGAGCCTGTCCTCGCGACACGGGAGCACGAGATGCCGATCAGCGGCCTCAAGATCACCCTCTCCTCGGACGAACACCTCGCGCAAAGCGCACTCGATGCGCTGTCACGGGACACTTCGATCGAACTGGGCGTGCGCAAGGGGCAAAGCCTCGCCGCCGTCCTCGACACTCCCGACGAAACGGCCAACCGCTCCGCGTGGTCTCGCCTCGTCACACTTCCAGGAATCGAGCACGTCGATCTCACGTTCGCTTCGGTCGACCCTCGATCCGACACCGCCGACAGCCTTCCGAGCACGGGACCGTAGTCCATGAACGACCTCGATCGCCGGACCTTCCTCAAGAGCGCAGCCATGGCCGCGGCAACGAGTGCCGTTCTCGGCCGTCCCGTCGAGGGCAGCGCGGCCACCGCCGAAACCGCAGGCGCGAAGCCCGAGGTCGCGTGGAACAAGGCGCCCTGCCGTTTCTGCGGCACCGGATGCCACGTGCAGGTGGGCGTACAGGAGGGCCGGGTCGTCGCAATCGCGGGCGACCAGCAGGCCGATGTCAACAAGGGCCTCCTGTGCGTGAAGGGATATCACGTCGGCTCGATCCTCTATGGCAAGGACCGACTGACGCAACCCCTCCTGCGCAAGGGTGACTCCTTCGAGCCCATCTCGTGGGAGCGCGCCATCGACACGATCGCCCGGCGCATCCTCGCGAAGCCGGATCGGTTCGCGATGTACGGTTCGGGACAGTGGACCATCCCCGAAGGCTACGCCGCGCAGAAGCTCATGAAGGGCGGACTCGCGAACAACCACATCGACCCGAACGCGCGTCTGTGCATGGCGTCGGCCGTCACGGGCTTCCTCGCGACCTACGGCGTGGATGAGCCCGCCGGCTGCTACGACGACCTCGACGCGTGCGACGTCCTGATCACCTGGGGCAACAACCCGGCCGAGATGCATCCCGTGCTCTTCTCCCGGGTCGTCGATCGGCAGTCACGCGGTGAGAAGGTCCGGGTGATCGACATCAGCACGCGGCGAACGCGGACGAGCGATCAGGCCGACCGCTACCTCGAGATGAAGCCGCACGGCGACGTCCCGATCGCCCTTGGCATCTATCAGCAGCTCATCGAGAACGAGGCTTTCGATCGTTCCTTCGTCGAGAAGCACTGCGCCTTCCGCGCGCACGAGGATCAATCCCCGACGCTGCAGGGCCGCGCGATCTCGTTCGACGACTTCAAGCGCCAGGTCGCGAAGTACACCCCCGAGCACGTGGAAGAGCTGAGCGGCGTGCCTGCCGAAGACATCCGCTACCTCGGAAAGCTCTTCGCGGATCGCAAACTGCGAATCACGTCCCTGTGGTGCATGGGCATGAATCAGCACACGATGGGCACGGCGATCAACACGCTGGTCCACGGCGTGCACCTGTTCAGCGGGCACTTCGGTCGCCCGGGGGACGCGCCCACGAGCCTGACCGGCCAGCCGAGCGCCTGCGGAACGGTCCGCGAGGTCGGTACGCTCGCCCACACGCTCCCCGGCGGACGGGTCGTCGCCAACGCCGAGCATCGGGTCCAGTCGGAGCAGTACTGGAACTTGCCCGCCGGCCGCATCAATGCGAAGCCCGGCTATCACACGGTCAAGATGTGGGGGCAGTTCACGAAGCCGACGAGCGAGGGCGGCGACATCGACACGATCTGGGTCCAGGTCACGAACCCCGGTCAGACCCTGCCGAACCTGAACGCGCTGTTCAACGGCAAGCGGGGGCTCGAGGACAAGTTCCTGATCGTCTCGGAGGTCTATCCGACGGCGACGACGCTCCTCGCGGACCTCATCCTCCCCGCCGCGATGTGGGTGGAGAAGAACGGCATCTTCGGAAACTCCGAGCGTCGGACCCAGCAGTGGTTCAAGATGGTCGAGCCCCCCGGCGAAGCGCGCGATGACTGCTGGATGACGATCGCCGTCGCCCATCGCCTGTTCGAGCTCGGCCATGAGGGCATGCGCGACAAAGACGGCAACTTCCTCTTCCGGGTCGAAGACGGAGAGGGCAACGAGGTTCCTGTCTGGGATTGGGAGCGCTACTACGACGTCAACGTCGACCGTCATCTCTTCGAGGAGTACCGACAGTTCACGCGCCTCAAGCACAAGAACCTCGCGCCGTACGAGGAGTACGTGAAGGCCCGAGGACTGCGCTGGCCCGTCGTCGAGCAGGAAGACGGGTCCTGGCGCGAGACCGGCTTTCGCTTCGCCGCGTTCGACGATCCGTTCGTCAAGGAGGGGCAGGACTTCGACTTCTACCACTCCACGTCCAAGGACGGACGCGCGCAAATCTGGTTCCACGAGTACGCGCCGCCGCCGGAGGTCCCCGACGACGACTATCCGATGTGGCTGTCGACGGGCCGGGTTCTCGAACACTGGCACACGGGCACGATGACCCGCCGCATCCCGCAGCTCTCGAGGGCGATGCCGCGCGCCTATGCCGAGCTCCATCCGGACGACGCGAAGGAGCTCGGCATCCGGAACGGCGAAAAGGCGCGGATCGAGTCGCGGCGAGGCAGCATCGAGCTCCCCGTCTGGACGGACGGCCGAGGACGACCGCCTCGTGGGACGGTCTTCGTCCCGTTCTTCGACGAGACGATGCTCATCAACGACGTGACGCTCGACGCACACGATCCGTTCTCGAAGCAGCCCGACTACAAGAAGTGCGCCGTACGGGTTCGCCGCTCGTCATCGGGCAGCGAGAGCCGACCATGAGCGGGGACGCTTCGGGAGGCGGCACGACCCGGACGACGGCGATCCTCTTCAGCGTCGTCATCGCCGCGGCGTTCATCGGTTTCTTCGTGGGAATCGACCAGGGTGTCCCCGGGCGCACGGCCGGCGCCGACGCTGCCAACCCGTTCGCGATCCGCTCCAGCGGAACGCCCGCCTCGACCGATGCGGCCTCAGGCGAGCGCGTGATTCCGGCCCCTTCCTACGCGGACGTGCGGGCTCGACCGCTCGGCCCGACTCGGGATCGCACCGTGTCCCTCGAGCGCTACGCGCCGCGGATGCCCGAAGAAGGCACGGCCCTCGAGGTCGACCTCGACGCGCGTCGCGAGTCGCTCGCGATGCGCTCCGAGCGGCGAGCCTACAACGGCGCGCCTCCGGTCGTGCCCCACGCGATCGAGGCGGCCGACGCCGGCTCGTGCGTCGCCTGCCATACGCAAGGGCTGCAGCTCGCCGGCCTCACCGCACGACCGCTCCCCCATCCATACCTCGAGAACTGCCTCCAGTGCCACGCGCCACCGCCGCCCCCGATCTTCGACGAGGCGCTCGCATCGCCCGCCAACGACTTCGTCGGGATCCCTGCGCCATTCGAAGGGGAGCGCGCCTGGCCAGAAGCCCCACCGACCATTCCCCATTCGACGTGGATGCGCGACAACTGCCAGGCCTGTCACGGCCCCGGAGGTTGGCCGGGCATGCAATCGACGCACCCCTGGAGGAGCCAGTGCACCCAGTGCCACGCTCCGTCGTCCCGACTGGATCGCTCGGCCGTCGACGGGCCTTCGGCGCTGCTACCCGCGCTCGACGTCACGAAGCGATGAGCGACGGGAAAGACATCTCCCGTCGTGAGTGGCTGCGCGGCCGATGGCTGCGCGAAGAGCCGGCCGAAGCGGACGTATCGCGGAGCCCCGCCCCCGGGCAACCGGTGATGCGGTACCCGCAGGGCACGAGCGATCTCGACGCGGGCGGGGCCTCCCTCGGTTCGGGCGCCAGTCCGATCCAATCGAGGCGACGGACGATCCCGGTGTTCCGCCCCCCCGGGGCGGTCGCCGAGGCGCAGTTCCTCGCCGGGTGCACGCGCTGCGAGAAATGCATCGAGGTTTGTCCGCACGACGCGATTCTTCAGGCCCCGTCGCGGCTCCGGGAAGCCGCCGGCACGCCGATCCTCGATCCCGACCGCCAGCCTTGCCTCATGTGCGAGGGGACTCCCTGTATCGACGCGTGCGAGCCGGGCGTGCTGTCGAGGCAGATCCCGATCGCGATGGGCACGGCACGCATCACCGAGCAGACCTGCCTCGCGCATCAGGGGACCCTCTGCACCGTGTGCTCCGAACAGTGCCCAGTGGAAGGAGCGATCGAGCTCAGCGGCACGAAGCCTCACGTCGACGAATCCCGGTGCGTCGGATGCGGCGTTTGCCGGTTCGTCTGCCCCGCTCCCGAGAACGCCGTGCTCCTGATGCCGCAGTTCGCGCGACCAGCACTTCCTCCGAAGGCACAGCCATGACGTCCCGCGAAGAGTCGGGCCGCGATTTCGAATCTCCGGACGTCTTCGAGTCCGTGCTCGACGCGGACGGGCTCGATGCCCTCTTCCGCGATCTCTCGGCCCTCGCGGACATCGAACAGATACGCGTCCGCCAAGGTCGCGGGCAAGACGCGACCGTCACGCTCGAAGAGGCCCGGGAGGCGCTCCTCGGAGAGTCCCCCCGGCCAGTCCAGATCCGCTACCGGCACGAGGGATCCCTCTGGTGCGATACGCTCATTCGTTTCGACGCGGGAGTCCGGATCGTCCGCGTGCTCGTGCCCTCGGAGCCACCGTCCTGACCGGGCTACCCGGAGCACTCGCCGACGCTTACGAGTCCTTGGCGAACTGTTCGAGCACCGGGATCTTTGCGCGCATCTCGGGCTTCAGTAGATCCCAGTAGACGCCTTCAGGGCGCGGATGCTTCGTTCGCGTCTCGATCGTCTCGTCAGGCGTGACGATGAGGTCGACGGGAATATCGTGCGGCCGAAGCTCCCACCGATCGTCGGTGAGCTGGAGGGGATGCACGGTCGTGGCGATCGTCGTGCGGTCGTCTCCGACGAGGCCGAGCGTCTTCGCGAGCGCGTACTCGAGGTCCGAGTAACCCCCGCCCTTCCCCGCGCGGGCGCCGTCTCGCCGGACCGCGACCGAGCCCGCGACGATCAGATCCACCGGCCGGAGCGCATCGATGGGCACCGGCTCGCCGTGGTCGGCCGCGCCTGCAATCGTCGAGGCCTTCCGCCGCGCCGCCGCATCCATCCCCGCCGGGTCGATCTCGATGAAGCACTCGAGCTCGGTCAGCCGCGGCACCGCCATGTAGATCGTCTTCCCCTCGTCCAGGGCCCGCTGCCGGACGGGCCTCTGCGGGCTGTCAGGATTGCATTTGAGCACCTTCGCCCGTTTCCAGGCATCGGTCCCCGCGAGCCGCTCGGCCGCCGCCTCGGCTCCCTTGAAGTTCGGAATACGCCCGACAATCGGAAACGGGAACCGCGCCGCCCCGCCCTCGCGCATCCGCTCCCACACGCCGCGCCTCACCTCGTCCTTGGTCGCCATCGGGCTCCGGGTTCTCGTGGTTTCTGGCTCGCCTTGTCGGGCCGGGCCGCCCTCTAGTACACTCTCGGCTACGGCGCCATGAATTCTCGCCTTACGGCGTCGGCCCCCCAAGGATCCCGGCGGCCAGCGTTCTGGCGGACCGGATCCTCGGACAGCATCCTAGCGGACAACCCTCGATGAAGCACATTCGAAACTTCTGCATCATTGCGCATATCGACCACGGCAAGTCGACCCTCGCCGACCGACTGATCCAGCACTGCGACGGCATCAGCGACCGCGAGTTCCGCGACCAGCTGCTCGACACGATGGACATCGAGCGCGAGCGCGGTATCACGATCAAGAGCAACACCGTCACGCTCGACTACAAGGCGAAGGACGGTGAGATGTATCAGCTCAACCTCATCGACACGCCGGGGCACGTCGACTTCTCCCACGAGGTGCGCCGCTCGCTGATGTCTTGCGAGGGCGCGCTGATCCTCACCGATGCCTCGCAGGGCGTCGAGGCGCAAACGGTCGCCAACCTGTACCTCGCCCTCGAGTACGAGCTCGAGCTCGTGCCGGTCATCAACAAGATCGACCTGCCGGCGGCCGACGTCGACCGCGTTCGCGAGGAGATCGACGCCGACCTGGGGCTCGACCCGTTCGAAGCCGTCGAGTGCTCGGCCAAGAAGGGAATCGGCATCGACGACGTGCTCGAGGCGATCGTCACCAAGCTTCCGCATCCCGAAGGCGACGCGACCAAGCCGACGCAGGCCCTCGTCTTCGACGCCGTCTACGATCCCTATCGCGGCGTCGTCATGTACGTCCGCGTGCGTGACGGAGTGCTGAAGGCCGGACAGAAGATCCGCCTCATGCACACGAAGGCCGACTACACGATCGAGGAGCTCGGCCTGAACCAGCTGAAGCGAAACCCGCTGAAGCAGCTCGAGCCGGGACAGGTGGGTTACGTCATCGCCGGTATCAAGGCGATCCGCGATATCGCGGTCGGCGATACGCTGACCGATGCGGCGAGCCCGGCCCCCGAGCCGCTCCCCGGATACAAGGAAGCCAAGCCGGTCGTCTTCTCGTCGATCTACCCGATGCAGTCGAACGACTACGAGGACCTCACGGCCGCGCTCGAGAAGCTGTCGCTGAACGACGCGTCGCTCACCTACCAGAAGGACTCGTCGGCGGCCCTCGGCTTCGGCTTTCGCTGCGGATTCCTCGGGCTGCTCCACCTCGACGTCATCCAGGAGAGACTGCAGCGCGAGTACGGCATGAGTCTGATCCTGTCGGCGCCGTCGGTGCGCTACAAGATCACCCTCAACAAGGGCGATGAGCTCGAGATCGAAAACCCGACCGAGTTCCCCGAGCCCGCCGATATCAAGGAGATCCAGGAGCCGTTCATCACGGCGTCGATCCTGATCCCCGAGGACTATCTCGGCGTGATCATGGAGCTCACCCGCGAGTACCGCGCCGTCGAGACGACGTTCAACTACCTGTCGGTCGGCCGCGTCGAAGTGAAAGCAATCATGCCACTCGGCGAGGTCCTCTTCGAGTTCTACGACCGGCTGAAAACGGTCACGCGCGGCTATGGCTCGTTCGACTACGAGCTGCTCGACTACCGCCCGAACGATATCGTGAAGGTCGATATCCTGGTGAACGGCGAGCAGGTCGACGCGCTCTCGCAGCTCGTGCACAAGGACAAGTCGCGCGCCCGAGCGCTCGCGTACTGCGAGCGGCTCGCGAAGGCGATCCCGCGCCACCAGTTCAAGATCCCGATCCAGGGAGCGATCGGCGGCACGATCATCGCGCGCACCACGATCCAGGCCTTCCGCAAGGACGTCACCGCCAAGTGCTACGGCGGTGACATCTCTCGAAAGCGAAAGCTCCTCGAGAAGCAGAAGAAGGGTAAGCAGCGGATGCGCAGCTTCGGGTCCGTCGAGATCCCGCAGGAAGCGTTCGTGTCCGTGCTGAAGAGCAGTCCCGACGAGGGCTGATACGCTCGATGAGGTCGGATTCGGCCGGCATCTACGTGCACGTCCCGTTCTGCTCGGCGATCTGTCCCTACTGCGACTTCGCCGTGACGGTCGGCAAGGCCGAGGCCCGCGCGAGGTTCGTCCGGAACCTGCTCGCCGAGATCGACACCTTCGCGACCGCAGGCGCGGCGTGGCTCGACGGCGCCGATACGATCTACTTCGGCGGCGGCACGCCCTCGGCACTCGAGCCCGCGCAGATCGACGAGATCCTCGGGCACATCCGAGAGCGCCTTCCGGTGGCCGACGACCCGTGGATCTTCCTCGAAGCGAACCCCGAGGATACGAACCCGGATACGTGTGCGGCCTGGCGCGCGGCGAGCGTGCGAACGCTGAGCCTCGGTCTCCAGTCGACGGTCGACCCCGACCTGCGCTTCCTCGGACGGCGACACCACCGCGAATCCGCGATCGAGAGCATCGAAGCCGCGCGCCATGCCGGCTTCGCCACGCTGTCCCTCGATCTCATGTACGCGCTCCCCGACCAGGACGACGCGCGATGGACCCGCCAGCTCGACGACATCGTCGCGCTCGAGCCCGATCACGTCTCGTGCTACCAGCTCACCATCCACGACGGGACGCACTTCGGGAAGCTCGCCGAAGCGGGTCGGCTCGCCGAGATGCCGGACGACGCGCAACGCACGCTCTTCGAGCGGACCCACCGGCGGCTCGCCGAAGCCGGGATCCCCGGCTACGAGGTCTCGAACTTCGCCCGCTCCCTCGAGCATCACTCGCGGCACAATCGCAAGTACTGGTACCACGTCCCGTACCTCGGGCTCGGGCCGTCGGCGCACTCCTTCGACGGCGCGTCCCGGTGGTGGAATCGGCGGGACACGAACGCCTGGGGAGACGCGATCGAACGAGGCGACTCGCCGGTCGAAGAGCGAGAGTCGCTCACGGCCTCCGACCTCGCGCTCGAAGCGGTGATGCTCGGCCTTCGAACGTACGACGGGATCGATCTGGCGCACCTGTCCTCTCGTTTCGGCCTCGATCTCGTCGCGCCGAATCAGGAGCTGCTCGAAGCCCTCGCGAAAGAAGCCGTGGCGAACGTCGACGGCGCCCGTATCCGCCCCACGATAGGCGGTCTCGCGATCGCCGACACGCTCGCGCGTCGCGTCACCATCCCGTCCGCCTGATCCGGATTGCGGCTTCGAGCACGCGCCGCTAGAATCTCCGTGCTGGGCGGAGCGCGCCGGGCACGACCGCGCCGCCCCATGATCCTGCAGGAGCCCCGTCTCCCGCCCCTACCCCTCGAAGGAGAGAACCGATGAAGCTGACCTCGATCGCATTCGTGATCCTCTGCAGCACCGCATTCGCGCAGACCAAGGATTCCCTCGACGCGTCCGGCGAGTCCGTCGAAATCCTGACCGGCAAGGCTCTCGAGGCCTACAAGGCCGGCAAGGCCCAGGAGGCGATCGCCTTTCTGCAGAAGGCGATCAACAAGATCCAGTCCGAGAGCTCGAAGGATCTCGTGACCTTCCTGCCGCCGGTCCCCGAAGGCTTCACTGCCGACGAGCCGCGAACGTCGTCCGGCAACTGGGGCGCGGGCGGACAGAGCGTCCAGGTGAGCACCGTCGAGCGGACCTACTGGAAGAAGGACGCCGGACTGCGCATCACCGTCACGTTCACGAACTCGCCCCAGCTCATCATGCCGCAGCGCCAGATGCTCAAGATGTTCGAGAACGAGCAGATGATGCGCATGATGAACATGGACCCGAACAAGGAAGTGAAGCCCGTCAAGAAGGATGGCTGGAACGGCTGGACCCAGGTCGACAAGGGAAAAGCGGCCTCGGGCATCGCGATCTCGGATGCGCTGATGGTCAACGTCCAGGTCAACAAGGACCGCAAGGACGTGCTCCAGAAATTCTGGGACCGCGTGGACTTCAAGGGCCTGCTCACCGCCAAATAGGGCTCGGCGACGAACTCGGGGCGCCCCCTTTACGCGGGGCGCCCGATCGCCTACCCTCTTGGCCATGAAGACCTACGACCACCGACCGAACCCGATCCTCGCCGTCCGCACGACGGCGCTCTTCCTCCTCGTGCTCACCGCGGCGCCGCTCGTGCTCACCGCGGCCGGCCCCGCCCTCGCGCAGGACTCCGAGGGAGACGGCCGCTTCCGCATGCCGGCGCTCGAGCCCACGGTGCCGAAGCCGCCCTCTATCGAGCCCGGCGAGCCCGCAACCCCCGACGAGGACACGCCCGAGGGACGCGCCCGAGCGCTGATCGCCGCGGGCCGCTTCGACGAGGCCCTCCCGGAGCTCGAGGCCGCCGCCAAGGCCAAGCCCGACGAGCCGACGCTGCGCCGCAACCTCGGCGTCTGCCTCTTCCGCGTCGGTCGAAACGCCGAAGCGATCGCGCAGTTCGAATCGGTGAAGGAAGCGTTCGGGAAGGACAAGATCGTCCTGTACTACCACTCGTGGGCGCTGCTTCTGGAGGGGCGCGCAAAGGACGCGCTGCCGCTCGCGCTCGCCGCCGTCGAGGTCGACGCCAGCGACGCCGTGATGCAGAACCACCTCGCGATCACGTACAACCAGCTCGGCGAGTTCGCGGAAGGCGGCCGGGCGCTCTCGAAGGCGCTCGCCCTCGACCCCGGCAACGCGACGCTCATGCGAAACCGCGGGCGGAACTACTTCTTCCAGGGCAAGGAGCGAGAAGCCATCGCCACGCTCGAGGAGGCCGTCGGTCGCAACGCCACCGACGGGAACATCTACCTCGATCTCTTCCAGATGCTCGACAAGGCCGGCCGCTGGGGCGAGCTCCCCGAGGTCGAAGCACGATTCGACAAGGAGCTGTTCGCCACGGAGCCCTTCCGCAACCTACTGGTCGCGGCGTATCGCGAGCTCGGCCACAAGGAAGACGCGCTTCGGATCCTCGAGATGAGCGGCGCCACGACCGGCGGCACGTCCGGGAAGCAAGGCGGAATCGGCGTGATCCTGCTCTTCGTCGCGGGGATCGTCGTGATCGGCGCCGCGATCGCGATCCGCATCATGCGCCGCTAGAAGCCGAAAACGCTAGGGCCGAAGCGCTAGAGGCCGTAACCGGCCTGGCGGAGCTGCTCCTCGGTGGGCATCTCTTCGTACTTCTCGCCCTTCGGTCCGACGTAGACGCCGTCCTGCTTCTTGATGACCACGTCGGTGTAGGAGCCGTTCGCGTTCGAGACGCGCACGTTGGTCGACTGCCCCTCTTCGATGTGGTGTCCGACGGCGCCGCCCGCGACTCCACCGACCACCCCGCCGATGACCGCGCCCTCGGTCCGGTGTCCCGTCTGGTGGCCGATCACCCCGCCGATGACCGCGCCCCCGACCGCGCCGATTCCCGCGCCCTTCTGGGTGCTGTTGCAGGCAAGGCCGCTGCAGGCGATGGCCAGCGCCAACGTGATCCCAACCGTTTTCTCACGCAACATCGTCGCTACCTCCGTAACTACTTGGCAGATCCGGCATCCAGACCTGTGTCACGCATCGTATCACGTCTCGCTCGCGTGAATCCCTGGATTCTTCCGTGTCGAAGTGCCGATACGGATCGTGGTCCGGAAGAGACGGGAAACTGGAGGCAGCTCCGATGACGAACGCCCTGATCGTGCTCACCGCACTGATGTTCTCGACGCCGGCCGAGGTCGGGGCCGAGCGCTCGACCACCGGCGAGGCCGGAATCCTGTCGTGGGCCGACTCCAAGGGATACGAGGCCTACCACCACGAGCCCGGGAACGTGTTCCTGTTCCTCGCGCCCTCCAGCGAGAAGTCGCTCGGGCGCAAGAAGGCCCTCATCGAGAAGACCCTCGCCGCGGCGGAGCCGATCCTTCCCGGCGTGTCGACCGAAACTGAGGTGGAGCCCGTCTACGTCTTCGAGGTCCGCGACCTCGAGGAGGGAGCCGACCTGCGCGGCTACCTGGCCTCCCGTCACGCGTACTTCGATGCCCGACCCGATCAGGAGTTGGTCGGATTCGTGTGCGGTCAGCCCTTCCTCGGCGCCTGGGCGGCTCGGGTCCCCGGGCAAGAGGAATGGAACCCGCACAACGAGCTGGTCAATCGCCTGACCCAGCTCCTCGTGCTGCGCCGATTCGGAACACTGCCCTTCTGGCTCGAGATGGGGCTCGCCTGGAACGTCGAGGCCGACGTGCTCGGCAACGTCTACTGTTTCCCCTGGCGAGCCGGTTTCGTCTCGGCCTCGGAGCACACCGGCTGGCACCGCGAGGTCAAGAAGCTGATCTCCAAGCGCAAGATGCGCGAGCTCGACCTCGGACTCCTCGCCGCGTGGCCGCGGAACACGTATGACGCCGATCTCTCGCGCCTCGCGTGGGACGTCGTGCGCTACCTGTCGGTCGAGCACGAAGAATCGCTGCCCGGGCTCCTTCGAGCGATCGCCGAGCTGCACGAGGCCAACCGCTGGATCCAGAACGACGACGGATCCGAGACGACGGATCCGACGTACGAGCTCCCGGCGGAGACGCAGCTGGCCTCGATCGCCGCGGTTGCCGGCGAGTCCTTCGCCGCGGACATCATCCGGTGGCTCCGCAAGCAGAAGAAGTAGTCGAGGATCCGGCAGTGGCGGGTTAGAATCGCCGCCATGAAACCCGCCCGAAGCTTCCTCGGATGCCCGATGCGCCGCAGCGCCCTCACGACGGTGCTCGCGCTCGGGCTGTTTGCCGCCGCCGTTCTCACCACTGCCGCGACGGTTCCCGTGCGCGCCGACGAGTCGCCCGGCACGGCCTTCGTCAACGTGACCGTGATCCCGATGGATCGCGAGCAGGCGGTCCCGAATCAGACGGTGATCGTGCGCGAGGGAAGCATCGTCGCGGTCGGACCGACCGCTTCGACCCCCGTACCCGACGGCGTGACGCGCATCGACGGCAAGGGCCGGTTTCTCCTGCCGGGGCTCGCGGACATGCACGTCCACCTCTGGAGCGAGCTCGAGCTTCCTCTGTTCCTCGCGAACGGCGTGACCACGATCCGCAACATGTGGGGCTCCCCGCTCCACCAGTCGCTTCAGACCCGGGTCGAAAGCGGCGATCTTCCGGGCCCCACCATCTACACGACGGGCCCGATCGTCGACGGCGTCCCCCCGATCTGGCCGCAGTCCGTCTCGGTCAAGAACGCCGAGGAAGCGCGCGCCGAGGTGGAGCGCCAGAAGGCGGCCGGTTACGAGGCGGTGAAGGTCTACAGCAACCTGTCGCAGGAGTCGTACGACGCGATCGTGGCGGCCGCGAAGGAATCGGGAATGCGCGTCGACGGGCATGTGCCGAGCGCGGTCGGCGTCGAGGCGGCGCTCGCGGCCGGGCATCGCATCATCGAGCATCTCACCGAGTACGTCGCCGCCGTCAAGCGCGACGACTTCGAGCTGAAGGCGAGCGACTTCCGCAGCCGCATGAAGGCCGCCCACGGCGCAGACCCGAAGAAGATCGACGCGATCGCGAAGGCTTCGAAGGACGCCGGCGCCTGGAATTGCGTCACGCTCGTCGTCATGCAACGCTTCGCGGACACCGCCGACGGCCTCGCCCCGAGCTGGCTCGCGCGCCCGGAAATGCGCTACGTGTCCCCGCAGACAAAGGCCTTCTGGGATCCGAAGAGCGACTTCCGGATGCAGGGCATGACCGAAGAGGCCATCCGCGACATCCGCAAGGCCAACGAGGTCAACGCGCGCATCACACGGGCCCTCCACGACGCTGGTGCAGGCATCCTGCTCGGGACCGATACGCCCAACCCGCTCGTCGTTCCCGGCTTCGCGATCCACGACGAGCTCGAGAACCTCGTGCGTGCCGGACTGTCGCCCTATGCCGCACTTCGAACGGGCACGGTGAACGCGGCTGAGGCGCTCGACCGCGAAGGCGAGTTCGGCGTGATCCGCACCGGAAGCCGCGCCGATCTGCTGCTCCTCGACGCGAATCCGCTGACCGGGCTCGCGACCCTGCGCAAGCCCGTCGGCGTGATGTCGCGCGGGCGGTGGCTGGACGCCGCCGCCCTGCACGAACGGCTCGAAGCCGTCGCGACCTCGTACGGGAGCACGGACGAACGCTAGAGCGTCGCCGCGGCTCCCCGGCCCTGTCTCAGTTCGCCGCTCCTGCACGGAAGGCCCACAGGTGCCCCTCCGTGCGCAGATAGACCGTGTCGTCGACGATCGCCGGCGTCGCGTAGATCCCCTCGCCGAAGTCGGTCTTCTGGACGATGTCGAGCTCCTCGCCACCGGCCGCGATCACGAACAGCGTGCCGCGTTCGGCCGCGACCAGGATTCGATCGCCTGCGCCGACCGGGCTCGCGTAGTACTCACCGCCCACGCCCAGGCGAGCCCGATCGATGAACGGCTTTCCGGTCGAGGCGTCGACGCTCGTCAGGAGCCCGCCGTCGCGCACCAGGTAGATTCGATCGCGATACAGAAGCGGGCTGGAGACGTAGGGCAATCCGCGCGTCCGCTCCCAGCGCACGTGCGTCGCCGTGACGTTGCCCTTCCCTCCGCCTCGCACCGCCACCATGACGTTGCGCCCCGGCGCTACCTCGAACTCCAGGAAGCCCTGGATCTCGGCGAGGCTCCAGCTGCCGTCCTGGTCGAAGTCGAGGAACTCGAAGGCATCCTTGGCGCGGCTCGCCGGGAGCTCGTCGAGCTCGATCGTGCCGTTGCCGTTCTTGTCGAAGTACGCGATGAAGGGCTCGGGATCCTCGAGCACCTCATCCGGAATCTCGTTCGTGACGTCGAAGGCCGTCGCGAGGCGCCGACCCTTGCCGACGTTTCCGGTGGCCCAGCTTCCGAAGTAGAGCGTGTCCTCGTTCGCCGTCGGCGAGGTGCAAACGAAGTTGCAGACGTCGTCGACCCACCAGAGGACCTCTCCCGTTCGCGCGTCGTAGGACTTCAGGACCGAGCTGCCCGGGACGATCAGCTCGGTGCGATCCGCGCGATGCCAGACGAACGGCGTCGCATAGTTGGCGTTGGCCTCCGGCCGCGGAACCGACCAGCGCTCCTCTCCCGTCGCGGTGTCGTAGCTGGTCACGTCCGACAGTCCGTTGACGTCGCGCACGAGGAAGACCGAGTCTCCGTCGAGGACCGGCGACGTGCCGGTGCCGAACATGTTCGCCTCGACCGGGAAGTGCTTCTCCCAGAGCTTCGTACCGTCGGCGTCGTAGGCGATCAGGCCATGGCCGCCGAAATAGGCGAACACTCTCTCGCCGTCCGTGCAGGGACTCGGCGCGGCCGGGCAGCAGTGATCGTGGCTGAACGCCTCGCTCCCCCCGGCCGGATCGATCTCGCGACGCCACACGAGCGATCCGTCCGCTCGCGATCGGGCCTCGACCAGGAGCGTCGCCCCTTCGTATCCGGTCAGGTACATCCGGTCACCCCAGATGGCCGGCGACGAGTGGCCCGCCGGCGTCGTCTGCTTCCACAGGACGTTCTGGCCGGGGCCGAAGCGGTCCGGGATCGACGCCTCGGTGTCGCTCGCCGTGCCTCCGGCGCCGCGGAACTGCGGCCACTGCGCGACCGGCGCATCTTCCGGCGCGCTGTCCGACGCCAGTCCGGAGGGAGACTCGATCGCGGATCCGGGCGACCGTTCGGTGTCGTCGGTGGAAGCACAACCCCACGCGAGCGCGAGGGTCAGCAGGCAGGCGAACAGCGGTCGCAGCGCAGAAAGCGTCACGGCGTCTCTCCTTGGAAGAATTCGGATTTCGTAAGGAGCACACGCAGGCTCCGGTGGAAGCGGAGTATACAAGCGGGCCCTTCGGTCGCGACTCTGCGGGGCGTTGACTTGGTCGAGGTCTCGTCTAGAATCAGGCCGGGGTAAGGGACAGGCTCACGCGGACGATATCCGCGGCATAGCCGGAGGAGAGATGAAGATCGTCGCTCGCACCATACTCGCGGTCGCACTCGGGCTGCTGGCTTCCGGCCCCCTCGCGCCCTACGGTGAGGCCCGCGCCGGAACCCTCGGCGTCCCCGCCCCCTTCGCGACGATCCAGTCCGCGATCGACGCCGCGTCCGCCGGCGATGTCGTCCTCGTTCAGCCGGGCACGTACGTCGAGTCGATCGACTTCCTCGGCAAGGCGATCACCGTGCGCGCCGCCGGCGACTTCAACGACACGATCCTCGACGCGAACCGAGCCGACCGCGTCGTCACCTTCGCGAACGGCGAGGGGCGAAGCTCCGTGCTCGAAGGATTCCAGGTGTCGCGCGGCCGCACCACCGATGCGATCGGAGGCGGCGGGATCCTCATCGACGGCGCCTCGCCAGTGATCCGCGACTGCTGGATCCGCGACAACCGCACGCGACTCGTGGGCGGCGGCATCGTCGTTCGCGGCGGGGGCTCTCCCCTCCTCGAGGGCAACGACATTTCCGAGAACGAGGTCACGTCGCTCCTCACCGACACGATGGGATCCGGTCTCGCGTCGATCGACTCCTCGCCGGTGATCTCGTCGAACCGCTTCTTCGACCACGTCGACGATGCCGACTTCGGCGGAGCGGCCTACGTTTCCGGCGGCGCGCCGACGTTCGTCGACAACGACTTCTTCTCGAACGACGGCTCGGTCGACGGCAACTGTCTCTACATCACCGCCGTGTCGAGCGGCAACATCACGTTGAACCGATTCACGTCGAACACCCAGACGGGGATCGACCCGGTCGGTACCGGCATCCACGCCGAATCCTGCACGGCCGGCCTCTCGATCAACCGCAACGTCTTCGACGGGAACTCGGGCGGCCTGAGCGGCGGCGGGCTTTACGCGACGAACTGCCTCGGGCTCGACGTATCCCGCAACGAGTTCCGCATGAACGCCGCGGATACGGGAGGGGGCGCGTCGTTCCTCAACGTGACCGACCTCGTCTTCGATCGCAACCTTATCCGCGACAACAGGACCACGTTCCGCAACGGCGCCGGCGCCTCCTTCGAGCAGGTCACCGGCACCGTCACGAACAACTTCGTCTTCGACAACACCTCGGCGCGAAACGGAGGCGGGTTCGCCGTCAGCGGCACGTCCAATCCCGACTTCGCCCACAACACCGTGTTCGGCAACCTGGCCGAGAACCTCGGCGGCGGATACTTCGGCCAGGGGGATTCCGATCTGCGGGTAACGAACGAAATCGTCTACTCGAACATCGCTGACACCGGCCGGCAGATCCTCGCGGGCGGCGGCGGCACGATCACGTTCTCGAACATCCTCGGCGGGTTCGAAGGCGAAGGGAACATCGACAGCTTCCCGGGGTTCGTGAACATCCAGCGCGGAGACCTGCGGCTGCGGCTCGGCTCGCCGGGCATCGACGCGGGCTCGGCGCTCGTCCCCGCACTGCCCGCCACGGACGGCGAAGGACAGGCACGCGACATCGACGGCGACGGCGACGGAAGCTCGGCGCCCGACATGGGAGCGGACGAAGTCGTGCGCGAGCACGCCGCGCTGTTCGGAAGCGTGGAAGAGCTCTCCGGTGGCCTCGGCGCCGTGCTCTTCGTGAACGGTCTCACCGGCAACCGCTTCGGAGAAACGACGGTATCGGCCGGCGGCCCGTTCACGCTCTCGATCGTGCTGACGCAGGCGGGCGGCAACGGAAAGTTCGTCGTCCACGCGGACGCGGGACGCCCCGCCCCGAGCGACACCAGCAGCCTGCCCGGCGGCATCGGATGGACCGCCTTCCCGTTCCTGTTCGCCGGTGGCGCGACCCCGATCGCGGTGTTCAACAACGCCGGCAAGGTCAACCAGGTCGGGGCCAGCACCTACTTCGACGGAAGTCCGCGGCCGGACCCGCCGCGCGCCCCCACCGACGTCCTCTCGCTTCCCACCGGCGACACCATGCACTTGCCGCCCGGGACGGTGATCACCTACCAGGGGATCATCATCGACCTGGGCTCGAGCGCCTCGCGTCCGGCCAGCGCCACGAACGGCCTCATCGTCGAGTATCTCTGAGCGAGGCAATCGCTTCCACCTCGCAGACGAATCCGTAAAATGCGGACCGGACGTCCCGCTTCGGAGTCTGGAGGAGTCTCAGGGTGCCGGAATCCGCATCTCCATCGATCGCGACGAGTCGCGTTGCAGGCTTGGCCCTCGTTCTCGGGATGGTCATCCTCATCGGCGGACTCCCCATCTTCGCCTCGCGGCCCGAGCAGGACGCACCGGCTCGCTCGCGCGCGCTGCTGGTCGGGATCCAGGCGTACGAGACTCCGCGCGACGGATGGCCCGCGCTCTCCGGACCGCGCGCCGACGTCGAGCTCATGCGCCAGACGCTTCTGAAGCAGGCCGGCTTCGAATCGCCGCAGATCCGCGTGCTCCTGGACGCAGCTGCGACGCGCCGCCGCATCCTCGCCGAGCTCGACCGGATGATCCGCGATGCTTCCCCGAAGGATCTCCTGCTCTTCTACTTCGCCGGCCACGGATCCCGACTCTCCGACGATGACGGCGAAGAGACGGACGGCATCGACGAGACGCTCGTTCCCTTCGATGCGTTCACTCCCGACGGCGCCCGCCGCAACGACATCCGCGACGACGAGATCGAGAAGCGGGTCCGCCGCGCCAATGCCAAGTGCCGCCGGGTCGTCCTCATCTTCGACAGCTGCCACAGCGGAACGGTCACGCGCGGCAAGTCCGGCGACATCACCTACCGCGAGATCCGGGGCTTCAAGGGAACCCGACCGTCGCGCACGCTCGACGCCCGCGCGCGCCGCCTCGCCGAAGCCCCTGAGCCCGTGTTTCGTGACGACGGCTTCGCGGTCGACTCCGATCTCGCGTTCGTCGCGCTCGGAGCCTGTCGATCCCACGAGCGCGCCGGCGAGACCCGCGTGCAGCTCGGCGGCAGCACCCTCACGCACGGCATCTTCACGCTCGCCCTTTGCCGTGAGCTCACGCGCGTCCGCCGCGGGTGGACGTACATGGACCTGATGCACGCCGTACGCGCGTCGGTCCGCGAGACGAACCCGCGCCAGACCCCGACGCTGATCGGAAGGGCGCGCGATCCGCTCTTCGGGAACCGCGCCCGACCGGCCGATCCCTACTTCTCGCTCACACGACGCGGCGCGGGAAGCGATTCCCTCTGGACGCTGACCGGCGGCTCCCTGCAGGGAGTCCGGCCGCGCGCGATGTTCCACGTCCTCGGAGACACGGCGGCTCGGGATCGAAAGGCCGACCGGCTCGGCCGCGTGTTCGCGACCGAGGTCCGGCTGAACGACTCGACCGTCGCGTGGACGGATGCCGAGCAGGAAGCGCGCGCCAAGGGCCGGACGTTCCGGGCCTTTCCGGCGGGCGGAGGCTCCGGGCGCCGATTACCCGTGGCCCTCGTTCAGGAGGACATGCGCTCCGAGCTCCGCGAGAGCCTCGAGCGACGCATCCGGCTCAGCGAGGAGCTTACCCTGCGGCCCGTCGATCAGGCGCGCTTCGCCATTCGGGAGCGACAAGCAGTCGCGGAGGCGAAGGCGAAAGCGAACCCGGGAGCCGAAGCGCCCCGGAAGCGCATCGTCGAGGTGATCCGGGCCGACGGATCGCCGCTCCCGATCCGCGCTCCGCTCGGTAGCGCAGACATCTCGACATCGATCGATCGCGTGCTCGGCCCGCTCGAGCACCTGGGACGCCAGTTCCGATGCCTCACCCTGCCCGCGACGGCTCCCGGAGCCTTCGCGGCGCGCGTCACCCTGCGACACGCCGTCGAACAGCGCACGAGGGCCGGTCGCAAGTTCACGCGCGGAAAGCCCATCGCACCGGACCCGGCCACCGGGATCCCGGCGCTGCCCTACGAGACGCCCTTCGGAATCGACATCGAGAACCAGTCGCCGTTCGGCATCTACGCCGCGGTGGTGGTGTTCTCCCCGGACGGCGCGATCACGCCCTACGGAACGGCCGAGGAGATCCCTGCGGGACAGCGCAAGTTCGTATTGATCACCGGCGCGGCGCGTCCGAAGCCGAGCCTGGCCGCGTTCTACGAGGGAGAGCCCGAGACCTTCCGCATTCTGTTCACCGCGGACGAGCCGCCGGACGTCGACGCCCTCGCGCAACCCCCGATCGATCTCGCCCGGTTCCGCTCGCTCGAGGCCGAGCCCGCGGGAACCGTGACCCCGCTCCGGCCGCCGCGCTACGCCTGGGACGCGACGATCCGCAGGCTTCGCACGTTCGAAGCCCCCGGCAAGCTCGACGCGAAACGCTAGACGCCGCGTCAACCAGGAAGCTGAACGCGAAGCCGCGGATACTTCGTCTGCATGAACCGCAGCGCGAGCGTCGTGTGACAGCGCTTCACGTCGGGGTTCTTCGCCGTCGGGCAGCTGCATCCAAGGAGCACGTCGTCCTCGGCCGCGAGCTCAGCAAGCGCATCATACGGACCGCGGTCCTCGGCGAAGCGTTCCTCGAGCGCCGCGAGATACGCCTCGCGAAAGTCCTCCCACGCTTGATCACTCGGCGCGGCGAGGTAGCGATCCACGTCTTCCTTCACGGGACGGAGCGGATGGCGCGTGTGCTTTCGCGAATCCTGGCGAATTCCCTCGGGGAGATCCGCGGCCTTCGCGCCTCGCTTCATCGTGTATCGCCCGAGCATCGTTCTCCCTCAGTCGAGATCGATTCCGAGCCGGCTCGCCACGCTTCCGAGCGCGGTCCGATGCTCGTCGCCGGAGCCGATATGTCCCGACGTGATCCAGTAGCGGCCCGACGCGATGATGCGCTTCTGGGTCTGGGTGCTGTCGAGCCGGACGATGCCGTCCGATTCGGTCCGCGTGTAGTGCTCCTCCCACCCCTCGTACCCGTACTTCTTCGCGATCCACTCCGCGCATCGCTCCGAGGACTCGAAGACGAAGACGCGCACGTCGATGCTGTCGAGAGGCGGCTTCGTCCGGGCGCACGCGTACGAGCCGAGCGCCACGATACCGAGCGGCTCGTAGCTGTCGCGAAGCGCGGCCGCCGTGGCCTGGAGCGGCTCCCGAAGACCCTCGATGTCGTCCCAGGAATCGAGGACGAGCCCATCGGCAGCCTTCCACCCCTTCCCGAAGAGATCGGGATCGAGCCGGATCGACGACAACGACGCGCCCGTTCCGCCCGCCCCTGCTCCACCAGTGCGGTCGGTTGCCGACACCGTGTCGTCGTTCGGTGCGGCCTCGTCCCCACTTCCGCAGCTCACGACAACGAACAGGACAGAAACAAGGGCAGCGAGCAACGCGAGATTCTTCATCTTGGATCGGGGCTCCCGGGTCGAAGGACGCGCGCATCGTAACAGAAGCCTGTGCGCCCCCGCGCGATTTCGAGGGAGGCTCAAGGCGCGCGCCGGGGGCACTCGATAGGGAGGAGGGCACTCTCCGCCGGGGAGGGTGCGCCCGCTTCGCCCGAACGAGGACGACCCCATGGACGTACGACGACTCGGCTGGATGCTCCTCCTCCTTCCGATGATCGGATGCGGCCTCCCCACCCTTCAGGGAGGCGTGCGCTACGGAACCTTCGAGCCCACCGGTGACTTCGGTATCTCGTCGAGCGGCGTCGTCGCCCAGTCGGACGTCGAGGACGCGGGCTTCGATCGGGACGACAGCGTTCCGTCGGCCACGATCGACTTCAAGTGGGGCGCCCCGCACTTCACGCTGAGCGCGCTGCAGGCCAGCTTCGAAGGCAACGGCCGCCTCGACGCCGAAGTGAGTCAGGGCGGCAACACGATCCCCGCCGGCGCCAACGTCCGGTCCGAGATGGACCTCGACATCTACAGCGGCATCGTCACCTTCGATCTGCTCCCGTCGAGCTTCGAGCTCGGTATCGGCGGAGGCGTGACGGCCTTCGATCTGGACGCGTCGATCCGCGATCGCGACACCGGCATCGAGGTCTCCACCGACGAGATCGCCCCGATCCCCGTGGTCGCGCTGCGCGCCGGCGTCGAGTTCGGCGACTTCGCGCTCTCCGGGCTCGTCTCGGGAATGGATATCGACGTCAACGACGTCGATGTCGCCTTCTACGATGTGGACGTCTATGCGCGCTGGCGCTTCATCGGCGGCAACAAGCGCGTGCGAGGCTCGCTCCTCGCCGGATGGCGACAGATCGGTGCCGACTTCGACTACGAGGACAGCAACGACGACGTCGAGGGTGACCTGACGATGTTCGGCCCGTACATCGGACTCGAGATCGCCTTCTGAGTCCGGCGTTCTTCCCACCCGGCCACCCCGCACTCCCCTGGGCCGCTCCCTGACGTAGCCCGGCACCGGAAGCGTCCGCCCTCTTGATCCCCGGATCGGTCCCGCCTACAATACGCGGACTTCACACCTGCTTCGCTGGTCCCATCGAACAACGTCCGTCTTGGCTGGTCGTGCCCTGTGCACGCCGCGCCATCGCTCCGACTCTCGAGGGGGTATCCCGATGTTCCGACGCTCCATTCCCTATGCCTGCTTCGTTTTCGTCCTCGCCCTTCTGCCTGGGACCGACGCCCTCGGTATGGGCGGCCTGTCCGTCCTCTCCGTGGATCCGGCGCCGAACTCGATGGCGCCCCGCGACACGACGATCTCGGTCACCTTCGACCGTCCCGTCGACGCGTCCACGATCACTTGCGACGGAAGCTTCTGGGCCTTCGCGAGGTGGAGCGGCACGGCGAGCGGACGGATCGTCTTCTCGAACGGCGGCGCAACCGCGACGCTCGTGCCCGACGAGCCGCTGAGCGCCGGCGAGCTGGTCACGGTCTTCGTGTCGAACGCGGTCCGCGGCGCCGATGCGAGCCCGATCCGTTCGGCCGGATACTCGTTCCAGTTCTGGGTGGCGTCGGCGCCCGCGACGCGCACCTTCACGACGACGCAGACCGTCACCACGAACGGCGCCGGGGAATCGAGTCGCCCCTACGGCGGCATCGGATCCGATCTCGACAACGACGGCTACATGGATCTTCTGACCGTCAACGAGGACACTGCCGACCTGCGCGTGCACCTCAACCACGGCGACTGCACGGGAACCTTCACCGAGTTCCTGACGCCGACCTTCTCGGTCCAGGACCGCGCGAGCCCGTCCGAGCCGGCCGACTTCAACCGCGACGGCAACGTCGACATCTGCGTGGCAAATATCAACACCGCCACCGTGTCGATCCTCCTCGGCAATGGTGACGGCACGTTCGGCAACCAGCAGCTGAT
>CAZQZX010000052.1:0-31956 GCA_964597885.1 uncultured Planctomycetota bacterium
CGGCCGTGCTGCGACCCAGATCGTGCGTGATCCGAGCGCATCCCCGGAAGAAGCATCGAAGGTCTCGGAGGAGCTCGCGCTCGGGCCGGATCGGGGACACGAGGGTCTGAACGATCGCGACGATCCCGAGCGAGAGAGCGAACAGCAGACCGCCGTTCAGGACCCCGAGGAGCGAGTACGCCTGATCGTTGCTGATTCCGGTCAGCACGACGAACAGCACGATGGCGAGGGTCCGTATCATCGGAGCCTTGGAGAGCAGGACGCCGATCGCGAAGGTGAAGACGAAGATCAGCGTCAGCAGCTCGGCTCCGGTGGCGAGTCGGGGCATCACGAACAGATAGACCGGCGCGACGGCGAACACGAGGCAGCCGAGGAACGAGACGAGAAGCTTCGCCGCGTTCGCGTGCGCCATGAGCACGAGAAGACCGAATACGCCCGCCATTGCAGGAACCATGGCGCCGGGCGGTGGGTCGGTCAGGATCCACAGCACATAGCCGAGCGCGAAGCAGCAGGCCGGAAACACGGCATTGCGAAGTCGGACGGCGTCGAGTCGCGATTCCCGCGCAGGAGAGTCGTTGGGCTCGGGTCCGGCGGGCGTGGTCACTGCTTCGAGGCCGACGATGTCGCGCAGCGTGAGAAGCAGCTTCCGGCTGGCCGTATCGAGATCCTCGATTCTCTCCACGAAGCCGAGAACCGTCGCGTGCTCGAAGACGCCGCTCTTACCGGATGCTTCGGAACCGGGGACCAGCACGATCGGGGTGAGCAGGTCGCCGTCGTGATCGCCGGGCTCGGCCGGCGCGTCGTTCGTCGTTCGGGCTTTCCAGATCTCGTCGATGCGAGCGAACCGCTGCTCGAGCTTGCCGAGCGCCGCGGCGATGTCGGGAAGGCTCTCGTCGAAGTCGTGATCGGGCGCCGCCGTGAAACACTCGCGCCAGAGCTCGAGCGCGTCGAGCGCGCCGCGGAGCTCGATCGGCATGCGCTCCCAGGCGTGCTTCTTCTCGATGACGCTCGGCGTGTCGGTGTACGCGCCGTCGAGCGTCGGCGTGAGCTTCGCGAGGGATCCGAGAGCTCGCTTGCGAGACGGCGCCGCCTCGTCCGGGATCTTGCCCACGTCCAGTCCTTCGCGGTAGAAGCCGAACAAGGCATGGATATCGCCGAGAATCTGTCCGGAGAGCTTGTCGAGAGCTTGCCCCGACGTTCGTCGCCAGAACACCATGCTGACGATGGTGTAGATCGCGACACCGGTGGCCGTCTCGAGGTAGCGGAAGGAGGCGTAGTCGAAGGCGCTCTCGGCCTTGCCGTACGACGAGGCCCACACGATTGCGGGCAGGATGCCGGTGACGAACCAGGCGTAGGCGTATCGGCTTCCCTGCATCGCGTATCCCACCACGATGAAGTACGCCGAGAGGAACGCCAGGTTGGCCCAGCACCTCTGGGAGAGGATCGCCACGACGGCGAGGCCCACCGTGAGCCCGGCGGTCGTGCCGACGATACGGAGGATTCCCTTGTGTAGCGAGGCCCCGGTGGCGCCAAGGCTGATGACCGCGATCGCGAGGGCCCCGTACTTCGGCAGGTTCCAGTTGGCCCAGAGTGCGATGGCGTAGAAGATCGTCAGCGCGATCGCGAGCTTCGCGGACTCCTGTAGCGTGACTCGATTGAGCATGACTCACTGTGAAGGCGACAGTCGGCGGTCGAGTCAGAACCCCAATCGTGTCTGCTCACCGCCGCAGTTCTTATCGCATGAAAGGCATCGGAAGTCGAGGCTCGTAGCGGGATCAGAAAGTCGTTCGGAAGCGGATACTGAAGACGGAAGCGTGGTCGGTATCCGGTGCAAGCGACGGGTTGAAGACAGACTGGTAGCTCAGGGTCATGTCCACCAGAGGCACGATGGGAACCCGATAAAAGACTTCCACGTTGTATTCGTTGTGAGACTCGACCTGTGTCGGCTCCACCCAGTTGAAGCCGATTCCCAGCAAATCGTTCGCGAGCCTGCCGGGGCCTGCGGGCTCGTAGAAGAGGAGGTTCGCTCCCGCCTGCTGGTCGTACGTGGCGGCATCCTCAAAGCTCTTTCCGTATCGGAGGATACCGATCGCACGTCCGTCGCGGGTGAGCTCTTGTTCGTGCTTCAGGAAGAACCCCCAGCCATCGGGGCCGAGGTTCGCGTTCGAAGAGTCGCCGTCCTCGGTGCCGCTCGTGTGCCAGACCGCGAGCTTCGAATAGCCCGCGTCTCGGGTCAGCGGCGCGACCTTGTAGCCGACCTCGAGAGCCTGGAAGAAGTCTCCCTCGTCGACATCGCCGAAGTCGGTGCGATCCGCGTTGGCGTCGGAAACCATGCCGGTGACCTTCAAGCGATTGTTGAAGAACCACGTCCCGGCGATGCCGAGTCCCGAGTCGGCGATCGCCGCCGAGAAGGGGCGGACGCCGGCGTTCGGAAGAAACGTGATCCCCGCGCCGATGTGCCTCGAGTTCCCGATCAACGCGTCGGGAGTGATCTTGCCCACGCGGTAGGCCCATCCCGCTTCTTCGCTTCCTTGCTGCCAGTAGAGGTCTCGTAGCAGGAATGCGGGCGAGTAAGGGTTGAACGTATTCGCGGTGCCGAGAAGTGAGCCGAGGGAGTCCGTCGCCAGGGTTCCGGGTGCGGTCGTGCCGTAGTCCCAGCGGCCCTGGAGTCGAGCCACGACGTGACCTCGCGTCGGTTCGTCTTGTGCGAGCACGTCCCAGCTGGCATGCAGGTCGAGCGTTGTCGCGTTCCCGTTGTCGTCGTCGGAGAGGGGAGTCTCGGAGGTGTACTGGAACAGGTGTGTCAGGGCCAATCCGAGTCGGAGGCTCGTCGCCTGATACAGGCGGTCGCGACTCCTCTCGACCGCGTCGTGAATGGGAGTGGGCGTTGTCGGGAAGAGCACCGATTGGCGCTCTCGGTGTCGCTTCCGGATCCCCTCGATCGCGTTTCCGGGATCGTCCGGGTCTTCACTGATCGGGTCTGCGGCCGGTGCTTCCTCGACCGCTTCTTCCTCTTCTTCGGGCTCTTCGACTTCTTCTTCCGGGATGGCCGGCTCGTCTCCGGGATCCGATTTCACGCCGGGCGGCAGCTCTTCTTCTTCATCGGGCTTCGTCGGTTCGTCTTCGGGATCTGCCTGTCCGTCTTCGGGCTTTGCTTGTCCGTCTTTCGTCTCGGGCTTGTCTTTCGTCTCGGGCTTGTCTTTCGTCTCGGGCTTGTCTTTCGTCTCGGTGCCCGGTTTGTCGCGTGCGAGCTGAAAGAGGTCTTCGGGCGGCTTCAGTTGCCAATCCGGCGACAGGCAACCTGACGACGCGCACGCGACAAGGAGGGCGCACGCGAGCGCGAGGCCCGAGGCGGAAGCGACAGGCGGGTCCGGTTGGACTTCCCGGCTGCGGAAGCGGAACATCGGCTTAGTTGACAGCTTGAGCGGGCCCGGTCTGCGGCAGAATCCCGTTCTCACGAAGGTGGAGGAGGAGGATGCGATAGACCTCGAGAATCGCTTCTTGATGCTGATGGGCGCCGTGATCCGATTTGATGATCAGCTCGGATTGAGCCCCCTCCAGATGCGAGCTCCAGTAGGGGACGACGGTGTCGGTTCCGCCCTCGCCGACGCCTGCTTTCAAGTGGTTTCCGATGATCGAGTGATACGGAACGTCGTCGGGGAGTCCCCACTCGTCGAGCACGGTCAGCACGGGGTTCTTCGGGGAGAGGTTTTGAATACTCGTCAGCTTCCGGAGCCGGTTCGGGTATCGAATGCCGGACTCGGTCTGGGTCAGCGCGTCGCGCAGCGAGCTGGAGGCGCTCGAGATCTGGCTCGGCACGGCGATGAGCTTCTGGCCGATACGACCGACCCAGTTCGTCGCGATCACGGATCCGCGATGCGGTGTCGAGATGAAGATCGATCGAGCGATGAAAGGCATCCGCTCGAAGAAGAGCGATTTCTCGATCAGCTCGCGATCCTCGTCGTTGAGGTCGAGCTCGTCGAAGGGTTCGTCCGAGATCGTTTCCCAGAGGTCATTCCCGCTCGAGGCCAGCATCATCCGGGTGAGGAGCCCTCCCATGCTGTGCCCGACCACGACGGTTCGTTCGAAGTTCGGGTTCGTTCCGTCGGGATCGAAGGTGTCGGCGATGGCCTGGAGCGAAGTGCGGAGCAAGCTCGAAGAGTAGGGGACCGGGTAGCCGGTTGCGTACTGGAAGAACCAGATCTGGTAGTGCTTGCGGATGGTCTCGCTCGACATGAGCTCGCTGACGAGCTTGACCCAGGTCATCGGGGAAGACATCAGCCCGTGCACGAAGATCAAGGGGATGCGGTCGGGGTCGTAAGGCCGCATCATCGAGAGGCCGTCTCTCTGCTCGAAGGCGGCAGGGTCGAGCATCGCCATGAGCCCCTTTTGCTTCTTGGTTTGGGACAGCATATAGGCGAAGGGAGTCGTCAGGTCGGACTCGAGGGCGACCTCGTGCCCGTTGACGTCGATCGTCGATCGATCGTAGCTGTCGTAGAACTCGGCGGACGCGGTGCGATGACCGCCATGCTCGCCGCGGTCGACGATACTGCCCTCGAAGCGCAAGATCGTCGTCACGGGCATGGTCTGCCGGATGTCCGGCATGAACCGATCCTTATCGGGGAGCTCGTCACGTCGCTGCGGCGAATAGCGGGCCAGGCACGGCGTGCCGAGCCCGTAGAAGCGCGCCGGATTCGCGAGTCCCCGGACCTTGAACCGATAGGCGGAAAGAAACTCGTCGAACGCATCGGCGGGAAGCGGAAGCTCCAGGAGCCCGAAGCTCACGGTCGTCTTTCCGGTCAGCCATTCGTGCTCGATGGGCTCGGCAACAAACGGCGTCTGTCCCTTCGCGTGCAACTCGATGATCTTTCCGATCGAGCGGTTGTAGAAATCGCATGCCAGCCGAACGTTCGAGTCGTACGGGTTCGGCGGGGGACCCAGCTCGGTATCGAAGAGGAAGGCCCACGCGTACTCGGCGCTTACGAGGTAACGCGACTTCTTCTCGCGTGCGCTGTACCGACAATGGCCGGCTTCGAGAAACGTGAGCTCGGCGAGGTGGAAGGCGACTTGGCGATCGCGATTGGTGACGAGCCGCCGGTGCATGTCGAGGAAGGCGGCATCGCGGTCGGTCGGGTAGCGCTTGTCGAGTGCGAGTCGGCGTACGAAGCGCTTCGTTCGCTCACTCGGCTCGGGTGATGTAAGAGCGCTCCGAGCCTCGGCGAGAAACCACTCGGTATCGCCGATGCGCTGTACGCCGACGCCGCGTGCGCATCCGATCGCCGCGAAGCACAAGGTGAGCAGCAAGAGGGCACCGCGCCCCAAGCGGTTTCCTCGCACGTGTGTCTCGAGCATGAGTGGCTTCCCCAGTTTGCGTGTTCCACGTCCGACCGTTCCTTCGATGTCGAGCGGCCGCCTCCGGATGCCGTATGCCGATGATAGCAGGATTACACTTTGATTCTAGTCGGTCTAGCGTGTTGTGTCGGCTGGTGTTACGAAGCTGCCGCGCTTCGGCGATCGATACGCCGGAGTCACCCTTCGTAGTGCGGATTCTGGCGCCGCAATGCCTCAAAGAAACCGTTCGGTTCTGCGACTCGGCGGCCTCGAGAGCGGGATCTCATTTTCCTGAGGCCTCGGATGCGCCGTCTGCGCACTAGGAATGGATTAGAAGCGGGCGGTGCACTCTGCGCCGTTTCGCGTGTTCTGGCAGAGGAGCAAGAACGATGCAAAGGCTCGCCCTGGCCGTCTTGGCGCTCGCGCTGGCGGGGTGCCACGTCTCCCCTTCATTCTCCGGGCGGGCCCCGGAAGGCATGCGGGCTCCGGAGGCGTTGTCGGCTCACCCGCTCACCGCCTCGACCCGGGTGATCCCGCAGGCCGAGGACGAACCGGAGGAGGAGTTCCACCGTCACAACGTCGCGGTGTTCCTCGGTGACTCGTTCGAGGCGAACGAGAACGGCATCACGGCGGGTATGGACTACGAGTTTCGAATCAACCGCCTCTTCGGCGTCGGCGGGTTCATCGACCGCGCCTGGGGAGACTTCAACTCGACGCTCGCCGGCGGCGCGGTGTTCCTCCACCCGTGGAAGGAGCTCACCCTCATGTCGGGTGTCGGCAGTGAGCGCGAGGCGGGCGAGAGCAAGTTTGCGGGACGAGTGGGCGTCGGCTACGAGTTCCCCCTGACCGAGCATCTGGCCCTTTCCCCGTGGGCCTACCTCGATCTCCTGGAAGGCCGTGGAGCCAATCACGGCGTGGTCGGCATGGCCCTGAGCGTGGGCTTCTGAACGCGGTTGGCTGCCGTTGTTTGCTACAATGGCGGCTCTCACCAATTGCGGCCACGTGCCTACTCCACAGGGGAATCCGTTTTGCCTATCACGTCCCGCGGGACATCGTATCGACTCATTGAACATCCCGTAGAGGACATGCACGCTGCGTTCGAGCGTGACGTTCGGACGGGCCTGACCGCAGACCGGAAGCGTCTTTCCAGCCGGTTCTTGTACGACGCTCCCGGGAGCGAGCTCTTCGACGAGATCACGAGGCTCGAGGAGTACTACCCGACGCAGGCCGAGATCTCCATCCTGGAGCGAATCGCACCGAAGCTCGCCGGCGGCGTCCCGGACTCGCTCGAGCTGGTCGAGCTCGGCGGGGGCAGCGGTGAGAAGACCGCGCGAATCATCCGGAGTCTTCTCGAGTCGCGCGATTCCCTCCCGTTCACCGCGATCGATATCTCGAAGGGCGCGCTCGTGGGCAGCGCGGACGAGCTCCTCGCGAGCCATCCCGGCCTCGAGCTCACCGCGATCGCGGCCGAATATCAGGACGGGCTCGCCGAGCTGGCGCAATCGCACGAGCGGGCGCGGCTCTTGATCTGGCTCGGGTCGAGCATGGGCAACTTCACGCGCGAAGAGGCCTCGGCGTTCATTCGGAGCGTGCGAAACGCCCTGACCGACGAGGACCTCTTCCTCATCGGCGTCGATCTGCGCAAGGACCGCGATGTCCTCGAGCGCGCCTACGACGACTCGAAGGGGGTCACGGCTCGCTTCAATCGGAATCTGCTCGAGCGGATCAACCGCGAGCTCGGGGGGCGCTTCGACATTGCAACGTTCCGTTACGTCGCCCGCTACCTCGAAGACGAAGGCGTGGTGCGGATGTATCTCGAGAGCACCGTCGCGCAGACCGTGCGGATCGAAGGGCTCGAGCTCGACGTGTCGTTCGAGGCGGGTGAACGGATCCACACCGAGGACTCGTTCAAGTACTCGATCGAAGAGATCGACGAGCTCGCATCGGATTCCGGGCTCCGCGTCGTGAACCGTTGGCTCGACGTCGGCAAGCGCTTCAGCCTGAATCTGCTGGCCCGCGCCTGACGCACACGCCGTCTCTCTCATCTCTCGCAGTCCTTGCCGCGGAACGGATCCAGCTTCCCTGCGGCCGACACACCGAGAACAAGCGATAGGCCACAGGAGCGAACATGAAACTCGAAGGCGCGCGGGCGCTGATCACGGGCGGAAGCGAGGGGATCGGCTACGGAATCGCGGAGGCGCTGGTCGCGAAGGGAACGAAGGTAGCGATCGTCGGTCGTAACGAAGAGAAGCTGGCATCGGCCGCGAAGCGCCTGGGTGTCCGTGGCATCGCGGCGGACGTGGGTGTCGAGGCGGAGGCGGTGCGAGCCGTCGCCGATGCGATCGACGCTCTCGGCGGACTCGACATCCTGGTGAACAACGCGGGATTCGGTTTCTTCCGGCCCCTCGTCGATATGGAAGTCGAGCCCTTCGAGGCGGTGTTCCGCACGAATGTGACCGGGGCGATGATCGTGGGGCGCGAGGCTGCCCGGCACTTCGTGAAGCAAGAGAGCGGACACATCCTGAACATCTCGTCGACCTCGGGACTCGCCGGCGGCAAGACCTCGAGCGCGTACTCGGGCTCGAAGTTCGCCCTTCGTGGCATGACCGAGTGCTGGCGCGCGGAGCTCCGCCCACACAACATCCGCGTGACGCTCGTGAATCCGAGCGAGGTCCAGACGCCGTTCTTCGAGAAGCTCGGTCGCACGCAGGAGCTCTCCGAGAAGAAGCTCCGTCCGAGTGAGATCGCCGATGCCATCGTCGGGGCTCTCGAGATCGACGATCGCGGCTTCATCCCCGAGTTCTCGGTCTTCGCCACGAACCCCTGGTAACGCGCGGAACCGAGACGCGCTTCGCGGCGCCGCGCTTCAAAGGCGAACGATCGTGATCTCGCCCGGCTCCGGCTGGATCCTCGCACGAGAGACGGGGCCGCCGTCGGTCCACTCGATGATCTCGCGTGCCGTCTCGGGTACGGCGAGCACGGGGGTCGTCCCGTCTTGCAGGGCGACTTCGCGGAGCGGTCTGGCGGCGATGCCGAGATGCAGGCGCATGGTCAGGACGTTCCCGTCCGCATCGCGAATCCCGTAGCGCCCGGAGTCGGCGGCGCCGGGCGGTGCTTCGAATCGAAGGTGACACTGGCGGGGAATCACCAGATCGAGTTCCTCGGGAATCCTGGGGACGATCTCGGCGAGGGGGACGTCGGTCGTGAAGACGGTCTCTCCCGCGAGATGCAGCGAGCGGGCGTTCCGGGGGACGTCGGCGAGGACGAAGCGCCCCGCGGCGTCGGTTCGCACGGAGGGCCCGTTCGCTTGCCATCGATATCCGCCGGGGATGGCGAGGGCGGTGGCGGATGCGGTGACGAGGATCCCGCCGAGCGGATTGCCGTTCGGGTCGCGGACGCAGCCACGGATCTCGGGAAAGACGTCGTCCCCGCCGGGCAGGTGCAGCTCGATGCCCCGGCTCCCGGCCGCGACGGTGTCGAGCTCGGCCATCGCGGAGCTTCCCGCGATCGACGCGCGCACGCAGTAGTCTCGCTCGAGCAGGCCGTGCAGGCGAAAGCGCCCGCGGCCGTCGGCGCTCTCCACCTGCCATCCCGGTTGCGCACGGGCGCCGCTGAGGATCGATTCGAGCACGACCGGATCTCCCGCGTCGACGGGCAGCGCGGTCGGATCGGCGAGCCAGACCCAAGCGCCCGCTGCGGGGGTTCCGTCCGCGTGGAGCACTCGTCCCGTGATCGTTCGAGGTTCGCCTCGCAACGTGATCAAGATCGGGGAAGGCCACGTCTCTCCCGGGTCGAGCTCGAGGTACGACGGCAGATACCCGGGCCGGAGGACCGCAAGGCGTCGGGCATCGACGGCATCGGCGGTGTCGAAAGCGAAGCGCCCCGATGCGTCCGTCGATGTACGACGGGTGCCTAGGACGACGGTAGCGCTTTCGACGGCGTCGCCTTGCGCATCCGCGACGTAGCCGGCGACGGCCGCCGTGTCGACGGTCGTCCCGTCGAGCTCGATCTCGACATGGGGGCTCATCTCATCGGGCAGGACGTGGCGCGCCGAGGGATACCCGGGATGCTGCACGACGAGCTCCACGCCGACCATCGCCGGCGAGTCCTCGATCTGGAACCAGCCGTTCGCGTCGGTGGTTCGACTCCACCCGAGCTCGACCGAGTGGTCGAGCACGACGTCGAACCGGTTTCGGAGCCCTTCAGGGAGATGGAGGGCCACCGCGGCACCGGCGATCGGATCTCCGAGAGGATCGGTCACGCGGCCCGTCACCGCGCGGGTCGGCGCGGCGACGAGGACCCGTGGCGTCGAAAGCCCGTCGTAGCTGACGCCCGCGAGCGCCGTCGTGAGGCCCGGTTCGAGCACGACCAGACGTCCGCTCGCGCGAGGCGCCTGCAGCTCGAACTCACCCAGGCGATCCGTACGGCAGCGAGCCGAGGCGCGCGATCGACGGTCGACGTCGCTCTCGCTCGCGTCGAGGCCGGCGCCGTTGCGATCGACCCTCGCGTTCGGGAACGCGTCCTGGGGACGGGAGTCGAGGAATCCGATCTCGACGCTGGCCAGCGGAGCGCCGCCGAGATCGATGGCGAGTCCGCGCAGCATCACCCCCGCAGCCGGCTCGGTGACCGGATCGACGGCGGCGGAAGACGTGTCGATGGGCGGGCGTGCCGGCGTCGGCGCGAGCGGAGTGGCTTCGGGCGCTGCGAGATCGATTGCGGATTCCGCGTCCGGGGCCGATGCGACGGAGCCTGTCGGATTCGATCCGCTCGCTCGAAGACGATCGTCTCCGTCCGGGCCCGGTCGCGTCACGAGAAAGACGAGCAGGAGGACCGTTGCGGTGCCGAGTACCGCGAGCGAGAGCGGTCCGGCGCCCCCGAAGGCCGATGCCGCCGCTGCGTTACCGGCGGCCGCGGAACCGCTCGTGCCGGATGTGCCCGCGCTCGATGCCGCTGCAGCCGAAGCGACTCCCTCGCGGGTCACGAGCGGGAGCAGCGCGAGGACCCACGCGCTTCGATCGCCGTGGTTTCGTCGATCGAGGCGATCGCGCAGTCGATCGAGTCCTCGTCGGATCCTTGAATTGACGGTCGAGACGGGTACGCCCATGTGCTCCGCGATCTCGGCGAGGCTTCGCTCCTCGAAGAACCGGAGCACGAGCGTATTGCGGTACGGATCCGGAAGGGCCTGCAGCTCGTCGATCAGCGATCGGTGGGTGTCGAGGCGTTCGACCGCATCGTACGTCGAGGGGAGCGGCTCGGCTCGCGCGGTGATCTTCTCTCGTGATTGCCGACGCGAGCCGGACCGCAGCATTCCGCGGAGCGAGTTCTTCGTGAGCACGGAGAGCCAGCCGCGGAGATTGGCTCGCGACTCCGGGGGATGGGCGAGTGCCGATCGCAACGCCTCCTGCGCGACATCGTCGGCGAGATGGACGTCATCCACCAGGCTTCGGGCGAGACCGCGCACCCAGCCGACGTGCTGTAGCAGTTCCCGAGCGTCGTGGGAGTCCGATTCACTCACGGATGCCGCTCCCTAGGGCCGATCCCGGTGGAGGCTGTCGATCCATGCTTGCCAGGCATCCCGATCGGGTCCGAGCTCCTGTCCGCTCACTTTGCGGAGGAACGTGAGGGCACGGTCGCGCGTCCGCTCGTGGGAGGCCGCCACGGTATCGAGCACGAGATCATGCCGGTCGCGAAGAAGGTCGGGCACCAGGTTCGACTCGATTCCCGTTGTAGCGAGCATATCGAGGACCCACGGAAATGCGAACAGATTCGTGCCGCCGAGCAGATGGCGAAGCGTCGGAAGAACCGGCTCCCAGTCGATCGGCCGGGCGTGGTTCTTCGTCCAGGTGATCAGGGCTTGCCCGCAAGCCGAGCGAACGCTCGAGTCCGCGTCGCGTAGTCCGTCCACGAGTGCCCAGACCGCGAGATCGTGCTCGGGGAAGCCGGCGAGGATCGCACCGGCCACGGCGCGGGTTTCGGCGTCCGCGTGGTGCGCGAGTGCCCAGATCGCGCGATCCTGGTCGGCTTGCGTTCGCCGCTCCGAGAGGAGCTGCCAGACTTCGAGGATGCCGGGCATCTCGCGTCCGTATTTCTTGACGATCGCCTGGTAGGCGTTGTCGTTTCCTTCTCTCACGGCCTCGCCGTACTTGATGAGTGCGATCTGTACGTCCTGCGTTCGACCGGCGAGGTTCTTGCGGAGCGCTTCCCAGCGATCGATCGGCGCGTCCGAGCCTTCCGGTTGCGGCTTGTAGACGACGCGGTCGGCGTACTGCGGTTCGACCACGGTGACGATGATCGTGCGCTTTCCGTCCTTGCCCGGCATGTGATGCATCACGGACGCGTCCGACATGCCGACATCCTGCTTCAGATTGGCCGCGCAGTAGTAGGGCTCGATCGGCTTGCCCTTCGTCAGCGCCGCGTCGATTCGCTCAGGGGTCCATTCCTCGAGTCCGATGAACTCGACCGTCGTACCACCGCGGGATACGGTCTCGGCCCTCGGGGCCGCGTGGGCCACCGTGAGCATCGCTGCGCAGGCCCAGGCCGTGGCCAACAGGTTTCGTGCAATCTCGGAACGCTTCATCGTCGCCTCCTGTGTCTCGGAAGTCTTCCTCTTTACGACCGGAATGCCGCCGACGAGGCGAATTACTCAGCGATTTCTCGAGCGGGGTGAATTGGGCGCGGTGCGAGCCGTCGAGCTGCGCTAGGCTTCGCCGATCACGCCGTGAAGCGGGCCGCCGGGCGCCGCGAGCTTGTCGACGTGCTCGGTGACGGCGGGGTCTTCGACGAGCGGTGGGGCGTGGTGAGGCTTGATGCGCGCGTCGATGACGACCGGCCCCGGGCACCCCCAGTGCTTGTGCTCGACCGACGCTCCGACCCCGTGCACGTCGTGTGACGGATTCGAGCGCGTGAACGTCGCCCAGAGGAAGTTCTCGAGCGCCGCCCCGCAGAACTCGGCGTCGTCGACGAGGACGAGGAGCGGGAAGCCCTTCAGCCGATCTCGGAGTGGCTCGAGCGCCTCGGCGAAACGTTCGGCCTCACGTGTTCCGGAGGCGGGATCGCCGTAGCTCGGTGCCTGCACGGCGAGGATCCCCGGTAGCGGCACGGACACCGGGCCGAACGATTCGGGCAACAGCTCGTCGAGCCCGGCCGGCGGTTGCGCAGCGAGCTCGCGGCGGGGCTTGCCGGCGGCGGCGATCACGAGCTTGGAGCCGGTGTTGAGACCCGTGCCCGAGTAGTCGAGCGTATCCATCGTCGTGCGCGTCTGGAAGTGGAGGTCGCGTTCGGGATCGAATCGCTCGAGCAGATGCCGGAAGAACGCGGGCAGATCGTCGATGTCGAGATCGGGCGCGTCCTCGCCGGCGACGATCAGCAGATACTTCGCGAGGGAGCACTGTCCGAAGCCGAGGATCGCGTTCGACTGCGTAAGGATCTCGCGCGGGATGCGATCTTCGTACGGCACGTAGCGTTCGCTTCCGATCGCGAGCAGCAGTGGGTGTACGCCGGCCGCGTCGACGGCGTGCACGGCGCGCACGCCCGGGATCTCCTTCGGGATCATGGGCGCGGTGATGTCGTGGATGAGCTTGCCGAACGACGTGTCCTCTTGCGGGGGTCTTCCGACGACGGTGAACGGCCAGATCGCACCCGGCCGGTGATACACGCGCTCGACCTTCATCACCGGGAAGTCGTGCACGAGGCTGTAGTAGCCGAGGTGATCGCCGAAGGGCCCCTCGGGCTTCGTCGCGCGCGGATCGATCGTACCGACGATCGTGAAGTCGGCGTCGGCCGCGACCAGGTGTCCGTCGGTTCGTGCGTAGCGGAAGCGGCGCCCGCCGAGCATCCCCGCGAACAGGAGCTCGCTCAGTCCTTCGGGCAGCGGAAGCACCGCGGCGAACGCGAGCGCCGGCGGCCCTCCGACGAAGATGCTGACGCGCAGCGGCTCTCCGCGCTTGCCGGCCTTCGAGTGGTGGACGCCGATACCGCGGTGGATCTGGTAGTGCAGTCCGATCTCTTCGTTCGGGCGGTAGTCGTTGCCGCCGAGCTGGACGCGGTACATGCCGAGGTTCGATCCGAAGATCCCCGGACGGTCCGGGTCCTCGGTGTAGACGGCCGGAAGCGTGACGAACGGGCCGCTGTCATCGGGCCACGACTGGATCTGCGGGAGCTGGTCGATGGTCGTGGTGTGCGTGAGGCCCGGGCCGCGGCGCACCTTCGACGGAAGCGCCTTCGCGGCCGTGATCGGCCCCCACAGAACGGTGCCGGGTCGTCGCCACGAGTTCGCGGGATCGGCCTTCACCTGAACGATCCGCCTCACGTGCTCGATCGTATCGCGGAACAGGAACTTCGCCCGCTCGAACGTCCCGAACAGATTGCTGACGGCCGGGAACGGGGAGCCTTTCACGCGCTCGAACAGGATCGCCGGCCCCTGCGCCCGATACAGCCGCCGCTGGATCTCGGCCATCTCGAGGTACGGATCGACCTCGCGCTCGTAGCGAACGAGGTGTCCGTTCCGCTCGAGATCGTCAACGCATTCGCGAAGGCTGCGGTAACCCATGGCCTGGATCGTCCTCGGTACGCCGCCGGACCGCGGCGACGGGGGTTCTCATCGAGGACGTATTGTAGGTTTCGATCGATCCCGAGGACGAGCGGCGGCCGGGCGAGTGGCTTCCCTCGCTTGGTGGCAGCGCCGGGTGAGGACCCGAGTTCCCAAACGTTGGTTGTGGCTTGGAAAGACATCGTGGCTCGGCAAGATGTCGTGGCGCGGAAACAAAGCGAGATGGAAGCACCGATTCGCGTTGCGGCGGCAACTGTGGCTGTGGCAACCGTGGCAAGCGATGCTCGGTGATCGATCTCTCGTCGTTCCTCGCCCGAACCGCCTCGTCCAATTGAAGAAGAACAGAAGGTCCGAAGGAGCTCACGCCGACTTCCGTCCCCGGCAGTCGGTCCCATTGTTCGCGCAGCTGCGTGCTCGGAATGTGTCTGGATCCGGCGACCGCGCGACCCTTTTCCTCCGACGGCGTCTACGTGACGTCGGCGTGAGCCCTCCGAAAGAAGAACATGCCCTCTCTCTGATTCTCGGGTCGACGCCTACTGGATGAAGACGTCGATCGCTTCCCAGAGCTTGCTGATCCGTTCGGGGAGGGGGAGACCGGCCGCGTCCCAGAAGAGGCTCGTCGCGTGCATCAGGTCGTCGTCATCCGCGTGGATCAGGTGGATGAGATGGAGGGCGTCCATGACGATCTCGAGCTCCTGCGTGTGGCTGAGCTCACCGCAGGTCTTCTTGTGCTCGATCTCGGTGCGGATCTCGAGAAGCTGCCACTGGAAATCGCTGAGTACCGGTGCGCTCGTCATCGCCATGTCTCGACTCCTCTCTCGCTGGGGTCTCGGTGGCCTCCCTCAGGAGACCGCCGCGATTTTTTTGGCTCTTTCTACCCTTAGGCGAGGCGATGACAGATTATGTCATGGGTGGGTTGGCTTGGAGTCGTAAAGCCCTTTCATGGAAGTGACTTCCTGTTGGATCCGATTGCGCAGCCAGTCCGGCTCGAGCACCTCGGCGTCCTTCCCGAAGCCCAGAACGAAGTGGAGGATCTCCTCGGGGCGATCGACCGTCACCTCGAAATCCAGGCCCCCGTCCTCGCGCTCGGCGACGATCTGGTCGGGGTGGAACTCCCGCTCGCGAACGAAGTGGGCCTTCGCGGCCGAGAAGCGGACGCGGACCCGTTCGGGATCACCGCCTCGCATCACGCCGAACGCCTCGCGGAAGAAGCCCTCCAGGTCGAAGGTCTCTTCTCGCTCGAAATGGCGTCCTGTGCGTCGGAAACGGCGGATTCGTGACACATTGAACGGGATCACCTTCTCGCGCTGGTGGTCGAAGCCGACCAGGTACCAGACGCCGTCGCGGTTGCTGAGGCCGTACGGGTCCACGCGTCGCCGGCGGGCCTCGTCGCTTCCGGGCGTGCGGTACTCCATGTCGATCCGCGAGCGCAGCAGCGCGCACTCCAGCAGCTCCATCAGGCTGTCGAGCTCGGAGACCGGGGTGCCGCTGATTCGAAACGAGAGATAGTCGCCAAGATCCAGCCCTTCGGCTCTGGGATCGCGTTCGACGAGCCCGGCGACCAGCTCGGCGATCCGCTCCTCGATCTGTTCGGTGAGGAAGCTGCCCTTGTATTGCTCGAGAACCGAGCGTGCGGCGTACAGGGCGAACAGATCCTTGTCGGATAGCTGGAAAGGCTTGAGGGTAAAGGGTTTCGAGTAGCGGTACCCCCCCTGGTCGCCCTCGATGGGTGCGCCGAAGTCGTCCTTGAGCCGCAAGGTGTAGCGGTTCACGGTCCGCGAGGACACACCGAGCTCGCGGGCCAGCTCCGACGCCGTGTGGCGTTTGCCGCCCTGGAGCAGCTCGTCGATGCGGAACAGATGGCGCTGGATCGAACCCGTCATGGCCGGATTGTAGTTTCCGGGCTCGGAATTGGAGGACCGAGGGATTGCGACCGATATAAGGTCTCCGGTAACCTTGGCACTACTCGAAACGACCGAAGTTCGTTACCTGCAAAGAGGTCCGAGAACATGGCTCCACGATCCAGCTGGAAGGGTTTTCTGCGACTGAGTCTCGTGTCGGTTCCCGTGAAGGCCTACACCGCGACGTCGAGCGATCGCAGCGAGATCGCCCTCAACCAGCTCCACAAGGAGTGTCACAGCCGGGTGCGTTACCAGAAGACGTGCCCGATCCATGGGGAGCTCGACAAGAGCGACATCGTCTCGGGCTACGAGTACACCAAGGGGCAGTACGTCGAGATCGATCCGGACGAGGTGTCGAAGCTCCGCGCCGAGAGCGACAAGTCGGTCTCGTTCAAGGGCTTCATCCCGGAGAACGGTCTCGACCCGATCTACATGAAGGGACGGACATACTTCCTGCTTCCGGACGGTCCGATGGGACAGAAACCGTACGCGCTCCTTCGCGAGAGCATGAAGAACGAAGCGGTGCACGCGATCGCTTCGGTCGTGATGAGCGGCCGGGAGCAGCTGGTGCTCATCCGTCCGATCGACAACCTCATCTCGATGTCGATGCTCGCGTTCGACGCGCAGGTCAAGAAGCCGAAGGTCTTCGAAGACGAGCTCGTCGCCACCGAGTACACCGAGGACGAGGTCAAGCTCACGAAGATGCTCATCGACGCGACGCGTCTCGAGAAGCTCGACTACTCGGAGTACACCGACGACTACACCGAGAAGCTGACGACGCTGATCGAAGCCAAGGTCGAAGGCCGCGAGATCGTGACGCCGCCCGTCGTCGAGGATCGTCCCGTCGTCAACCTGCTCGAGGCGCTCAAGCAGAGTGTGGCGGCTGCTCAGGATGGCGACGACAAGTCCTCGGGCAAGAAGATGGCCGGCTCGTCAAAAAAAAAGACCGCGCGAAAAACGCGTAGCAAAGTAGCCAAGAAAATGGCGCCCAGCTCGCGACCCGCGCCCGCCGCGAAGAAGAAGGCCAAGAAGAAGGCGTGAGCCGGTCCGACGTCGACGCGCAGATTCTGGAAGGCGCGACGGTCGTATTCACCGGCCGGCTGGCCTGCATGACCCACGAAGAGGCGGCGGATCTCGTCCGTGCCTGCGGTGGGGAGACGGCGCGCAAGCCCTCCCGCAACTGCGCGATGCTCGTCATCGGGGGCGACGCGAGCCTCATCGAGCGCGACGGGCGCATCACCCGCAACCTCGAGCGTGCCCGCGAGCTCGCGAAGGAGGGCTCGCCCATCCGGATCGTCACCGAGAAGGAGTTCCTCCGTCATCTCGGGCTCGAGGACCGCGAGGAGGGCGTGCACCGCTACTACACGATGGCGCAGCTCAGCCGGATCCTCGGCGTGCCGCGCGATCGCATCCGCATGTGGATGAACCGCGGCCTGATTCGCCCCGCGCGGGAAGTGCACCGGCTGTGCTACTTCGACTTTCAGCAGGTGCGCGACGCGAAGACGCTCTGGGATCTGTCGCAAGCCGGCGTCAGCCTGGACCGGATCCGTGCGAGCCTCGATCGATTGCGGCGCTGGATGCCCGATCTCGATCGCCCGATCGCGAACCTCGACCTGCTCGAGCGCGACGGGAAGCTGCTCGTCCGGCTTGGCGATGGCGAGCTCGTCGAGCCCTCCGGGCAGCTCGTCTTCGATCTCGAGGGTGGCGGCTCGTCGCCGGCCGAAGAGCCGATCGACGCTCCCCGTACGCTCGAACAATGGCTCGATCTGGCGCTGCATCAAGAGCAGGCGGGCGAGTTCGAGAAGGCCGAGGAAGCGTATCGAGCCGCGCTGATGGTCGCGGGTCCGCAGCCGGTGCTGTGCTTCAACCTCGCGAACGTGCTCTACGCGATCGGCCACAAGGAGCGAGCCGTCGAGCGCTTCTATCAGGCGGTCGAGATGGATCAGGACTACGTCGAGGCGTGGAACAATCTCGGCAACGTCCTCGGGGATCTCGGGGCGCACACCGAGGCGATCGAAGCGTACGACCGCGCCATCGAGCTCGCGCCGGATTATCCCGACCCGCACTTCAACGTGGCGGAGACGCACGCCGCGCTCGGGGATGTCGGCGCGGCGAGGCAGCACTGGCTCGTGTACCTGAAGCTCGACCCCGAGAGCCCGTGGGCCGAGCGCATCCGCGAAGCGCTTCGCCAGAATGCCGGCGATGCGCCCGGCCGGCCCGCACCGGACGCCTAGGGAATCGCGCCTGAGGAACCGCGCGCCTGTCTAGGGAGCGGCGGCCGCGGTGCTCGGGATCGGCTGCTCGTCTTCCTTGAGGAACAGGTAGTACAGCTGTCCCTCCGCCTTCGTGTGACCGGCCAGGCGCTCGGCCTGCGGTCCGGTGCCGATGAAGACGTCGCATCGTCCGGCCGATCGAATCGCGCCGCCGGTATCCTGATCCAGCACGAACCCGCGATACGGACGCGACTCGAGGCTTCCGTTGGGCCTCGTCTTGGGAAGGTCGGTATCGATGAAGGCCATCGCGCCGCGCGGGAACACGGACTTGTCGGTCGCGATCGATCGCATGGCCGTGACCTTCGCGTTGAGGCTGCCGTACGGACCATCCGCGGTCTCGGTGAAGAAGACGTAGCTCTCGTTGTGGTGAAGGCTGCGCTCGACCGCGCTCGGATGCTTGGCGAAGAACTCACGGATCGCGGGGAGCGAGAGATCGTCCGCCGGAATCTCGCCGTCGTCGATCAGCTTCTGCCCGAGGCTCCGATAAGGGCGATCGGTCTTGCCCGCGTAACCGACGCGCATCTGGCGACCGTCGGGGAGCTCGATCCGCGCCGAGCCCTGTACGTGCACCACGTACGCGTCGAGCTCGCTCGCGAGCCACACCAACTCGAGGTCCCGCCCGCGCAGGAACCCACGGCCGTCGATCTCGGCGCGCGTCGCGTACGGGGTGAGCGAACCGTCGGGGAGGCGTCGGCCCATGCACTTGCCTTCGGGGCCCTTGACGAGATCCTCGGGAAGGCGGTACAGCGGGAAACGGAACTCGTCGGTCGGCGTGAGGCTGCCCTTGAAGATCGGCTCGCAGTAGCCCGTGAACAAGACGGTGCCGCGCCCGTCGCAGCCGACCGAGCGATACACGTCGAAGCGTTCGGTGATCGCGCGGTTCAGCGCGTAGCCGTCGATGCCGCTGTCGAGCAGGTCGCCGAGGGCTTCGAGGCTGGCCACCGCTTGATCATGCGTGATGCGGTCGTAAGGGAAGTAGCCCCGAGACGAAGGCTTGGCGTAGTAGTCGAGGCTCTGGTCGATCGCCTCGCTGAGCGATTCCCGGTCCCCGAATCCGACCGAGAAATCGGGGTGATCCCACGGCTCGATGCGCTCGAGGGCGAGCTGGCCGTCGGGGAGCGGTCGGCTGTAGTAGTCGACGTTGTCCTTGTCGGGAGTGCTCTTGCAGCCGATAAGGAAGATGATGGACGTGAAGAAGACGAGACGAGCGGAGCGTGAGCCAGCACGTGCCATGATCCCTCCCGTGATCGATGGACCTGGATTCGCCCGGGAAACCGGGGTCGATACCGCCAGGGGAACCATAGGGACCGGGGACTCGGGTGTCAAGCTGGATGCACTCCAATGGCCTGGCAATCATCGCGTTACCGTGCTTTCGGTGCTGCTCCTCGCGATGGTTGTGGCGGTCGGGTGCGGGCGTCCGGCGCACGATCCTTCGCTCGCGCGGTCGGCCGCGAAACTGACAGGGGATTCGTTGCGGCCCCACGTCGACGCCCTGGTGGCGATCGGCCCGCGCCCGTCGCACGCCTTGGAGGCATCGCGGCAAGCGGTCGCCTACATCACGGATCAGCTCGTCTCCTACGGCTTCGTGACCGAGCACGAGACGTTCCTCGGACTGCCGCGGGTCGTGGGCGATCAGGGGCCCGCCGAGCACACCAATGTCGTGGCGCAGGTGGTCGGCGACTCGCGTCCGGGAGAGATCCTCGAGATCGCGGCGCCGTACGACAGCGCACCCGGGAGCGTCGGCGCGCGCGACAACGCGAGCGGCGTCGCGGCCGTGCTCGAGATCGCGCGCGGCCTTCGGGGGCTCGAGCTCGAGAGGAGCGTGCGCTTCTGCTTCTTCTCGATGAGCGAGGACGGCGGGCTCGGCAGCCATGCGCACGCGGGTCACGTGCGCCGGCTCGGGGAGCGGATCTCGGGGGCCATCGTGCTCGAGTCGATCGGTTACCGTACGCGTGAGCCTCGAAGCCAGAAGGCTCCGCTTCGTCTTCCGTTCCTGTTCTCGCCTCCTCGGCGCGGAGACTTCGTCGCGGTGATCGGCAACCTGCGGTCGGGAGGCCTCGGCGCGCGGATCGAGAACGTGATGGGACAGTACGAACCGGGATTGCGGTACTTCAGCGCGAACCGGATGGGCCGTCTCTTCGGCAAGGGCGCCCGCGGCGATCAGCGAAGCTACTGGCGCGAGGGAATGCGTGCGATTCTGCTGACCGACACGCGGGCGTTGCGTCCGCATGCAGATCCCGCGATCGGCGATCGCCCGGATAGGCTCGACTTCGAGTTTGCCGCGTCGGTGGCGAGATCGACGTGGATCACGGCCGTGCAGTGGGCGAACGAAGACGAGTGACCCGGCGTCGTCGTCAGTCGATCGTGTCCTCGTCGTCCGGGCGCGGATCGGAACCGCGCACCACGCGACCGTGCGTCAACAGTCGATAGACCCGCTCGAGCTCCTTGTACGTCGGCACGTGAACATGAAGCGGGATGCGGTGCACTTCGACGTCGTCGCCGCCTTCGAGCGCCGACCCCGTCCGGGCTGCCAGCAGATCCGCCCACAACCGAACCGGACACGAGTACCACACCGAGTCGAACGGCCCGAACTCGCCGTCCCATTCCGCGACCTTGTCCTGAACTTCGTCGAGCAGCGCGTTCGCGTTGCGCAGGCGGAGCCGCGAGCCGTACCGCGACTTGCCCTTCGTCTTGAGGTGCGTGGACTGTGCCTTGCCGGTGCCGCGGACGACGTATTTCTTGATCGCCTTGTGCCGGACGGGCTCGCCGTCGTCGAACACGGCGATCGCGGCGGCGCCGGCCTGGAGCAGCACCACGAGCTGGATGCCGAGATCGTCGTCGAGCGCCTCGACGTACGCGCCGATGTCTTCGAGGTCGTCCGGCAGGGGGAAGATCGCGGGGAGCTCCACCCGGACACCGAGAGGCTCGCCGTCGCGCTCGAGCACGAGCCCGCGCCGTCCGTCCGCGTCGCGTCGTAGCGTCCCTTCCCGGGCGAGCTCCGCCAGAACGTCGCTCGTCTCGTGCCAGGCGAATCGTGTCACGTCATCCATCGCGACATTGTACCTGTCGGCAGGAAGCTTGACCGCGGACCGATTCGCACGCGACAATGGAGGATCGAGCGAGGGAACCGCCGAAAGGAAAAGCCCTTGGTTCACCGATCCAGCCTCCTTCTCGCTGCTTTCATCTGCGCCGCGATTCTCGCGGGTCCGTCCCGCGCCGCGATCCTCCTCGTTCCGTCTCAGCACCCGACCCTTCAGGCGGCGATCGATGCCGCGACGGATGGCGACGAGATCCGAGTCGCCCCCGGCCGCTACGCCGAGACGATCGACTTCCGGGGGAAAGACGTCACCGTGCGAAGCGAAGCGGGGGCCGAGCTCACGACCCTCGATGCCGAGGGCGCCGGCAGCCCGGTCGTCTTCCAGAGTGGCGAGACCGCGTTAGCCGTTCTCGAGGGGTTCACCCTCACGGGAGGCACCGGGACTCCGGTCGGCGTGCCGATCTTCGGCGGCGGGATGCTCATCTCTTCGGCCTCGCCGACGATCGTCGACTGCGTCATCGAAGGGAATCGTGCGGACTTCGGCGGCGGCGTGGCCTGCACGAACGAAGCCGCGCCGACCTTCATCGGGAGCGTCATCCGCTCGAACGTCGCGTTCATCGACGACATGAATCCGCTCTCGAACGGCGGCGGCGTCTACATCATCGAGCGATCGTTCCCGCTGTTCCGCACGACGCGGATCGAACAGAACGAAGCGGACTTCCGCGGCGGCGGTGTCTTCGTCGGCATCGAGTCGGGCCCGGTCTTCGAAGAGTGTCGCATCGAAGGCAATACGGCGCGGACGTTCGGCGGCGGCTTCGCGATCATCGAGAACAGCGTCGTCTCGATCCTCGATAGCGAGATCCTCGGGAATCGTTCGGACGTCCATGGCGGCGGTCTCTTCGTCGAGGATTCCGATCCGTTCCTTTTCGCGAGTCGGATCGAAGGCAATCGGGCGGAGCTGCACGGCGGTGGGATCTGCCTTCTCAGCGGCGACGCGCGGGTCGAGCGCAATCGATTCATCGCCAACTCCACGCTCGGTGGGGGCGCCTCGTTTTACTTGCGCGACACGCGGGCCGTGTTCGCGGGCAACGTGCACCTGTTCAACGTGGCCGAATGCTCGGGCATGGATCGATGCGGCGGGGGCGGCGGCTTCTGCGATACCGGGGCGTTCCCGGTCCTCATCAACGAGACGTTCCACGGGAACACGAGCACACGCCGCGCGGGCGGCCTCCTCTCCTTTGCGCTCGCGAATCCGCTGCTCGCGAACTCGATCGTCTGGGGAAACCCGGGCGAGGACGATCAGGAGATCACCGTCGAGATCTCGCGGCTCACCGTGAAGCGCTCGATCGTGCGCGGCGGATGGCCGGGCGTCGGCAACCTCGACGTCGATCCGATGTTCGTGGACGGGCCTGCGGGCGACGTCCACCTGCGTCTCGGCTCGCCGGCGGCGGACATGGGCTCGAACTCCGATCCGTTCGTTCCGGCGCTCGACATCGACGGCCAGCCTCGCATCGTCGACGGCGACCCGAACCCCAACGTCCGCGTCGACCTCGGAGCGGACGAGATGCTTCCCGAGGTCGCGGTGCGCTTCGGGACGGTGGGGGCGGCGGGCGGACGCGTCGAGAGCGTGCTCCGCGTGAACGGCAGTGCGGGAGACTTCGAGCGTCGCGTGGTGGTGGACGCGGGCGAGGCGGTCACGCTGGATCTGGATGCGCCCTCGCTCGGGCCGGAGTCGGCGCCGTTCGTGCTCTATCTGTTCGACGGCGCCCCCGATCCGGAGACCCTCGCCGTGCTGCCTCGGGGCGCGGGCACGATCGGCTTCCCGCCGCCGTTCCTGGGCGGTCGCCCTCGCGTGATCTGGAACAACGTGGGCTACGAGCCGCTCCTCGGAGCGCCCGAGCTGCCTTCGTCACCGGCGCCGACGCGCGTTGTCGATGCCCCGAACGGCACGGCGGTGGCGGCGGTGGTGACGCTGCAGGGAGTGATCCTGGACGAAGGATCGGAGGGGAGCGCGGCGGCGAGTGTCACCAACGCGGTCGTGCTGGAGATCGTTCCTTAGGCGAACAGGTCCAGCAGCGAATCTTGCATCTCGTTCGCGGTCTTCAGGACGGCGACGCTGTACTGGACCCCGAGCGAGTCGATCTTCACCTGCACGGCATCGCTTGCCAGGTCGGAGTTGCCGCTGGCGATCCGCTCGGTGGACTGCTGCAGGCTGCCACTGTAGCGCTGGATGCCTTCGAGGGCGGCGGCCGTGGCCCCGCGGATCGGATCTGGCGTCGTCATGGTGCATTCTCCTGCCCGGAATCGTCGGGCGGAACCGTCGAACGGGGAGCGCGGAGGCTCCTTGGAACGATACCCCGGATCGACGGCGAGGCAAGGAACTTCCGCTCGATTCGGGGGACGGGGGCGGCCCGCGACGGTTGCGCCGGGCGGGGAGGCTGGCTATCCTCCCCCGAGCCGAAACCGGAGGGCTTCTTCCAGATGCCGCAAGTCTATCTCAGCCGTCGCGCCTCGTTCTGCGCGGCCCATCGACTGCACAGTACCCACCTCACGGACGAGGAAAACCGGGAGCTCTTCGGGAAGTGCAACCATCCGAACGGGCACGGTCATAACTACGTGATCGAAGTGCTCGTGCGGGGTGAGGTGGACGAGCGCTCGGGGATCGTGATGAACCTCGCGACCCTGAAGGAGCTCATCGAGCAGCATGTTCTCGCGGACTACGACCACCGCAATCTGAACATCGACGTGCCCGAGTTTCGCGACGTGAACCCGACGGCCGAGAACATCGCGATCGCGATCTGGAAGCGGCTCGAGCCGGCGCTGCCGGACGGGCTTCTCTACGAAGTGCGCCTCCACGAGACCGAGAACAACGTCGTCGTGTACCGCGGCGAGTGATCCCCGCGCGGCCTGCCGCCGCTAGAGGAACAGATTGGCGGTCGGATCGTCGGTGACGTCGTCGGCTTCCTCGCCCGGTTCCGGCGGCTCGGGCATGACGCTCCCGTAGGCTTCGATCGCGCGCTGCATCGGTGAGGCTTCCTCGAAGGACTCCTCGTGCGAGTCGCCGTTGTCGCCGGGGAAGCGTGCATCCTTCTCCGGAACCATGGCATCGCCACTCGCCTTGCCGAACTCGCGGATCTTCTGCTCGATCATCGATCCGGCGTCGCCCGTTCCCTGTCGCTTCTCGGAGTTCTCTTCGAGCTCCTCGACCACGGGGTTCGCGTGATTCGTTCCGTTGGCGACCAGCGCGTGGTCGACGTCGTCCACCGCGATGACGCGGTCGACCTCGTCGCCGAGCTCGGCGCGTTCGGGACTCGCATCGGGCGGCGGCGGGGATTCGAGCGACTTCGCGGTCTCGTTCGGGTCCGGAGGCAATCCGGCGCCGTTCGAGTTGACGGGCAGGTTCGCTTCGTCCGGGTTCACGGGTACGCCGGAGGATCGGGCGTCCGCGAGGATCTGATGGGCGAGGCGGGCGACGGCGCGGTCCCCGCTCGAAGGCACCGGGGGAGCCGTCGCGGCGCGATAGGCCTGCTCGGCGTTCCGCAGGGTTTCTTCCTCGGTGCGGCCGGTGGGAATGCGGATGCGGACGTCGCCGTCGGTCACGTAGCGGCGACCGTCGGGACCGACCTCGTATTCGAAATCGGGCTGTCCGGGGGCCAGGCGGCCGGCGACGGCGGCGTGGGCGTTCTGCTCGCGTCGAACCTCGCGGTCGAGCTTGCGCAGCTCGCGGATCTGCTCGCGCTGCTCGGCCTGATCGCGGAGCGTCTCGTCGCGGTTCGGCTTCTGATCGGATGAGGGCTCGCCCTGTCCGCGATCGACTTCCGGCACGGAGAGCTGGATGCGATCGGGGGGGAGTCCGGCGTGTCCCTTGACCGGAGCGGTCGCGCCGTCCTGGCGATTGGCGCCCTTACGGGCCGACTCGACGGTCGAGGGCTCGGGAGTGGGAATCTCGTGTCCCGTGAGCTTCTCGAGCATGGCATGCCCCTTCCTTTTTCCTGCTGCGGGCAGAGAAGTCTATCCCGACTCGGGCGATAGGCAAGAAACTTCGCCGCTCGAACGTCGTCGGGTCCGTGCCTTGCGAGGGACGAGGGCCGCGCCTACAATCACCGAGGCGTCGCGTCTCTTCAATCCATCCCGAGAGCGCGCGGATCGTCCGGTCAGTGCGAGATCATTCGAGAGAAGAGGTGGGCGATGCGGAACCGGATCGCGGGCGTATCGGTGTGGATCCTACTGGGCGCGGTGGCCCTTTCGTGCGGGGGGCCGGCGGCGCAAGAGCGGTCCGACGTGGGGGCCGGCGTCCGGTCCGACGGCTTCCTGCCGTTCCTCTGGGACGAGAAGAAGGGCACGATCCGGCTCGAGATCTCCCGGTTCGGCGAGGAGCTGATCTACCAGACGTCCCTGCCGGCCGGGCTCGGGTCCAACGACGTCGGGCTCGATCGGGGCAAGCTCGGCGGAACCCATCTCGTGCGCTTCGAGCGGAGCGGCCCGCGCGTGCTCCTCGTGCAATCCAACACGAAGTATCGGGCCACGAGCGACGACCCCGCCGAGCGGCGAGCCGTGCGCGACTCGTTCGCCGAGTCGGTGCTCTTCGGGTTCGAGATCGAGAAGGAGACCGGCGATACGGTGATCGTCGACGCGGGCGAGTTCTTCCTGCGCGACGCGTTCGGGATCGCGAAGACGCTGCGGAGCACCGAGCAGGGCGAGTTCGATCTGGACCCCACGCGGAGCGCGTTCTTCCTGCCGAACACCAAGAACTTCCCGCAGAACACCGAGGTCGAGGTCACGCTCACCTTCAAGGGCAAGAAGCCGGGCCGATGGGTCCGCGAGGTCACGCCGACCGGCGAGTCGGTCACCGTGCGGCAGCGACACTCGTTCATCGCGCTGCCCGAGCCGGGCTTCGTGACGCGGCCGTTCCATCCGGGATCCGGGTTCTACTCGGTGTCGTTTGCTGACTACGCGACTCCCATCGACGAGCCGCTCGAGAAGCGACTGCAGTGTCGCCATCGACTCGTCCGCAAGGGGAACGACGGCGCGGTCGAGGAGCCGATCGTCTACTACCTGGATCGCGGCGCACCGGAGCCGGTTCGTTCGGCGCTGCTCGACGGCGCGCGCTGGTGGGCCGAGGCGTTCGAAGGCGCGGGCTTCCGGGACGCGTATCGCGTGGAGCTCATGCCCGAGGACGCCGATCCCATGGACGTGCGCTATAACGTGATCCAGTGGGTCCATCGAAAGACGCGCGGATGGTCGTACGGCTCGTCCGTCGTCGATCCTCGCACGGGAGAGATCCTGAAGGGCCACGTCTCACTCGGTTCGCTGCGCGTGCGGCAGGACTTTCTCATCGGCGAAGCGCTCCTCGCTCCGTACGCCGCGGGAGAGGGCGATCCCTCGGCGCAATCGAAGGAGGCGCTCGAGATGGCGCTCGCGCGCATCCGGCAGCTTTCGGCGCACGAGGTCGGGCACACGCTCGGGCTGGTTCACAACTTCGCGGCGAGCATGGCCGGGCGCGCTTCGGTGATGGACTATCCGCATCCGCTCGTGACGCTGCGCGACGACGGCACCATCGATGTCGGCGACGCGTATGACGTCGGCATCGGGGAATGGGACAAGACCACCATCGCGTTCGGCTACGACGATCGGCCCGACGAGGGGGGGCGCCAGGCGATCCTGGACGACGCCGCCGCGCGGGGGATCGCGTTCGTCTCGGATGACGATGCTCGACCGACGGGCGGCGCGCATCCCGACGCGCACCTGTGGGACAACGGCAAGGACGCCGTCGCCGAGCTCGAGCGCGTCGCGCGAATCCGACGGGCGATGTTGCGTCGCTTCGAGGAGGGCGGCTCGCTTCGTCCCGGGACGCCGTCGGCCAAGCTCGAGGAGGCGCTCGTTCCCGCGTACCTGTTCCATCGCTACCAGGTGGAGGCGGCGGTCAAGGTCGTCGCGGGCGTTCGGTACGGTTACGGAAGCTCCCGCGCGTCGATGCCGAAGATCGTCGAAGCGCCTCGGCAGTGGAAGGCGTTCGACGCGGTGATGGACACGCTCGAACCGACGGAGCTCGTCCTGCCCGAGGCACTCCTGCGTCGATTGACTCCGCGTCCCCCGGGGTACCCGCGTCACCGTGAGTTGTTCGATCATCAGACGGGCCCGACGTTCGACCCCCTGGCGGCGGCGCGGGCGGCAGCCGACCCGGTGATCGCGCTGCTGCTCGATCCGGCGCGGGCGGCGCGCCTGGTAGAGCATCACGCGCGAAACCTGAACTTTCCTTCACTCGAGGACTACCTGGCCGCGCTGCTGGATCGCACCTGGCGTCGGCAGGCGAGGATGGGGGCGCTCGAGGGTGAGATCGAACGGCTCGTCGACGGGATCGGGCTCGCCCGGCTGATGGCGCTCGCCGAGAGCGCGGGAGCCACGCCTCGCGTGCGGGCGGAGGCGCGCGCGGCGATCGACGCGATCGAGCGGGCCGCGGCCGGCGAGGTCGTGCGCCTCGAGAGGGCCGACGATCCGCTCCGCGTTCGCGGGCACTTCGCATACGCCGTCGAGCAGATTCGTCGCTATCGCCTGGACCCGACGGACCGTCCCTCGGTTCCCGCGACGAAGACGCCGCCGGGCTCACCGATCGGTCACGCCGCGTGCGGTCACGCGAGCTGCGGCCTCGGCTCGTCTCTCGGGGGACTCTGACGAGATTGGCGATCGAGATCCTGTACCGCGACGAGACGGCGGTGGCGGTGCACAAGCCCGGCGGGATGCTCGTCCATCGCACCCGTGAGGCGGTCGATGCCGACGAGTGGCTTCTCCAGCTCGTGCGCCGGGAGGTCGGTAAGCGGGTCTATCCCGTGCATCGTCTGGATCGGGCGGCCTCCGGCGTGATCCTGTTCGCGCTTTCGTCCGACGATACGCGGCGATGGCAGGAAGCGCTCAAGTCGCCCGAAACGGCGAAGAGGTACGTGGCCGTCGTGCGCGGTACGTGTCCCGAAGGATGGTGCATGGATCGTCCCCTCACGAGCGATCGGGGCGTTCCGCGCGAGGCTCGCACGTCCTTCGAGCGCATCGCGACCTTCGAGGGCTTGTCGCTCGTGCGGGTGCGGCTTCACACGGGCCGCCGGCATCAGATCCGACGCCATCTCGCGCACTCGGCGCATCAGATCGTCGGGGACTCGACCTACGGGAAGGGCCGGATCAACCGGTACCTTCGCGAAGAGCGAGGGCTTCCGCGCATGTTCCTGCACGCGTCCTCGCTCGAGGTGGATCATCCGGCCACCGGCGAGCGCATCCGGATCGACTGTCCGCTCTCGGAGGATCTGCGACGATTCCTCGCAGGCTTCGACGGTCTCGATCCGGCCGTGCTCGCGAAGCTGTAGGGCCGTCGGTCGCTTAGCCCCCCGAGCCGGACCCGTCCGTCGAAGAGCCCGTCCGATCGCTCGCCTCGATGAGACGCGTCCCCGACGGATCCTGCACGGTCATCTTCGCGCCCTTGTCGACGTCGAGCAGGAAGTGCATCCGCTCCACGCCGTTCTTGTTCTTCATCAGCAGCTGGAGCCGCTTGCCGTCGTTGCCGAGCCAGGTCTGCGTTTCGACTCCGTTGTACGCGCGCTTGAACTCGAGCCGCGACGCGTCGCCGAGCTCGCGGAGCATGGTCGTGCCGTCGTCGCCGTAGAGGAGCATGCCGGCCCAGTCGTACATCGCGCGCTTGACGCCCTGTCGGTCGTACATGACGAGCTGCGGATAGCCGCCGTCGGTCTCGAGGACGGCCTTGGTGTTGCCGCCCGGGCTGACCAGGGTCAGGCGCTTCACGGTGACTTCCTTGCGGAAGAGGGCGATCGCGGCGGTGACGAGCGCGAGCACGGCCAGCATGCCGAGGAACGTCACGGCCTTGCGCAGGAACTGGCACTGGTCGCGCAGCGCCGCGAGCTCCCGGCTGCGGAGCTCGCGCCCCTCGGCGGCGGCCGCAACCGCTGCCGTCTGCGGGGTCGTCCGATCGCGAGGCGAGTCGGGTTCCGTGGGGGAGGCGTCGGGCCGCTGTGGCTCGTCCATGGTCTGTCGTCCTTCTCTCGGGCTTCGTTGTCACGTGGAGTCCCGACGCTTGCCAGGCAACGTCGCGCCCTGGCATCCTGTCGAGGCGCGGCCCGGGGTGGGCCGGCGACGCGGTATTGTAGACCATCGGCGGGAGATCGTGCAGATGGGGATCGAATCGGAGGGATCCGTGATCGAGCGAAATGCGAACCGGGCCCGCCTGGCCCTTGCGGGAGCTCTCCTCGCGGGCGTCGTCGGATGCGCGGCGCCATCGGAGGATCGAGAGACGTCGACTCGCGTCACCACCGAGCGGGAGGGACTTCGACACATGAACGAGATCGCCGAGGCCTACGTCCGTCTCGTGCTCGACGTCGGGCAGCATGACGGGGACTACGTCGACGCCTATTACGGGCCGGCCGAGTGGCGTGCCGAGGCCGAGGAACAGACCCGGGCGCTCGAGGCCATCGATGGCGACGCGGCGGGGCTCGAGGGGCGGCTCGCGAACATCGACCCGGATTCCTTCGAGGAGCGCGCGCAGCTTCGTCATCGCTACCTGACGGTCCAGATCGGGTCGATGCGGGCCCGGATCGCGATGCTCGGCGGCCGTCGCTTCACGTTCGATGAGGAGTCCGAGGCGCTCTACGATGCCGTGGCGCCGACGAACGACGATGCTCACTTCCAGGCGATTCTCGACGAGCTCGACCGCCTGATCCCCGGCACCGGCGATCTCTCGACGCGGTACGCGACGTTCCAGGAGGCCTTCGTGATCCCGCCGGACCGGCTCGACGCCGTGTTCCGCGCCGCGATCGACGAATGCCGGAAGCGTACGCTCGAACGAACGGAGCTGCCGGCCGACGAGAACTTCGAGATCGAGTACGTGAAGGGGAAGTCCTGGAGTGCCTACAACTGGTACAAGGGGCGGTCCTACAGCCTCATCCAGGTCAACGAGGATCTGCCGATTGCCATCGACCGCGCGATCGACCTCGCCTGCCACGAAGGCTACCCGGGCCATCACGTGTACAACGCGCTGCTCGAGAAAACGCTCGTGCGGGGGCTCGGGTGGGTCGAGTACTCCGTGTATCCGCTTTTCAGCCCGCAGTCGTTGATCGCCGAGGGCACCGCGAACTACGGCATCGATCTCGCGTTTCCCGGAGACGAGCGAGTGGAGTTCGAGCGCGACGTGCTCTTTCCGCTCGCGGGTCTCGATCCGAGCTCGGCCGACCTCTTCTACCGCGTCTGGGGGCTGACCAAGAAGCTCTCGTATGCGGGCAACGAGGCGGCCCGTCGATACCTGAACGGCACGATCGATGCCGAGGAGGCCGTGGCGTGGCTGACGAGGTATGCGCTCATGCCCGAGGGGCTCGCCGAGCGTCGCGTGCGCTTCTACGATCAGTACCGAAGCTACGTCATCAACTACAACCTGGGGCAGGACCGCGTGGCGGAGTACATCGAGCGAAAGGTCGGACCCGAGGGGACGCAGGCCGATCGCTGGACGGCGTTCCTCGAGCTCCTGTCCTCGCCTCGACTTCCCTCCGGCCTGCTCGAGTAGCCGCTCTTCGTCGCGAATCGCTCGCGCGGGGGGAGGCCATGCCCACCCAAAGAAACGGGGCCGAGCGTCGGTTCGACACTCGGCCCCGTGAATATGGACCTTCACACCTCACTCGAACCTCGAGTGGGGCTTACTGCACCTCGATCACGAGGCCGTTGGTGACGCTGAACGGCTTGGTCCCGATCGTGCACGCGTCCTGGACGAAGCCCTGGACGGTGATCGACGCCGTCTGACCGAAGCCACCCGGGAAGTTGATCAGCTCGAGCGACTGGCCATCCGGAATCCGCGGCGGGTCGCCGGGGCCCGTGTGCACGCCGAGCTTGTTCGGCGCGCCGATGCCGTTCAGGATGATGTCGGCCGGGCGCGTCTCGACGAGCTTCGGTCCGAAGCACATCGCGCCGAGCTGTCGCGGCAGCTCCACGACGTCGGTCGAGGTCGGCGCGTCGAACCACAGGTAGACGCACGTGCGGTTGTTCGAGCTGTCGCCGGCTTCGCCCGAGGGCTCGACGATCGAGACACTGAGCGGAGTCGTCGTGCTGACCTCGATCGTGCGATCGATGCCACCCGTCGAACCGTTGACCGTGATCAGGTCCTCGACCGAGCCGCAGCCTCCGTTGGCCGCGCCCACGCCGCAGAACGCGACGATCGGCTCGCACTCGTCCGGGATGCCGTTCGAGTTCACGTCTTCACTGGTGCCGCTCGCGATATCGCAATCGTCGGGGACACCGTTCGTGTTGCAGTCCTCGGAGAAGCCACTCGCGATGTCGCACTCGTCCGGGATGCTGTTGCTGTTGCAGTCCTCGGAGAAGCCGCTCGCGATGTCGCACTCGTCGGGGATGTTGTTGCTGTTGCAGTCCTGGCTCGTGCCGCTCGAGATGTCGCACTCGTCCGGGACGTTGTTGCTGTTGCAATCCTCGGAGAACCCGCTCGCGATGTCGCAGTCATCCGGAATGTTGTTGCCGTTGCAATCTTCCGAGAAGCCGCTCGCGATATCGCATTCGTCCGGGATGTTGTTGCCGTTGCAGTCCTGGCTGAACCCGCTCGTGATGTCGCACTCGTCGGGGATGCCGTTGCTGTTGCAGTCCTCGGAGAACCCACTCGCGATGTCGCACTCGTCGGGGATGCCGTTGCTGTTGCAGTCCTGGCTGAACCCACTCGCGAGATCGCACTCGTCGGGGATGCCGTTGCTGTTGCAGTCGAGGCTCGCGCCCGAGGCCAGATCGCAGTCGTCGGGAACGCCGTTCAGGTTGCAGTCCAGGCTGAATCCGCTCGCGATGTCGCAGTCATCCGGGATGCCGTTGCTGTTGCAATCC